>CADEDE010000023.1 GCA_902825995.1 uncultured Burkholderiales bacterium
GTGCGGAGCATAGCAGGATGAGTCATACTACGTTAGCGCTTATGCCCCCGAGGGGGGCAGCGACGCGGCGTAGCCGCTAGCTTGGGGGTTACTCATGCTTCACCTTGCTCGACGGCGAACGAAAAGCGCCCCTCATCGGCGCGCGCCAGCGACAGGCGCTGCGCCGGTGCCATAACGATGCGTGCGGCGGCGAATGCCGGCTCGATCGGCAGCTCGCGCCCGCCGCGATCGACCAGCACGGCCAGCGCCACGCTGGCCGGGCGGCCAAAGTCGTAGAGTTCGTTGACGGCGGCGCGGATCGTGCGTCCGGTGTAGAGCACATCGTCGATCAGCAGGATGCGCTGGCCGTCGATGGCAAACGGGAGTTTTGTCGAACCGCCGCCGGCAGCCATGCCGCGCTCGCTGAAATCGTCGCGGTGCAGCGCGCTCGAAATCACGCCGGCCTCGCCGGACAGTCCGAGATCGGCGTGCAGGCGCGCGGCCAGCCAGGCGCCGCCCGACCAAATGCCGACCAATGCCGTCTCCGGCGCGGCCGTGAGCAGGCCGCGCACGCCCGTTCGCAGCGCGGCGTAGAGCGCCTCGGCGTCGAGATTGAGGGTCGGGAAACTCATGTGGCTTGCTGGTTGAAATACTGTTCGAGGATCAAGGCGGCCGCAGCGGCATCGACATCTTCGGCTCCCATCGCCAGCGCCTCGGTCGTCGTATAGCGTTCATCGACCTCATGCACCGGCAGGCCGAAGCGGCCGTGCAGTTGGCGCGCAAAGCGCTCGGCGCGGCGTGTATTGTCGTGCGCCGCGCCGTCGGGATGGCGTGGCACACCGACCACCAGCGCGGCGGGCTGCCATTCGGCGATCAGTTGGCCGATCGCAGCCAAGCGCGCCTCGGCGTTGCCGTGCGCCAGCGTGGTCAATGGCGTTGCGGTATGCGTGACGCGGTTGCCGCTGGCCACGCCAACGCGCCGGGTGCCGAAATCGAAAGCCAGCAATACGGACGACGCGGCAGCCACTGCGGCGCGCGCGGCGCTCATGCGTGCCCCGCCTCCTGGCTCAGCATGCGCGGATCGAAGCCGAGCAGCGAGAGCGCGCGCTCGTAGCGCTGTTCGATGGGCGTGTCGAAGATCACTTCAGGTGCGGCATCGACCGTCAACCAGCCGTTGCGGCCGATCTCGTCTTCGAGCTGGCCGGCGCCCCAGCCGCTGTAGCCCAGCGTGACCAGGATCTTCTTCGGCCCGGCGCCGCTGGACAGGGCTTCGAGCACGTCCTTGCTGGTGGTCATGTCCAGGCCGCCGCCGGGAATCGCCAGGGTCGAGTTGTACGGACTGGTGGCGTCGGATTGGCGCTCGTGCAGCACGAAGCCGCGTTCAGTTTGCACCGGGCCGCCGAAATAGACCGGCGCCTCGGCCAGGTCGTCGCGCGTCAGGCTGAGCTCGACCTTCTCGAACAGATTCTTCAGCTTGATATCGATCGGCTTGTTGATGACCAGGCCGAGCGCGCCCTTTTCGGTGTGCTCGCACAGATAGACCACCGCGCCGGTGAAATGGCCGTCGGCCATGCCGGGCATGGCAATCAGGAACTGATTGGTCAGGTTGATGCGGCTGGCGTCGGCCATGGTGGTGCGATTCTATCGACTGCACCGATTTGTGCCGACAATGGCCGCATGTTGGACAACCCCACCGATCGCTTTTTTGCGCTGCTGGCCGAGCACCTGGCGCGTGGCAGCCTGGCCCAACTGGTACTGGCCGGCTACCACGGGCCCGAGCCCAACCTGGTGCGTGTGACCGTGCGGCCGCTGCTGCTGCGCGACGCGGCGCACCTGAGCTTCGTTTACAGCCACGCCACGCGCGACATCACGCACAACCGCCTGCTTGCCGACGGCCTTGCCGCCCTGCGCGAGTTGATCGGGCCGGCCTTTCGCCATGCCCACCTGCACGCCGCCGGCGAAGACCTGGAATTGCGCTTCACCAGGAAGGGCAAGGCCAGCCTGCACCGGGCGGCGAATGCGCGCGATGCGGTCGAGCCGCAGGCGCACGACCGCGAAAAGCAGCGCCATATCGGGCTCGATACGCCCTTCCTGGCCGCGCTCGGCGTGACCACCGCGGGCGGCGAGCTGGTGCCGGCGATGGCGCGTAAATTCAAGCAGATCAACAAATTTGTCGAGGTGCTGGACCATGCGCTGCAAGCCTCGACCTTGACGGTGCCGGCCGCGATCCGAGTCGCCGATTTCGGCAGCGGCAAGGGCTACCTGACCTTCGCGGTGCACCACCATCTGCGCCATACATTGGGCCGCGACGCGCAAGTCACCGGCGTCGAGCTGCGAGCCGATTTGGTTTCGCTGTGCAGCAAGGCCGCCGCGCGCCTGGGCTCGAGCGGCCTGCACTTCGAGCAGGGCGATGTGCGCGAGCGCCCCGTGCAGGCGCTGGACGTCGTGATCGCGCTGCACGCCTGCGATACGGCCACCGACCACGCCATCCACCTCGGCATCCGCAGCGGCGCGGCGCTCATCGTCTGCTCGCCGTGCTGCCACAAGCAGCTGCGCCCGCAGATGCGCAGCCCGGCCGTGATGGCGCCGATGCTGCAACACGGCATCCACCTCGGCCAGCAGGCCGAGATGCTCACCGACAGCCTGCGCGCGCTCTTGCTGCAAGCCCATGGCTACGAGACCCAGGTCTTCGAGTTCGTCAGCCTGGAGCACACCAGCAAGAACAAGATGATCCTGGCGGTCAAGCGCGCCGCGGCGCTGCCGACCGCGCCGGTGCTGGCGCAAATCCGCGCAATCAAGGATTTCTACGCCGTGCGCGAACATTGCCTGGAGACCTTGCTGGCGGCAACCTGATGCTTGCAAAACCGCTCGACAGTGCCCTGGTCTGGCTGCGCCGCGACCTGCGCGCCGACGACAACGCCGCGCTGTACCACGCGCTGCGCGCAGCGCGACGGGTCTGGTGCTGTTTCATCTTCGACCGCACGATCCTCGATGTGCTGCCGCGCGCCGATCGGCGCGTCGAGTTCATCCGCGACAGCCTGGTCGGCCTGGACGCACAACTGCGTGCGCTGGCCGCCTCGCATGGCAGCGAGAGCGTGAGCCTGCTGGTGCGCCACGGCCCTGCCGTGCAGGCATTGCCGCAACTGGCCGCTGCAATGCACGTGCAGGCGGTCTATGCCAACCACGACGACGAGCCCGATGCCCTGGCCCGCGACGCCCAGGTGCGTGGCGCGCTGGCCGCCGCCGGCATCGCGCTGCACACCAGCAAGGACCATGTGGTCTTTGAGCGCAGCGAGGTGCTGACCCAGGCCGGCAGCCCCTACGGCGTTTTCACGCCGTACAAGAACGCCTGGCTGAACAAGCTCGAACCCTATTTCCTGCGCGCCTACCCCGTGGCGCATCACGCCGCCGCGCTGGCCGCGGTGCCCAGCGGTATCGCCACCGGCGTGCCGGCGCTGGCCGAGATCGGCTTTCAAACCACCGACCTGCACCACCTGAAGCTGCCCAGCGGCGCGGCCGGCGCGCAGGAATTGCTGGCCGACTTCCTGTCGCGCATCGACCGCTACGACGAGACGCGCGACTTCCCGGCGGTCAAGGGGCCGAGCTACCTGTCGCCCCACCTGCGCTTCGGCACCGTATCGATCCGCCAGCTCGCGCGCGCGGCCTGGCAACGCACGCAAGAGGACTCACACGGCGCTGAAGTCTGGCTGTCGGAGCTGATCTGGCGCGACTTCTACCACCAGCTGCTGCACCACCACCCACATGTGGTCGGCCATGCCTTCAAGCCCGAATACGACAAGATCCGCTGGGAGCATGGCAAACACGCCGAGGCGCTGTTCGCGGCCTGGTGCGAAGGCCGCACCGGTTACCCGCTGGTCGATGCCGCCATGCACCAGATCAACCAGACCGGCTATATGCACAACCGGCTGCGCATGGTCACGGCCAGCTTCCTGGCCAAGGACTTGGGGCTGGACTGGCGCTGGGGCGAGCGCTATTTCGCCGAGAAGCTGAACGACTTCGACCTCGCCGCCAACAACGGGGGCTGGCAGTGGGCCGCCGCTACAGGCTGCGACGCACAGCCGTATTTCCGCATCTTCAACCCGGTGTCGCAGAGCGAGAAATTCGACGCCGAGGGCAAGTTCATCCGCCGCTACCTGCCCGCCCTGTCAGGGCTGCCGGCCCAGCTGGTCCACGCGCCGTGGCTGGCCCGGCCGATCGACCTCGCCGCCGCCGGCCTCGAACTCGGCCGCGACTATCCGCTGCCGCTCGTGCAGCACGAGCAAGCGCGCCTGAAAACCCTGGAGCGCTATGCGGTCGTCAAGGCCGCGCGCTGATCAGGTGGCCTTCTCTTCCTCGGCGTCAGGCGCCTTGGTGTGTCTGATGAAGACCTGCGCCGCCCAGATGCCGATTTCATAGAGCAGGCACATCGGGATTGCCAGCGCCAGCTGCGACACCACGTCGGGCGGCGTGATGACCGCGGCGACGATGAAGGCCAAGACGATGAAGTAGCCGCGAAATTCTTTGAGCTTCTCGATGCTCACCAGGCCCATGCGCGCCAGCACGATGACCACGATCGGCACCTCGAAGGCAGCGCCGAAGGCGATGAACATCGTCAGCACGAAGCCGAGGTAAGCCTCGATATCCGGCGCGGCGGTGATGCTCTTGGGTGCAAAGCTCTGGATAAATTTGAAGACCTGGCCGAAGACGAAGAAGTAGCAAAAGCCCACGCCGGTAAAGAACAGCAGGGTGCTCGAAATCACCAACGGCATCACCAGGCGTTTTTCGTGGCTGTACAGTCCCGGCGCCACGAAGGCCCACAACTGGTAGAGCACGATCGGCAGCGCGACCATGAAGGCTGCCAGCAGCGTGATCTTCAGCGGCACGATGAAGGGCGAAATGACATTGGTGGCGATCAGCGTCGCCCCCTTGGGCAGGGTGGCCACCAGCGGCGCGGCCAGCAGGTCGTACATGCCGGCGGGCCCGGGCCAGATGGCCAGCGCCGCGAAGGCCACGCCAACCGCGATGACGACCCGGATCAGGCGGTCGCGCAGTTCGACCAGGTGCGAAACGAACGGCTGCTCGGTGCCGGCGAGTTCGTCTTCCGGATCGGTCTTGTTGCCGCTCATTTCGAGAGCGGCCGCGGCCTGAACCGCGCCACGCGCGCCGCGCCCGATAGCGCCTTGGTGCGAATGCCCTGGCGCTGCTTGTACCAGGCCGGCATGGCGCCGCGTTTCAGGCGCCAGTTCTTCTTCGGATGCTTGTAATCGGGCGGCGGCGGCGCGAGTGCGCCAGCGTCCGCGGGCGTCGATAACTCGGGCGAACCGTTGTCCCAACTGCTTTGCAGATCGCTGGTGGCCGCGCGCATTTCGTTGTTCACCGTTTGTTCGACATCGCGCGCCGCACCCTCGAACTCGCTCTTCATTTTTTTCAGCTCATCGAGCTCGATCGAGCGATTGACCTCGGCCTTGACGTCGGCTACGTAACGCTGGGCCTTGCCCAGCATGTGGCCCACGGTGCGCGCCACGCGCGGCAGTTTTTCCGGCCCGATGACGATCAGCGCCACCGCGCCGATCAGCGCAATCTTGTCGAAGCCGAAGTCGATCATGGGGTGCCCGCTACCGCTGGCGCGGGTTGACCTAAAGAATTAGGACTTCGTCTTCGCCTCGACGTCGACGGTATTCGGGTCGGCCGCCTGGTTGGTGGCCGTGACCTGCTGCGTCGGTGTCGCGTCGCCCGCAGGCGTGGCCTCACCGCCGCTCTTCACGCCGTCTTTGAAGCCCTTGACGGCGCCGCCCAGATCGGCGCCGATATTCTTCAGCTTCTTGGTGCCGAAGATCAACACCACCACCAAGAGCACGATCAACCAATGCCAAATGCTGAACGATCCCATGATGCTCTCCCGGGAGAAATCGAATTCGATAATTCTAGGTCAGCCCCCGCGCGGCAGCGCCGCGCTCAACCTTTGCTCCATGGCCGCGGCCCGCCCATCACATGCATGTGCAGGTGCGGCACTTCCTGGCGACCGTCAGAGCCGGTATTGACGACATGGCGGTAGCCATTGCGGACACCCAGGTCTTTCATCAGCTTGCCGCTCAGCACCATCATGTGGCCGAGCAGGGCCTGGTGCTCGGCGCCCACATCGACCATCGAAGCGATGTGCCGTTTCGGAACGATCAGGATATGCACCGGCGCCCAGGGTTGGATATCGTGAAAAGCCAGCACCTGCTCGTCTTCATGCACCTTTTTCGCCGGGATCTGGCCGGCAACGATCTTGCAGAAGATGCAGTTTGGATCGGCGCTCATAAGCGGTCAGGCGATCGGCGAAGGCAGCACCGGCTTGCCTTCGGTCAATTTGAGCCAGCCCTTGACGACGCGGTAGATGGTCCAGACCCAGGCGGCGAACAGCACTGCGAAACCGACCAGGATGACGATCGACAACATGCCCACCACCCCCCACAAAAGACCCCACCAGAAGGTACGGATCTGCCAGTCGAAGTGGCTCTGGTAGAGCGTGCCGGCGACGTCCTCGCGCTTGACGTAGTTGATGACGATGGCGACGATGGCGGTCACGCCGCCGGTGAGAAAACCCAGCGCTTGAAGCGCATAGATCACCATCGTGATCTGTTTCAGGCTGGCCAGTTCCTCGCTCGTCTTGCTCGATCCGGCATCGATCACGTCGGTATCCATCTCAGCGGCCCTCCTGGTCGCGGGTTTGGGCCTTGCGCGAGGCAAATTCGTCAAGGCCCGACAGGCCTTCGCGGCGCTCCAGCTCGGCCAGCACATCGGCCGGCTTCAAGCCAAACTGGGCCAGCGCGATCATCGAATGGAACCACAGGTCGGCAACCTCGCCGACTAGGCGCTCGCGCACGCCGTCCTTGGCCGCCATCACGACTTCGGTGGCCTCTTCGCCAAGCTTCTTCAGGATCGCGTCGGTGCCCTTGTGAAACAGCCGCGCGACGTAGCTCCGGTCGGGATCTCCGGCGCGGCGCTCCTCGATCACAGCCGCCAACCGCGCCAGGGTATCGTTGCCGGTGGTCATTTGTAGATGCGCTCCGGGTCTTTGAGAACCGGCTCGACGCTGGCCCATGCCGTGCCTTCGAGCTTTTGGAAGAAGCAGGAGTGCCGCCCGGTATGGCAGGCGATGCCGGGCTCGTGGCCGAGCTGCGTCACCTTCAGCAGCACCACGTCATTGTCGCAATCGAGCCGGATTTCATGAACTTGCTGGACATGGCCGGACTCTTCGCCCTTGACCCACAGGCGCTTGCGCGAGCGGCTCCAATAGACAGCGCGCCGCAACTCGGCCGTCCGGGCCAGCGCTTCACGGTTCATGAAGGCGAACATCAGCACATCATGGCTGCCGATCTCCTGCGCAATCACCGGCACCAGGCCGTCGCGATCCCACTTCACGGCATCCAACCAGTTCATGCCGGCAGTTTAGCCCGTACCGGGACGCCCCACTTCGCCCTCGGGGAGGGCGACGCCGCAGCCGTCTTGGGGCGCACATTCATGCCGGATCGAAGCGGATGCTGGCCAGCGTGACGTGGTTGCCGCCGCGCTGGCGCGCGTCGGCGAGGGCCTGGTCGCAGGCCGCGCGCAACTCGTCCTGGCTGTGCGCGGTGTGCGGAAAACTGGCCACGCCCATCGACACCGTGAAGCCGATATCGCGCCCGTCGTGGGCGACGATCTGCGTGGCGCACTGGCGGCGCAGGCCCTCCATGCGCGAATGCGCCGTGGCCAGCCCGACGCCCGACAGAAGCAATGCAAAGCGGGTATCGTCGAAGCGGCAGGAGGCATCCATGGCCCGCGTGTTGCCGCGCAGGAGCCGGCCCAGCGCCTCATGGACACGTGTGCGCGCCGCATTGCCCAGCGCCAACACCTCGGGTGCCAATGGGTCGAGTTCGATCGACACCAGTGCGAACTCGCGGTGCTCTCGCGTGGACAGATCGACCTCGCGACGCAACTGGTCGTCGAAATGGGCACGGTTGTAGAGGCCCGTTTCGCTGTCGCGCAGCGTGTGATCCTGCATTTCGCGCCGCAACTGTTCATTGGCACGCTGCTGCACCTCGAGCTGCTCGATCGCTACCGCGCGCTGGGCCTCGCGGCGTCGCAATGGTGCGAGGTCGCGCCACACCGCAGCCAACAGCACCCGCCCGCCGTTGCCATCCAGGCGCTGGCGCAGCACGCTGAACTCGTGCCGTACGCCGCGCCGCTCGAACTTATGTTCGCTGGTCACCGGCCCAGGCTGGGCCAAGGCGGCCTGTTCGGCGGCGCGCAACGCCGCCGCCACGCCGGGCTCGAACAGCGCAGTATCGTTGCGGCCGACAACATCGCCCGGCTCGCACCCCAGCCAGCCGAGCAAGGTCGCATCGGCATGCAGGTAGTGCCCGCTGACGGCGTCCTTGACGGCGAGCCCGTCGCCGTCGCGCTGGAGCAATGCCGGCACCAGCCCGCCGAGCGCCGTCGGCAACTGGGCGGGCCGCAAGGCGGTCTGAAACAGATCAGGGCCGGGCCGAGTGGGAGCGTCGGGCGTCATCGCGAGCCGTTGGGACAAGCTGCAATGGTGTAGCGGGAAGCGGGGACAGGCAAGGGAACATCGTTTCGCACCCCCCCAAACAGGCAGTCGCGCCCCTACCTTGAAGTTGGCGTCGATCGCAGCCGCCGTGAATTGCTGACATGGCCGGCGCGGGCGGGTCGTGGGTGTGCAGCCAATCCTGGCTATAATTGTGGTCTTTGCGCGCCAAAATGGCGTCCACGCATTGCACAGGCGCAAACTGCGCAGGCGCAAACCCGAACCCTTCGCCTGACCGACGCCCGGGCCACCGAGCGTACACCTCAAGGATCACCTGTTTCATGACCACGATTCGCGTCAAAGAGAACGAGCCATTCGACGTTGCCCTGCGCCGCTTCAAGCGCACCATCGAAAAGCTGGGCCTGCTGACCGACCTGCGCGCCCGCGAGTTCTACGAAAAGCCGACTGCCGAAAGAAAGCGCAAGAAGGCCGCCGCCGTCAAGCGCCACTTCAAGCGCGTGCGTTCGATGCAGCTGCCCAAGAAGCTGTACTGAGCGGAGCCTCCCCCTTCGCCCGACTCGAAAGCCCGCGCGGGCCACCGCTGCGGGCTTTCTTGATTGCCGAAAGACCCGTGCCATGAGCCTGAAAGACCGCATCACCGACGACATGAAAACCGCCATGCGGGCCAGAGACAGCCAACGCCTGTCGGCCATCCGCATGCTGCTGGCGGCGGTGAAGCAAAGGGAAGTCGATGAGCGCATCGTGCTCGACGATGCGCAGGTCGTCGGCATCGTCGACAAACAAATCAAGCAGCGCAAGGATTCGATCGCTGCGTTCCAGCAGGCCCGGCGCAGCGATCTGGTGGACCAGGAAAGCGCCGAGTTGCGCGTGCTCGAGGCCTACCTGCCGCAACGCCTGTCGGCCGACGAAATCGCGGCCGCGGTCGCGCGTATTGTCGCCGGCCTCGGCGCCAGCGGCCCGGGCGACATGGGCCAGGTGATGAGCGCAGTAAGGGCCGAGCTTGCCGGCAAGGCCGATATGGGAATGGCGTCCGCGGCGGCGAAAGCCGCGCTGTCGAAGTAGGCTGCAGGCTATGAACACCTCACTGCCCCTGCGCGCTGTCGCGCCCGATGTCTGCGTCGCACCGCAACTGACTCCAGCGGCGATGGCCGAAGCCGCGCGCGCCGGCTTTCGCAGCGTGGTCAACAACCGACCCGATTTCGAGCACGGGCCCGACCAGCCGACCAGCGCCGAGATCCAGGCCGCAGCGCAGGCCGCCGGTCTTGAATACCGTTTCCTGCCGGTGGCTAGCGGCTTCCAGACGCCCGAACAAATTGCCGCCTTTGCGCAACTGCTGCAGGCCCTGCCGCGACCGATCCTGGTTTTCTGCCGCAGCGGCAACCGCTCGGCCAAACTGTTCCTGCAGGCCAGCCAAGGCTGACTGGACATGCCCGAGGCTGCGGGGGGTTACACCACCTTCTGCGCCCGCGCCCGCCACCTAGAATCGCCGGGTCCAAATACTTGGAGTCCGTCGATGGCGGCCCTGCTCAAACTGTCAGGCCTGATCGACGCCATCAACGAGTGGCTCGGCAAGCTCGTTATGTGGCTGGTGTTGGCCGCGGTACTGATCAGCGCCGGCAATGCCGTGTTGCGCAAGGCCTTCAATTTCGGCTCCAACGCCTCGCTCGAAATTCAGTGGTACCTGTTCGCCGGCGTCTTCATGCTCGGGGTCGGCTACGTGATGCTGAAGAACGGGCATGTGCGCATCGACTTCATTTCCTCGCGCCTGTCCAAGCGCAGCAACGCCATCATCGATGCGATCGGGATCGTGGTCTTCACGATTCCGCTGGCCCTGATCATGATCAACCTGGCTTGGCCGTACTTTTACCGTGCGCTCATCTCCGGCGAAATGAGCCAGAACGCCGGCGGCCTGATCCGCTGGCCGGTGCTGATGCTGATGCCGCTGGGTTTCGGCATCCTGCTGGCGCAAGCCTTGTCCGAGTTGATCAAGCGCGTGGCCTTCCTCACCGGGCACCGCAGCGAACCCTTCAGCGTCGAGCACGACAAGTCGGCCGAGGAATTGCTGGCCGAAGCCCTGGCGGCCGAAGCCGAGCGGCACGAGCGCGCGATCGCCGTGCATGACCGCAATGCCACTTCGCAGGGCCACTGATGACCGCCTTCCTGGCCCAGAATTTTGTCCCGCTGATGTTCGTGGGCCTGCTGTTTTTTCTGTTGACCGGCATCCCGGTGGCCTTCGGCCTGGCCGCCACCGGCCTGTTGTTCGGCTTCATCGGCATGGAAGCCGGCATGTTCTCGACCAGCCTGTTCCAGGCCTTGCCGCTGCGCGTCTTCGGCATCATGTCCAACGAGACGCTGTTGGCGATTCCGTTCTTCACCTTCATGGGCATCATCCTCGAGCGCTCGCGCATGGCCGAGGATCTGCTGGAAACCGTCGGCCAGGTCTTCGGCCCGGTGCGCGGCGGCTTGGCCATCGCCGTGATCCTGGTCGGCGCCCTGCTCGCGGCGACCACCGGCGTGGTCGCCGCCGCGGTCATTTCGATGGGCCTGATTTCGCTGCCGATCATGCTGCGCTACGGCTACAACCGCACTATCGCCACCGGCGCCATCACCGCCTCGGGCACGCTGGCGCAAGCCATCCCGCCCTCGCTGGTGCTGATCGTGCTGGCCGACCAGATGGGCCGCTCGGTCGGCGATATGTATGCCGGGGCATTGCTGCCCGGCTTGTTGCTGGTCGGCCTGTACCTGGCCTTCATCATGGTCGTGGCAATGGTCAGGCCAACCTGGGTGCCGGCCTTGCCGCAGGAGGCGCGCATCTACCGCGAAGCCAACGGCGCCAGCGGCCACCGCTCGCTGGTCATCCTGTTGCTGCTGTGTGCCGGCATGGGCTGGTATTGGTCCACGGCCCATGACGCGGTGATGAAAGCCTGGCTGGATCGTGGCACGGCCTCGCCCGGCGACGAAGTCTTGATCCTGTCATTGACTGTCGGATCGCTGGCGGCGCTGGTGCTGGCCATCGCCAACCACGTCACCCGCCTGGGCCTGTTGTCGCGCCTGGCCGAACAGGTCACCTTCGTACTGATCCCGCCGCTGGTGCTGATCTTCCTCGTGCTGGGCACCATTTTCCTGGGCGTTGCCACGCCCACCGAAGGCGGCGCCATGGGCGCTGCGGGGGCGCTGATCATGGCCGTGTCGCGCCGGCGCCTGGGGCTCAAACTGCTCAAGCAGGCGCTGGACGGCACCGCCAAGCTGGCCACTTTCGTGATGTTTATCCTGGTCGGCTCGACGGTATTCAGCTTTACCTTCAACGCCGCCGACGGCCACATCTGGGTCGAGCACCTGTTCACGAACATGCCCGGCGGCGCCTTGGGCTTCCTGATCGTGGTCAACGTCCTGGTCTTCATCCTGGGCATGTTCATCGACTTCTTCGAGATCGCCTTCATCGTCATCCCGATCCTGGTGCCGGTGGCGGAGAAGATCCTCCCGGCCCTGCTGCCCGGTGTGCCGGTCGATCTGGTCATGATCTGGTTCGGCGTCATCATTGCGATGAACCTGCAAACTTCCTTCCTGACCCCGCCCTTTGGCTTTGCCCTGTTCTACCTGCGCAGCGTCGCGGCCAAAGTCGGCTACAAGGATCGGGTGACGGGCGCCGCCATCCCGGCGGTCACCACGGCGCAAATCTACAAGGGCTCGATCGCCTTCATCGTGCTGCAGCTGGTGATGGTGGCGGCCATCGTCGCCTACCCCTCGCTGGTGATCAGCGGCATCGACAAAGTCGAGTTGATCGACGCTGACAAAGCCTTGCAGGACATGGTCATACCGGAGCGAGAGGCGCCAGAGCCCGGGCTGGCGGCACCGGCAACACCAGGCCCGGCTGACACTTCTGCCTCTGGGGCGCCCGGCGCCGACCTGCCCGACCCCGCGGCGGGCAAGAAACCCTGAGGCTCAGTCGATCGACGGTCCGGCGGGCCTTACAGCTTCTGGCGCTGCATGAAGCTGTCAAACGTCGCCTCGGTAAAGCGGAACCAGAGGTTGACGTCCCGGCGGAAGGCAGCGTAATCCTCGTAAACTTTTTTCCAGGCCGGGTTGCTGGCCGAGAGTTCGGAGTACAGGGCCATCGCTTCCTTGAAAGCCGCCTCCATCACATCCTTCGGGAACGGGAACAGCTTGGCGCCCAGGCCGACCAGGGTCTTCAGCGCCGCCGCATTCCTGCCGTCGTACTTGGCCTGCATGTCGGTGTGGGCATAGGCCGCCGCGCATTCGACGATGGTCTTGTACTCGGCCGGCAGCGCGTCATAGGCCTTGGTATTGACGTGCAGGTCGAGTTGCGGACCGCCTTCCCAGAAACCGGGGTAGGCGTAGTTCTTCGCGACCTTGTAGAAGCCCAGCTTGTGGTCGTCGTACGGCCCGACCCACTCGGCAGCGTCGATCGTGCCCTTCTCCAGCGCCTGGTAGATCTCGGCGCCGGGGATGTTGGCCGCCACGCCGCCGATACGCTCCCAGACCTTGCCGCTGAAGCCGCCGGTGCGAAACTTCAGGCCCTTCATGTCCTTCAGAGACTTGATTTCCTTGCGAAACCAGCCGCCCATCTGCGCCCCGGTATTGCCCATCGGGAAGCTGATGATGTTGTACTGGCGGTAGAAATCGCGCATCAGCTTGAGGCCGTTGCCCTCATACATCCAGGCCGTCATCTGGCGGCTGTTGAGGCCGAACGGGATGGCGCAGCCGATGGCAAAGGTCGGATCCTTGCCGAAGTAGTAGTAGGGCGCGGTGCTGGCCATCTCGACGGTGCCGTTCTGGATCGCGTCCACGGTTCCGAAGGCCGGCACCAGCTCGCCCGGGCCGTGGGTGGTGATCTCGAACTTGCCGCCGCTCATCTCCTTGACCTTGCCCGCAAAGACGTCCGCGACGCCGAATAGCGTATCGAGCGACTTCGGGAAGCTCGAAGTCAGGCGCCAGCGCAGCGCCGCCTGGGCATGAACAGCGGGCGCGACACCGGCGGCGAGCACGCCCGCCAGACCAGCGCCACCAACGAATAGACGACGTTCCATGAACACACTCCTATAAAAATTGAGAAGATTCCATCCGCGAAATTCTAGGCAGCGTGGCCGGGGCGCCGGGCCGGGTTTCCCCATGTCAGCCGACGGACCCACCTACGCCCCCGCCACCTTCATGCGCTCGATCAGCATCGAGCCGATGGTCTTGCTGCCATAGGTATAGGTATCGGCGCCGACGGCGGCGATATCTTTCAGCATCTCGCGCAGGTTGCCGGCGATGGTGACCTCATGCACCGGATGCACGATCCGTCCGCCCTCGACCCAGAAGCCCGCCGCGCCGCGCGAATAATCGCCGGTCACGTAGTTCACGCCCTGGCCCATCAGCTCGATGACGAAGAGGCCGCGGTGCAGTTTGCGCAGCATCGCATCGAGGTTGTCGCCGGGTTCGGTCAAACGGCTGGAAAGCAGAAGGTTGTGCGAACCGCCGGCATGGCCGGTGGTTTTCATGCCCAGCTTGCGCGCCGAATAGCTCGACAGGAAATAGCCCTGAACGACGCCGGCCTCGACCACCTTGCGCGATCGGGTGGCCACGCCCTCGTCGTCGAACACGGCGCTGCCCTTGCCCTTGCTGAGATGCGGCTCCTCGCGCAGATCGAGGTGTGCGGCCAGGGCTTGCCGGCCCAGGCTGCCTTCGAGAAAACTGGACTTGCGGTAGAGCGAGCCGCCCGACGTGGCCTGGACAAATGCGCCGAGCAGGCCGGCGGCCAGGGTCGATTCGAACAGCACCGGCACCTCGCAGGTGGCAATCTTGCGCGAAGCCAGCCGCGACAGTGCGCGCTCGGCGGCGTAGCGGCCGATGGCCTCGGGCGCAGCCAGATCGCGCGCGTCGCGCATCGAGCTGTACCAGTAGTCGCGCTGCATGTCGGGCTCGCCTCTTTCGGTGGACCGCGACGCAATCGGCGCCACCGAAATCGAATGCCGCGAACTGGCGTAACCGCCGCGAAAGCCGCGCGTATTGCCCATGAAGAAGTGCGACTGCTGCGCGCTCACCCCGGCACCTTCGGAATTGGTGATGCGCCGGTCGGTGGCCATCGCCGCGGCCTCGCAGCGCAGCGCCAGCGCGGCGGCGGCCTCGGCATCGATGGCCCACGGATGGAACAAGTCGAGGTCGCGTGCGGCCAACGCCGCGCTGGCCACATCGGCCTCGTCAGGCAGGCCGGCGGCCGGGTCAACGGCGGTGAAGCGGGCGATATCGTAGGCCGCCTGCACCGTCTGCTCGATCGCCGCGCGCGAAAAGTCGGAGGTGCTGGCGTTGCCGCGCCGCTGGCCCAGATAGACCGTCACGCCGAGTGATTTGTCGCGGTTGCGTTCGACGTTTTCCAGCTCGCCCAGGCGCGCCGACACCGATAGTCCGACGCCCTCCGACACCTCGGCGCCGGCATCGCTGGCACCGACGCGACGGGCGATGGCGAGCGCGTCTTCGACGGTCTGCCGGAATTGATCGCGGGTATAGGCAAAGGCGGTAGCTCGGGTCATTGGGGTCGATCGTGGAAGGCTGCGAACTATCATACCGAGCAGCCACCCGACGACCCGCGCATGACCCGTTTTGTCCCCATCACCGAGAACGAGGACGACGCGCGCCCAAGCAAGACCGCGCTGAAGAAACAGGCCCACGAGCAACAGGCGCTCGGCGAAGCGCTGGCCGCGTTGCCGCAAACCCGCCTGGCCACCATCGACATGCCCGCGGCCTTGCGCGACGCCTTGCACGAGTACCAGCGCACGCGCTCGCACGAAGGCCGCCGGCGCCAGCGCCAGCACATCGGCAAGCTGATGCGCCAGGCCGATATCGCGCCCTTGCAGGAAGCCGTGGCGCAAGCCCAACTCGGCCGCGCCGAGGCCACTTTGGCCCTGCACCGCGCCGAGCACTGGCGTGTCGAACTGGTGGCCGACGATGAAGCGCTGACACGCTGGCTGGCCGAACATCCCGGCACCGATGCACAACAATTGCGTAGCCTGATTCGCAATGCGCGCAAGGACACGGCCTTGCCGCCCGAGCAGCGCCACGGCCGCGCCTGGCGCGAGTTGTTCCAGTTCCTCAAGCCCGTTTTGGTACCCGCCGATGAGTGAGCCCCATGACCGCGTCAGGATCGGCCTGTTGTCGGTGAGCGACCGCGCCTCGGTCGGCGTCTATGAAGACCAGGGCGTCCCGGCGCTGCGGGCCTGGCTACAACGCGCGCTGCTCAATCCGATCGAGTGGGATGCGCGGGTGATCCCCGACGAAGAGGACGGCATCGCCGAAGCGCTGATCGATCTGGTCGATCGCCAGCATTGCGACCTGGTGCTGACCACCGGCGGCACCGGCCCGGCCCTGCGCGACGTGACGCCCGAGGCCACGCTGGCGGTCGCCGACAAGCTCATGCCGGGCTTTGGCGAGCAGATGCGGCAGATCAGCCTGAACTTCGTGCCGACAGCGATCCTGTCGCGGCAGATCGCGGTGATCCGCAAGCAATGTCTGATCGTCAATTTGCCGGGGCAGCCGAAGTCGATCGCCGAGACTTTGCAGGGCTTGCCATTGGCTGCACCGCCGGTGCATGGGATCTTTGCGGCGGTACCGTATTGCATCGACCTGATTGGGGGCCCTTATTTCGAGACCGACGACGCCGTGTGCAAGGCGTTTCGGCCGAAGTCTGCACTTCGCGCTGCGCGGGGGTAGTTCTTCCCGGGCATGAAGACAATCGACCGATGCACCTGATCATCGCCTTCGCTGCACCGCTGTCCGACAGCAAGCACGCGGCACTGTCGGCCACCGAGACCCCCGCGCTGAACCGCCTGCTGGCGCGCTGGGCCGAAGCCCGGCGCGACGACGGCGACGACTCAACGCTGTCGCCGCCCCACGAGCGCGCGCTGGCCACCGGACTCGGCTTGACCGGCGGCGACGGTGGCCTGCCCTGGGCCGCGCGGCAGGCCGCTGCCGATGGCCTTGCGGTTGGCACCCAGGCCTGGGGTCTGCTGACCCCTGTGCACTGGCGCGTCGGCAGCGATGGCGTGCATCTGGCCGACCCCGAAGCGCTGGCGCTGAGCGACGCCGAATCGCGCACCCTGTTCGACGCCGTGCGGCCCGTGTTCGAGAGCGAGGGCTACACGCTGGCCTGGGGCGCTGCGCTGCGCTGGTACGCCGCGCACGCTTGTTTGCAGGGCCTGACCACGGCGTCGCTCGACCGCGTGGTCGGCCGCAACATCGACGCCTGGTTGCCGCGCCAGCCCGCAGCCAGGCGCCTGCGCCGGCTGCAAAACGAAGTGCAGATGTTGCTGCACAGCCTGCCGCTGAACGAAGCCCGCGAAGCAGCGGGCGCGCTGCCGGTCAACTCGTTCTGGTTGAGCGGTTGCGGCGCAGCGCAGCCCGAGCGCAGCCACGACATGCGACTCGATGAGCGCCTGCGCAGGCCAGCGCTGCAGGGCGACGGCGCGGCATGGTGCGAGGCCTGGCGGGCGATCGACGCCGACGCCGTGGCCGCGCTGCTCGCCGCCGCCGCGCGCGGCGAGCCGGTGCGCCTGACCCTGTGCGGCGAACGCAACGGCGTCGAACTCGCGCCGCGCCCGCGTGGCTGGTGGCAGCGCATCGCCGAGACCCTTTCCCCGGTGCGCAACAACGCACGCGCCGTGCTGGAATCGCTTTGACCGACAACCCGGCGCTGATCGAAACCCGCGACGTGCCACCGCGCACCGTATTTGCCCTCGAACAAGCCGGCGTGCACCCTCTGCTCGCGCGCCTCTTTGCCGCGCGCGGCGTGACACAGGTGGCCGAACTCGACGCTGCGCTCGCGCATCTGCTGCCGCCGGCCACCCTGCAAGGCACTGACGCAGCAGCGAAGTTGCTGGCCGAGGCCATCGCCGCAAAGAAGAATATCTGCGTTGTCGCCGACTACGACTGCGACGGCGCAACCGCCTGTGCCGTGGCCCTGCGCGGTCTGGCCTGGCTCGGCGCGGCAACCGGCACGCTGCACTATGTTGTGCCCGACCGCACGCTGCATGGCTACGGCCTGACGCCGGCCATCGTCGATCTCGCTTTGGCCAAGAACCCGCAATTGCTGGTCACGGTGGACAACGGCATCGCCAGCTTCGATGGCGTGGCCCATGCGCGCGCGCATGGGCTCGACGTGCTGGTCACCGACCATCACCTGCCGGCGTCGATCGACGGTGCAGTGACGCTGCCCAACGCCACCGCGATCGTCAACCCCAACGCGCCCGGCGACGGTTTTGCCAGCAAGGCGCTGGCTGGCGTCGGCGTGATGTTCTACGTGCTGCTCGCGCTGCGCGCCGAACTGCGATCGCGCAGCGCGTTTGCCGACGGCACGCAGCCCAGGCTCGATGCACTGCTGGATCTGGTCGCGCTCGGCACCGTCGCCGATGTGGTCAAGCTCGACGCCAACAACCGCCGCCTCGTCGCCCAGGGCCTGAAGCGCATCCGCAGCGGCCGCATGCAGCCCGGCATCGCCGCGCTGTTCGCCGCCGCCGGCCGCCAGCCCGCGCGCGCGACGGCCTTCGACTTCGGCTTTGCGCTCGGCCCACGCATCAACGCCGCCGGGCGGCTGGCCGACATGACCCTGGGCATCGAGTGCCTGCTCACCGACGATGCCGCGCGCGCGGCTGAACTGGCGCAGCAGCTCGACGCCATCAACCGCGAGCGCCGCGAGGTCGAGGCCGGCATGCGCGAGCAGGCCGAGGCAGCGCTCGAACACCTGATGCTGGAAAACGACTCGGGTGATGCACCGCCGGCGCTGTCCCTGTTCGATGCCTCGTTTCACGAGGGCGTGGTCGGCATCGTCGCCGGCCGCCTGAAAGACCGGCTGCACCGCCCGACCTTCGTTTTCGCCCGCGGTGCCGACGGCGCCCTGAAAGGCTCGGGCCGCTCGATCCCGGGTTTTCATCTGCGCGACGCGCTCGACCTGGTGGCCAAACGCCACCCCGGCGTGCTGTTGCGCTTTGGCGGCCACGCCATGGCCGCCGGCTGCACGCTGTCCGAAACGCACTTCGACACCTTCGACCAAGCCTTGCAGCGCGTGGCCCGCGAATGGCTCGACGCGGCGACGCTGACGCGGCGCATCCGCACCGACGGCGCACTCGCGCTCGAATACTTCAACGCCGAAACCGTGGCCACGCTCGAGGCCCAGGTCTGGGGCCAGGCCTTCGAGGCGCCGCTGTTCTGCGACGAGGTCGATGTGCTGGCGCAGCGCCTGGTCGGCGACAAGCATCTCAAGCTGCGCGTGCGCCACCTCGGCCAACCGCGCGATGCGATCTGGTTCGGCCACGCCGAACCGGTCGCCGAACGCGTGCGCCTGGCCTACCGTTTGGCCCTGGACGAATACAACGGCCAGCAGCGTTTGCAGATGGTGGTCGAGGCCGCCGCGCCCGCGTCGCCTGTTGCAGATGGCAACAGCCGATCGAGGCGCAGGGCGTAGGCTCGCGACCATGAATGCGCCCGCGGGATCCGCAACCACCACCGCGCTGCGCCGTGCCCTCGGCTGGACCGTGGGCGGGCTGCTGGCGCTGATCGCCGCCTGCGGCGGCGGCAGCAGCGCGGCCGCACCGACGCCATCGCCACCGACCGGCCCGATCAAAGCCACCGTGCTCGCGGCCACACTGGCCAGCCCCTGGGGCCTGGCCTTCCTGCTCGACGGGCGCATGCTGGTCACGCAAAAAGGCGGCTCGATGGTCATCGTGCGCGCCGACGGCTCGGCCATCGACGCCACGCTGAGCGGCGTGCCGGCCGTCAACAGCAGCGGTCAGGGTGGTTTGCTCGACGTCGCGCTCGACCCCGATTTCGCCACTGATCCCTGGGTCTATTTCAGCTTCTCCGAAGACGGCAGCGGCGGCGCCGGCACGGCCTTGGCGCGTGGCCGCCTGGCCGGTAATGCGCTGCAAAACGTGGCCGTGATCTGGCGCCAGACGCCCAAGGTCAACAGCGGCATCCACTTCGGCTCGCGCATCGTTTTCCGCTCCGACAAGACCCTGTTCCTGACTGTCGGCGAACGCGGCCAGGACGACCCCGCCGCGCCGACTGCACAAAATGCGCAGAACGTGGCCAAGACTTTGGGCAAGGTGCTGCGCCTGAACCGCGACGGCAGCATCCCGCTCGACAACCCGGTGTTCAACCTGCCCGGCGCCCTGCCCGGCCTGTGGAGCATCGGCCACCGCAACCCGCAGGGCGCGGCGCTAAAGCCCGGCAGCGACGAGCTCTGGATCACCGAACACGGCCCGCGCGGCGGCGACGAATTGAACCGCGTGCTGGCCGGGCGCAACTACGGCTGGCCGCTGGTGAGCTACGGCTGCCCCTACACCTTCACGCAGTCCGACCCGTCGTGCCGCCCCGGCGGCGGCACGCATGCGCCGACCTTCGAAGAACCCCGAAGCACCTGGCTGCCGATCTCGACGGCGCCGTCGGGCCTGGCCTTCTACGACGGCGCGCGGTTCCCCGAGTGGAGCGGCAACCTGTTCGCCGGGGCGCTGGTCGGTGCCACGCTGTGGCGCCATGTGCTGGACGCCAGCGGCGCGGTGACCCTGCGCGACGAGGTGGCTGCCGTGAAGGCCCTGGGTCAGCGCATCCGCGCCGTCAAGCAGGGGCCCGACGGCTGGCTCTACCTGCTGACCGACGACGGCAGGATCGTGCGCATCGAACGCTGAGGCTCGCGGCGCCGGCCCTCGGCGACCGTGCGCAGACCGACCTGCACGCGGACTGGGACCAGCGCTGCAAGGGCGGCTTGCGCCCGACCGACGGGCCCATGTTCGTCGAGGGCCTTGCATGGATGCGCAAGGCGGTGTCGGCATCGAGCCCGTAGCGCGAAGCTCAGCGACGATGGCCGACGGGTGCGCGTCGAACGCTGGGCGGTTTCAGCCGCTTCGCCGGCACCGCAAACGGCGCACGCTCATGCGCCGTGCGGTCGATGCGCCGCGCGATGCTGTCGCAGACCAGATCGCACAGGGCGTAGATCGAGGCGTCGGCGATGCGGTAATAGGCGCTGTTGCCGCGCGGCTCGCGCTTCAGCAGGCCGTGCTGGGTCAACAGGGCCAGGTGGCGCGAGACATTGGCGGCGCTGTAGCCGGTGAGCTCGGCCAGCTCGCCGACATTGCGCTCGCGCTCGCGCAGCAGGTTCAGCAGTTGCAGACGCGTCGGTTCGGCCAGGGCCTGGAAGTAGGCCGCAACCTGCGCCAACGCTTCGGGGGGAAGATTTTGCATGGCCGGACAAGCCTGGGCTCGGATACTGTTGATCATGCCTGAAACGACTCCGGATCGATATCTTTGCTCAATTGCAGACTTGACTATTTGCTCACATGCGCAATAATACACCTCAATTTCAAGCTGTTGCCCGGTCCAGCCCCATGTCCGCCCTGCGCCGTTTCGCCCTGTTCTGGCTGGTCGCCAGCGCCTCGGCCACCGCCCTCGCCGCGCCGCCCGCTGCTGCAGCCCCGAATTCCGCGCCGGCCCAGACCGCCAGCGCCCGGCCCTCGGCCGCCTTCGACGGCGTGGTCGAGGCGCTGCGCCAGAGCGTCATCGCGGCGCAGGTGGCCGGTGCGGTGGTCAAGCTCGATGTCAAGGCCGGCGACCGGGTGCGCGCCGGCCAGGTGCTGTTGCGCATCGACGCCCGCGCCGCCGACCAGACGGCGGCCGCCGGCGCAGCCCAGGCGCGCGCGGCGCTCGCCCTTCAGGAAGTGGCCGCCAAGGACCACCAACGCCAGCAGCAACTGTTCGTGCAGCACTTCATCAGCCAGGCTGCACTCGACCGCGCCACCGCCGAATACCGTGCCGCACAGGCGCAGGTGGCCGCGCAGCTGGCGCAGGCCGGCGCGGCGCGCACGCAGACCAGGTTGCACGTGGTGCTGGCACCCTACGCCGGCGTGGTGGCCCAGGTGCCGGTGGCGCTGGGCGACATGGCGCTGCCGGGCCGCCCCCTGGTCGAGATATACGACCCGGGGGCGTTGCGCGTGACGGCGTGGGTGCCGCAGTCGGTCGCCGCTCAATGGGCTGTGGAAACGCTGCCACGCGTGGAGCTGCCGGGCTTGGCAGAGACCGCGCGCTGGCCCGCACCGACCCGTGCCGAGAAACTGCCGACGCTCGACGCCGCGACCCACACGGTGCAGGTGCGGGTGGGCCTGCCGGCCGGGCTGCAAGGCGTAGCGCCGGGCCTGTTCGCGCGGCTCTGGCTGCCGGTAGCCGCGGGTCGCGAGCCCAGCCTGTGGGTGCCGGCGGCAGCCATCGTGCGCCGCGCCGAACTGACCGCGCTCTACGTGCAGAGCGCCGAGGGCAAGCCCTTGCTGCGCCAGGTGCGGCTCGGCCGCAGCGACGGCGAGCGCATCGAGGTACTGACCGGTGTTATGGCCGGCGAGCGCGTGCTGACCGATCCGCAGGCCGCTGCGCGGTCGCGCTGAGGGCCGGGCCGTGCAAGCGCTGGGTGTCTCGGGCCGCATCGCGGCGTTCTTCCAGGCCGCGCGCATCACGCCGCTGCTGGCGCTGGTAGCGCTGCTGCTCGGTATCTTCGCGGTGACGGTCACGCCACGCGAGGAAGAACCGCAGATCGACGTCACGATGGCCAATGTGCTGATCCCGTTCCCGGGCGCCAGCGTGCGCGACGTCGAGCAGATGGTGGCCGGGCCGGCCGAACAGGTGCTGGCGCAGATGGCCAGCATCGAGCATGTGTATTCGGTGTCGCGGCCGGGCCTGGCGGTGCTGACGGTGCAGTTCAAGGTCGGCGTGTCGCGCACCGAAGCCCTGGTGCGCCTGTACGACACGATCAACGCCAACGCCGACTGGTTGCCCAAGGGCCTGGGCGTGCTCGACCCGATCATCAAGCCCAAGGGCATCGACGATGTGCCGATCGTCACGCTGACGCTGTTCAGCAAGAACCCGGCCAGCGGGGCCTTCGATCTCGAGCGCGTGGCGCACAGCATCGAAGCCGACTTGAAGCGCGTGGCCGGCACGCGCGAGGTGACGACGATCGGCGGCCCGGGCCGCGCCCTGCTGGTCGAGATCGACCCGGCGCGCCTGGCCGGCGCCGGCCTCACGGTGGCCGATCTGCGCGCGGCGCTGCTGTCGGCCAATCTCGGCCTGCCGGTCGGCGAGCTGATTGCCGGCAACCGCGCGCTGGCGGTCGAGTCGGGGCCCTTCCTGGCCAGTGCCGCCGAGGTTGGCGCACTGGTGGTCGGCGTGCATGACGGCAAGCCGGTGTTCATGAACGACGTGGCAACGCTGCGCGACGGGCCGCCGCCGGCCGCGCGCTACGTCTGGCACGGCAGCGCGGGCCCCGACGCGGCCGAGCACCCTGCGGTCACCGTGGCGGTGACCAAGAAGCCGGGTGAAAACGCCATCGACGTCGCCAATGCCGTGCTGCGCCGCGTCGAGTCGCTGCGCAATACCGTGATCCCGGCCGAGGTGCAAGTCAGCGTCTCGCGCAACTACGGCGCCAGCGCCAACGACAAGGCCATGAAGCTGATCCAGAAGCTGGGCTTTGCGACCGCCTCGGTCGTGGCCCTGGTGTTCTTCGCCCTCGGCCGGCGCGAGGCAGCGATCGTCGGCGCCGCCGTCGTGCTGACGCTGACGGTGACCCTGTTCGCCTCCTGGGCCTGGGGCTTCACGCTGAACCGCGTCTCGCTGTTCGCGTTGATCTTCTCGATCGGCATCCTGGTCGATGACGCGATCGTGGTGGTGGAAAACATCCACCGCCACCAGCAGTTGTTTCCCGAGCGCACGCTGGCGCAAATCATTCCCGGTGCGGTCGATGAAGTCGGCGGGCCGACGATCCTGGCCACGCTGACGGTCATCGCCGCGCTGCTGCCAATGGCTTTCGTCTCGGGCCTGATGGGGCCCTACATGAGTCCGATCCCGATCAACGCCAGCCTGGGCATGATCCTGTCGCTGGCGGTGGCCTTCGTCGTCACGCCGTGGCTGGCGCGGCTGTGGATGAAGCCAGGGGCTGCACAGGGCGCGCAGCATCATGGTCTGGCCGGAAAACTCGCGCCGCTGTTCGAACGCCTCTTTCGCCCGCTGCTCGATGCCAAGCGCGGCGCCCGCCGCCGCGGCGTGCTCGGCCTCGCCGTCGCCGCGCTGATCGCGATCTCGCTGCTGCTGCCCGCGACCGGGCTGGTGGTGCTGAAGATGCTGCCCTTCGACAACAAATCGGAGTTCCAGGTCGTCGTCGATATGCCGGCCGGCACGCCGCTGGAGAAGACCGCCGCGGTCTTGCACCAACTCGGCGCGCACCTGGCCAACGTGCCCGAGGTCACCGACTACCAGGCCTATGCCGGCACGGCGGCGCCGATCAATTTCAATGGCCTGGTGCGCCAGTACTACCTGCGCAGCGGCGGCGAAGTCGGCGACATCCAGGTGAATCTCGTGGACAAGCACCTGCGCAAGGCGCAAAGCCACGCCATCGCCGCGCGTGTGCGCCCGGCATTGCAAAAGATCGGCGCGCGTTTCGGCGCCAATGTCAAGGTGGTGGAAGTGCCGCCGGGGCCGCCGGTGCTGGCGCCGCTGGTGGCCGAGATCTACGGGCCCGAAGCCGAAGGGCGGCGCGAAGTGGCCCGCGCCGTGCGCGCGCAGTTCGAAAAGACCACCGGCCTGGTTGACGTCGATGACAGCAGCATCGCCGCGGCCCCCAAGGCCGTGCTGGTGGTGGACCGGCGCAAGGCCGCATTGCTCGGCGTGCCGCAGCAGGCGATCGTGACCACGCTGCGCGCCGGCCTGGCCGGCGAAGCCACGGCCTACCTGCACGACCAGAGCAAATACCCGGCGGCGGCGACCCTGCAACTACCGGCCGAACGCCACGGCGACCTGGAGGCCCTGCTCCAGCTCACGGTGCGCAGCAGCGCCGGCAAACTGGTGCCGATCCGCGAGTTGGTGACGCTGCGCGACACCCTGCGCGAGCAACCGATCCATCACAAGGATCTGCTGCCGGTGAACTACGTCTTCGGCGACATGTCGGGCGGGCCCGACAGCCCGCTGTATGGCCTGTTCGCGATGCGCGGCGAGCTGGGCCAGCTGGTCACGCCCAGCGGCGGCCCCTTGGTCGAATATTTCATCCGCCAGCCCGACGACGCCTGGCGCGACTACGCGCTGAAGTGGGACGGCGAATGGCAGATCACCTACGACACCTTCCGCGACATGGGCCTGGCCTATGCCGTCGGCCTGGTGCTGATCTACCTGCTGGTGGTGGCGCAGTTCGGCTCCTACCTGACGCCGCTGATCATCATGGCGCCGATCCCGCTGACCATCATCGGCGTGATGCCGGGCCACGCATTGCTCGGCGCGCAGTTCACGGCCACCAGCATGATCGGCATGATCGCGCTGGCCGGCATCATCGTGCGCAATTCGATCCTGCTGGTCGATTTCATCGAGCTGCAGTTGCGCCAGGGCGTCGGCTTGGCCGATGCCGTCGTGCGCTCGGCCGCGACGCGCGCGCAGCCGATCCTGCTGACCGGCCTGGCCGCGATGCTCGGCGCCTTCTTCATCCTCGACGACCCGATCTTCAACGGCCTGGCGATTTCGCTGATCTTCGGCATCGCGGTTTCGACCCTGCTGACCCTGGTGGTGATTCCGCTGCTGTTCTACGTCGCCCACGCGCGCCGCGCCGTGGTTCCCATTTCAACCACTGAAGGAGCTTCGTCATGACCTCTTGGCAACTCGTGCGCCTGTTCGCAGGCCTGTTCATCCTGCTCTCGCTGGCGCTCGGCGTGCCCGCCAGCCCGCTGTTCGTCAGCCCGTGGTGGCTGGCGTTCACGGCCTTCGTCGGCGCCAACCTGCTGCAGAGCGCCATCACCCAATGGTGTCTGCTCGAGACCATTCTGCGCAAGCTCGGCGCGCCGGCCGGTCACTGAGTGGCAGACGCCGCGATGTAACTGATCTGCCCACGGTGCGGCGGGATACTCAAGAAGATTCGCCTTCTCCGAACGGGGCCGTTCGGGCCACCAGCACCTTGTCGATGCGTTTACCGTCCATATCGACGACTTCGAAGCGCCAGCCGCTCCATTCGACGAAGTCGGCAGTGCGCGCCAGGCGGCCGAGCAAGAGCATGATCATGCCCGCCAGGGTGTTGTAGCGGCCGCGATCCTCTTCGGGCAACTCCTTCAGGTCCAGTCGGTCTTTCAATTCGGGCACCGGAATCAGGCCGTCGAACAGCCAGCTGCCGTCGCCGCGCTCGACAGCCCAGGCGTTGGCGTCGGCCGGCGCCGAAAACTCGCCGGTGATGGCTTCGAGCACGTCGCGCACCGTGATCACGCCCTGCACCTCACCGTATTCATCGACCACGAAGACCAGCTCGGCGCTCGAGACGCGAAAGTGTTCGAGCAATTCCATGCCCGACAGGGTTTCGGGCACGAAGACCGGCGCGCTCAGCACGTCGGCGAGCTTGGGCTCTTCGCCGCGCGCCAGTGCCGGCAGCAGGCTTTGCGCCGAGACGACCCCCAGCACTTCGGTGAGCCCGCCGCGGCAGACCGGGTAGCGCGTGTGCTGGTGCTCGGCCATCAAGGCCAGCGAATCGGCCAGCGGCGCGTTGACGTCGAGCCAGGTGATCTCCGTGCGCGGCATCATCATCGAGCCGATCTGGCGATCGTCGAGGCGAAACACATTGCGCACCATCTGGTGCTCCTGCTCCTCGATCACGCCGGCGTCCCGGCCCTCTTCGAGGCTGGCGGCAATCTCCTCCTCCGTGACACTGCGGCTGGGCCCGCCATGCACACCGAACAGGCGCAGCACGGCCACCGTGCACATCGTCAGCAGCGCCACCAGCGGCCGGGTGGCGGTGGAAAGCCACTGCATCGGGGTGGCCACCAGGCGGGCCACCGTCTCCGGGTAAAGCTGCCCCAGGCGCTTGGGCACCAGCTCGCCGAAGATGATCGTCAGCACGGTGATGATCAACACCACCAGGCCGGTGGCCGACAGCGACGCCGCGCGCGCCGGCACATCGAAGGCGGTGTGCAGCCAGTGCGCCAGCGGCTGCGAAAACGCCGCTTCGCCGACGATGCCGTTCAGGATGCTGATCGAGGTGATGCCGATCTGCACCGTGGACAGGAACTTGGTCGGGTTGTCGTGCAGCGCCATCGCCGCCTCCACCCCCGGCTCGCCGGCTTCGAGCATGACCTGCAGCCGCGCCTTGCGGCTGGCGCTGAGCGCCATCTCCGACATGGCGAAGAGCCCGTTGAGCAGGATCAGAAAGGCGAGCAGCGCGACGTCCATACAACGAGACCGCGTGCCGCGCGCCTCGAAAGCCGACAGGAGCGGCAGCGTAGCAGAATCAGAAATGGTCCCACCCCCGTTGCGGCTTCGCCGCTCCCCCTCGAGGGGGCACCGCTGGCGGCCGGGCCAAGCCCGATCCGCGGCGGTTGCTGAGACTGCGCGCCGTATTCCTTCGTATCGAGAGGCCCTATGCACTATCTGATTGGCGATCTACAGGGCTGTTGCGATGCGTTCGAGCGCCTCTTGGCCGAGATCGGCTTCTCGCCCTCGCGCGACCGCCTCAGCGTGCTCGGCGATCTGGTCAATCGCGGGCCGCAATCATTGACCGTGCTGCGCACGGTGCGCGCGCTGGGCAATGCCGCCGATGCCCTGCTCGGCAACCACGACCTGCACCTGCTGGCCGTGGCCCACGGCGTGCGGCCCGAACATGCCAGCGATACGCTGCGCGAAATTCTCGACGCGCCCGACCGTGAAGCCTGGCTGGATTGGCTGCGCCAGCGCCCGCTGGCGCTGATGCGCGAGGGCTGGCTGTGCGTGCATGCGGGCGTCTCGCCGGCCTGGAGCGCGGCGTTGACGCTGGCGCTCGCCGCCGAGGTCGAGCAGTTGCTGCGCGGCCCCGATCTCGGCGCCTTCCTGCCGCTGATGTACGGCAATCAACCGGCCGCGTGGCGCGATGACCTGCAAGGCCCGGAGCGCTGGCGGCATGTCATCAATGTGCTCACACGCGTGCGCTTCGTGCATGGCGATGGAGCGCTCGACTTCAAGGCCAAGGAAGGCGCTGGCGCCGCGCCGCCCGGCCTGGTGCCGTGGTTCGAGTTCCCGCAACGCGCCAGCCGCGGCACGCCGATCGCCTTCGGCCACTGGTCAACGCTCGGCCTCGTCAACCGCCCCGACCTGCTGGGCATCGATACCGGCTGCGTCTGGGGCGGCGCGCTCACCGCGGTGCGCATCGACGGCGGCCGCCGCGAGGTCATCCAGGTGCGCTGCGAGCCGGCGCAGCAGCCGGGGTGAGAGAATCTCGCCCGCGCGGGAAGCGTGGCAGAGTGGTCGATTGCACCGGTCTTGAAAACCGGCGACCCGCAAGGGTCCGTGAGTTCGAATCTCACCGCTTCCGCCAAACAACCCCGACGGTCGAGGGATAATCGATACGTGAATCGCAGCAGCATCCAGCGCATCAAGATTGCCCAACAGCAAGCCAGCGACCTTGCGTTCTGGCTGGCCCGGCCGATGGCCGATCGCATCGCTGCTGTCGAGGCCTTGCGCGAGCAGGCATCCCGGTCTGCCGGTCCGTCCGATGTTGAACCGCGACTTCAAAGAATTTGCCGAGTTGCTCGCCGCCAGGGGCGTTGACTACCTGGTGGTCGGCGGCTACGCGCTGGCCGCGCATGGGCATCCGCGCTACACGGGCGACATCGATTTCTGGGTTCGCCCGGCACCCGACAACATCGCACGCCTGCTGGCTGTTCTGAACGACTTCGGCTTTGGCTCGCTGGGTTTGACCTCCGATGACTTCGCCGTCGATACCGTCGTTCAACTCGGCCAGTCGCCGCGCCGCATCGATCTGCTGACCGCCATCGACGGCGTTGCGTTCGATGCCTGCTTCGATCGGCGCGAACGGGTTGACTTGGCGGGCGTCAAATTGAACATCATCGGGCTCGAAGATTTCAAGACCAACAAACGATCCGCTGGCCGACTCAAGGATCTCGCAGATCTGGAGAGCCTCGCCCCGCCGGACGACGGCGACCCGAGCGCCGCAAGCTGATCCGCCGCGGTCGAACAAGCGGCGGCTCACGTGAATGATTGGCCAAAGCGGGGTGAACCATGAACGCAGGCGACAAGAGCTATGTTCCCACAAGCCGCATGAATGCTGGCGATTCGGAGGACACCGCCTCCGCCGGCCCACCGGCTTACGCCACGCAGGTGCGGTTCTTGCCCGTGTGCTTGGCTTCGTAAAGCGCCTCGTCGGCGCGCTCGATCGCGGTGTCGAGCGCTTCGCCGACACGCCAGGCCGTCACGCCGCCTGAGAAGGTGACGAAGACTTCGCGGCCCTCGTGCATGAACAGGCTCGCGGTCAAGTCGCGTTGCAGACGCGTCAGCGCTTGCTGCGCCGGGTCAACGTCGGTGGCCGGCAGCAGCATCACAAATTCCTCGCCGCCGAAACGCGCCACGTGATCGACCGGGCGCAGCGCGGCGCGCACCCTTGCCGCCAGTGCCTTCAGCGCCTCGTCGCCGGCAACGTGTCCGAGCGAATCGTTGAGTTTCTTGAAATTGTCGATGTCGATCAGCGCCACCGCCAGGGTGTTGCCGTCGCGGGCGTGGCGGGCGCTTTCGGTCTCGAAGGCCAGGGCCAGGCCGCGCCGGTTGGCCACCTGCGTCAGCGCATCGACGGCCACTTCTTCGGACAGGCGGCGCAGCTCGCCCTCGAGCTCGCGCACGCGCGAGGACAGTGTCGCAGCCTCGGCCTGGCCGGCCTGCAGCCGCGTACTGGCGCCGGCCACCTCCGATTGCACGGCACGGCTTTCCTGGACCATGTCGTGCACCAGGGCGGCCAGGCCGTCGAGCGAATCGGCTTGCTCGATGCTGTCGGCATAGCTGCCCAATTGGGCGCCGAAGCGGCCGGTACGGCCGCCCAGGTCGCCCAGCTCGGCGGCCAGGCTCTGCACCAGGGTCTTCAGCGCATCGCGCGCGCGGTCGCGCTCGCCCTTGAGTTGTTTTTGCTGGCGCCGCGTTTGTGCCAGCAGATCCTTCGTGGCGCGCACGTTGCGCACGCTAAGCGCCGCGCTGCCATCGGCCGGTCCGAGACGCGCGAGCATGGCTTGGGCTTGGCCGCGGGCCCAGCTGTCGTCCTCGGCCAGCTCGGTCAGGCCGGCGGTCAGTTCGCGCGCCAGGGCGGCCAGTTGATCGACCAACTGGTGGCGCTGCACCAGCAGGCGCCGGGCCTCGATGCAGCTGTGCTCGAGCTCGGCCGCCACGGCCGCATCGGCGCCCTTGCAGTCGATCCGTCGAGCCAGGGCGGCCAGGGTGTCGGCCAGCTCGCGCGCGCGGGCTTCGTCGCCGGGCAAGGCGGCCTGCACCGTGCCTTCGAGACTGGCGACGACGGCGCCCCAGCCTGCGTGCCCGGCACCGGGTACCGGCGGCTGGCTGTGCCTGGCTCCCGACGGCGGTAAGAACGAGGGTTCGGCGAGTTCAGCAGGCCGCGTCTGGATCGCCGTGCCGTCGCTATCGCCGTCCCAACTGGCGACCAGCTGGCGCAGCCGGTCGTGCAAGCGCTGCATGTCGGTGCGGCTGCTGTCGAGCACGCGCCGCAAGCTGTCCTTCTTGCGTGCCGCGGTCCACTGGCGGCCGCCGCGTTCGATGCCACGCACCAGGCATTCGATCAACGAGGCCCACTGCACCGCCGTACCCGTGGGCGGCGACTCGGCAAGGCTGGCGTCGGTACCGGCTTCCTGGGCCCAGGCGCGCGCATAGTTCTCCGGCGTCGGTTCGAGCCGGCCGACCGCCAGGCGGCGCAAGGTGGCCTTGGCCAGCTGGGCCGACGTCAGCTCGGCCATCCGCCACTCACGGCTGGGCACGACCGAGCGCGCGCGGCGCGGCATCGTCGGTGGCGGCGCCGATCCACGGCGCCTTGCGCGGCAATACGGTCTGCTGTAGCCAGGTTTCGAGCTCGTCGGGCGGCAGCGCCTTGGAAAACAGGAAACCCTGCATCAAACCGCAACCCAGGCGGTGCAGCACGTCCATCTGGCGCAGGTTCTCGACACCCTCGGCGATCACGCGCAGGCCGAGCGAACGCGCCAACGCGATGATCGCGCTGACCACGGCCGAGCTCTGCGGGGTGATGCCCAGATCGCGCACGAAGCTGCGGTCGATCTTCAACTCCGAGATCGGCAGCGTGGTCAGGTAAGCCAGCGACGAATAACCGGTGCCGAAATCGTCGATCGAAATCTCGACCCCGATTTCGTTCAGGCGATGCAAGGACAGCGAGACGTTGTGCAAGTCCTTCATCAGGTTGTTTTCGGTGATCTCGAGCAGGATCGCCTTGTGCGGCACGCCGTAGGCCGAGACCGACTGATGGATGTTCTCGACCAGGTCGCTGCGCTCGAACAGGCGGCTGGGCAGGTTGACGGCGATCGAATCGGCGAAGCCGAAGCTCTGCTGCCAGATCCTGGCCTGGCGCGCCGCTTCGCGCACCGCCCATTCCGACAGCGGCACGATCAGGCCGGTTTCTTCGGCCAGCGGGATGAAATCGCCCGGCGGCACCAGCACGCCGTTGCGGTTCCAGCGCATCAACGCTTCGGCGCCGACCATCCTGGCCGCGCGCACATCGACCTTGGGCTGGTAGTGCAGCACCAGTTCGTTGCGCTCGATGGCCTTGTGCAGGTGGCTTTCGAGTTCGATCTTTTCGCGGCCGCGGCCGGCCAGATGCGGGCGATAGACCGCCGCCGCATTGCGCCCGGCCGTCTTGGCCGAATACATGGCCACGTCGGAATTGCGCATCAGGTCGGCCAGGTTCAGGCCGTCGCGCGGAAACATCGCAATGCCGACGCTGGCGGTGACAAAACAGTCCTGCCCGGCCACGAAGACCGGTTCTCGCATCGCCTGGAGGATGCGGCTGGCCACGCGCTCGGCGTCGGCGTCGTCGCCGACTTCGGGCAGCAGGGCCACGAACTCGTCGCCGCCCAGGCGGCCCACGGCTTCGAGCGTGCGGTGCGAGCGCGTGCCGGCGGCTTCGAGTGCGCCTTCCATGACCTGGTCGCTGTGGCGCACACAGCCGCGCAGGCGCCGCGCCACCTCCATCAGCAGCTCGTCGCCGGCGGCGTGGCCGAGCGTGTCGTTGACGTTCTTGAAGCGGTCGAGGTCGATCAGCAGCAGGGCCGCGTTGTGGCCCAGGCGCCGCGCATGGTCCAGGGCGCGTTCGGTGCGCCAGATCAGCTGGCGCCGGTTCGGCAGGCCCGTGAGCGCATCGAAATTGGCCAAGTGGCGGATGCGGTCTTCGGCCACGCGGCGGTCGGTCACATCCTGGAAGACGCCGGTGTAGCCGATGTCGTGGCCATGTTCGAACTCGGCCTCGGCTTCGACGTGCACGACACGCTGGCGACCGTCGAACAAGGCCACCGAAACGTCGGTGGCCAGCACCGCGTTGTGGGCCACGACTTCAGCCAGCATGCGCATCAGGCCGCGCCGCTGCGCTGTACCGACCATGCGCAGCAGCGCGCGCACCGTGACCCGTTCATCGGGGTTCTTGCCGAAAACCCGCAGCGCTTCGGGCGACAACCAGAGCTGGCCAAAACGCGTACCGCGGCGCCAGTCGAAGCTGCCCATGCGCGCCAGATCCTGCGCCCGGGCCAGCTTGAACTTGCTGCGTTCGAGTTCGATGCGGGTGCGCGAGGCGCGCAGCATGTAGCGCAGGCGTCCGGCCAGCAGGCTCCACTGCGTGCTCTTGACGAAAAAATCGGTGGCGCCGGCGCGGTAGGCCCGCGTGATCGAGGCGTCGTCGTCCAGGCCGGTCAGCATCAGCACCGGCACCTGCGCGTAGCCGGGCAGCGCACGCAAGGCCCGGCAGATCTGGAAACCGTCCAGGCCGGGCATCAGTGCGTCCAGCAAGACCATGTCGGGCGCGATGTCCTCGAGCCCCACCAGCGCGCGTGCGCCGTCGCTGACTTCGGTGACGTCGAAGCCGCGTTCGCGCAGGGCCGTCGCGGTCAGCATCAGGTTGACCTCGTCGTCATCGACCAGCAGCAGGCATGGGCGCTCGGCGCTGTCGTCGTCGGCGAAGGTCGAAACGGAGGTGGTCATGGGTTGACGATGCGGCCGGGCCGGCACAGCGCGGCCAGCACGCGCCGGCCTTCCAGCGCCAGGCCGTCGAGTTGCGCGTCCAGGCCGTGCGCCGGACCGTCGCGCAAGCCGCGCTCGACCTCGGCACAGCGCGCCGCCAGGCCCAGCGCGCCGACGCTGGCCGAAGACGATTTCAGGGTATGGGCGACGTGGCGCTGGGCCTGCACATCGGCCTCGAGGCGCGCGAGCTGCAACTGGCCGAGCAGGCGTTGCAGCGACTGGGTGTAGGCGCTCAGCACCCGTTCCAGCAGGCCGGCCTTGCCGCCCGGGTCGAGCTCGCTCAAACGCGCCAGGGCGTCGGCATCGAGCACGCCGGCTGCGGGCAGCCCCCCGGTCGGCGCGGCGCATGACGGTTCGAACGACGACGTCAAGATGACTCTCTCAGCGGCAACAGCCACAGCGCACATTGTCACCGACCGGCCCATCGCCCGCGGCCGCGCGGGCTGGCCGGCTGGCGTGGCGTTTGCCACGAATGCACGCCCTTATTAAAGCCCCTCGTCGAATGCGTACATTCGCCGATCCCCCGTGGGGATGCGAGCGCCTTGGGAACGGCCCGGCGGCGCTCATTGAATCTGCATCGCCTGCGCCAGCGCGCGCAGCACGGCCCGGTTGATTTCGCCGACGCCGAGCAAAAGTCGCTCGGCGCTGTCGCGAACATCGAACAGCGACTCGTTTTCGACTGCACGCACGACCTCCAGGAACGGCTGGTAGGGGCCGGTGCGATCGACCAGCGCCTGGCGCACCGAGTCGGGCACGGGCACCGCTTTCAGCAGGTCGGAGAAGCTCTGTTTCATCATCCGGTCGAGCAGCGAAAATACGCCGCAGATGAAGGCCTCGTTGCGCATCTGCTCGTCGTTGCCGCCGGCGCTGGCGCGCGTCAGCTCCTCCATCAGCAAACCGCGCCGCAGCGCGGCAAACATCACCGGCTTCATGTCGCGGTCCTTGCTCGCCGAGGCCAGCAGCAGGGCCAGCCAGCGCTTCAATCGCGTATAGCCGAGCAGCATCAGCGCATGGCGGAACGATCCCACTTCGACGCGCAGGCCGAAGGCCGGCGAATTGATGTAGCGCAGCAGCTTGAAGGCCAGCGTCGGGTCGAGCTTCAGGGTGTCTTCGAGGCGGTCGATCGATTCTTCCTTGTTGATGCGGCGCATCAACTCGAGGATCGTGGCCAGATCGGGTTGGGCCTGGCCGCCTTGCGGCTGCACCATGTCGTCTATCGGCCAGCCGAGCACGGCCACCGCACCGCGCTTGAAGCTCGCATCGAGTTCGGCCAGCGTGCGCACGCCGGCCTGCATGTGGGTGATCTGGCGCGTCACGCCCGGCGGCGCCAGGCTGTCGCTGCGGCGCTCGTCGGCCAAGTCGATGATCGAATGCTTGAAGCAGGGCAACACGTCGCGCGGCAGTTCGAGGCGCGGCCGGCCCTTGAGCAGCAGCGTATTGCCGCGGCCGTACAGGGCCTGGATGTAGGCGCTGAGTTCAGGGTTGCAGGCCATGAAGGCCGGCACCTCGAGCATCAGGTTGGCGCTCGGCTGAGCGCGCAGCAGATCCTGCAGCAGGGTTTCGCTAACGACATTGAGCGCGACCTTGCCGCCCGCCTCGGGCCAGACCTCGGCCACGGCGGCGAGCAGCGCAGCGGCATCCAGCGCGGCGTCGGGCCGCACCGGAAATACCGTCAACCGCGTGGCGCTGACGGCGCGCTCACGGTCGATCATCGGCGAATAGCCGAGTACCACCTGGGCCAGGATCGGGTGTTCGTTGATCGCCATGGGTCAGTTGTTGAGGTACTGGAACAGCGACATGCGCTGCACGCTGGAATAGGTCTTCAGCGCGGCCTCGTAGCCGCTCTGCAGGTTCTGGAATTCGGCGATGGCCTTGACCATGTCCAGGTCTTCGGCATTCGAGCGCTCAGTTTGCGCCGCCAATGACTGCGTGGCGATGCGGCCTTCGACCATATCGGCACGATTCAACGCTTCGCCGGCGCGGCTGCGCAGCGATTGCAGCGCCGCCGCAGAGCCATCGAGGTTGGACAGCGCACGCTGCACCCCCTGGGTTACCGCGGCGCTGCTGCGCAGCGGCGTTTTCAGTTCGGCAATGGCACGGTCGAGGCTGCCGAAGACGCCCAGCGAGGGTGTCGCCAGCCTGAGCTCGAAGGCGTCGCCGGCCATGGGCGTGCCATTGACCGTGAACGACATGCCGTCGAGTTCGATCGCCTGGCCGCTGACATAGGGCCGGTTGGCGAGCGCCGTGGCCACGCCGTCCTTGAGCACGCTGAAGGTCGTGCCCGCGGCCGTGGTCGTGAAGTCGAGGCGGTAGGTGAGCGCCGCGGGATCGACCACCGCCGGCGGCGAGGTGGCGGCGTAGAAGGCTTGCGGGTCGGTCACGCGGCCACTGTCGATCCAGCTGCCGCTGGTGTCGGGCGTGGTGGCGGCATTGCGGGTTTCGAACAGGCCGTTGCCCGAGGGCGAGGCCAGCCAGGCGATCTCGCCGTCGATGCTGCGCGGCAGGGCTTCGTCGCTGGCCACCTGCACCTCACCCGCCGTGCCGCGAAAAACCACGCCGCCCGCAGCATCGATGAAGGGCGGCTGGCTGCCGCCCTGGCCGCCGAAGAGGTAGCCACCGTCGCCGTCGCCGCGGTTGGCGATCGCCAGCAGTTGTTGGCGAATGGCCGTGAGCCGGTCGCCGAGGCCGGCGCGTTCGGCGTCGGTATAGCTGCCGTTGCCGGCCGCAACAAGGGCCTCGCGCGCCTGCTGCATCAGCTCGCCGGCATCGCCCAAGGCGCCTTCGGTCAAGGCCATGGCATGGCGGCTGGCTTCGAGGGCGCGCTGGCTAGCCTGGTTGCGCGCAACGCTGGCGAGGGCGCGCTCGGCGCGCGCCGCGGCCGTCGGATCGTCGCTGGCCTTACTGACGCGCTTGCCGCTGATCAGGCGCTTCTGCGCCTCGGCCAGTTCGCTTTGGCGCTCTTGCAGGCGCTCGACGCCGGTATCGAAGGCTTGGGCGGTGGCGATGCGAAGCATGGTCAACGTGCCGTTTCAAGCAGGGTTTGGAACAGGCTCTGTGCCACCTGCAAGACCTTGGCAGCGGCCTGGTAGCTTTGCTGGAACTGCATCAGGCGTGCGGCTTCCTCGTCGAGGTTGACGCCGGCGCGCGAGTTGCGCCGCTCCTCGGCACCGCCGGCAACGGCTTGCGAAATCTCGGCCGAGGTGCGTGCGCCCTGCACGCGCACGCCCACGCCGGCCATCACGCTGGCATAGGCATCGGTGATGTTCTGGCCGCTGACCATGCGTTCGTCGCGCAAGGCCACCAGCGCCAGTGCGTTGCCATTGCTGGCCTCGGGGTGCGCGGTCTTCGCGACGGTGAAGCTGTCGCCGGCGGCCGGCACGCCATCCAGACGCAACTCGAAGCCGTTGAGGGCGATCGGCGCGCCAGGAGTCCAGGTGCCGGTACCGCTGGCGACGAGCGCATTGCTGGTGCGATCGCGCAGCGCCCAGGTGTAGGCGCCGCTGGCGTTGGTGAAGGCGATGCTGGCCGTATGCTGCGGGTTGACGCTGGCATTGACCACGGCCAGCGCGCCGACCGTGGCGGTGCCGGTGTTGGCGACATCGCGCACGGCTTCGAGCGGCGAGGCTGCCGCCAAGCCGCGCGGGTCGGCGAGCACCCGGCGCAGGCCGTTGGCGCCACGCGTCACCGCTTGCAGCAGGAAGCGGTCCCCGGCAGCCGGTGCGGGCGCACCGACCGTGACGGTCAGGCCATCCACCGTATCGCCGCTGGCGATGCTGCGTTGCAGGCCGTCGCTGCGGCGCGTGAGCAGGTACCGGCCGGCAATGGCCGGGTCGCTGCGCAGTTCATATTCGCTGGGCTGCAACTGGCTGGCGTCAGCCACCGTCATCGTCACCGAGGCGAGGAAATTGCCGGCCAGATCGCGGCCATTGGTGATTGCCGGCAGGGCCAGTGGCGCGCCGAGGGCAAACAGCGGCGCACCGCTGCCCGGTGGCGTGCGCAGGTCCAGACCGAGCGCCTGTTGTTGGTTCAGACGTGTCGCCAGCGTGGTGGCCATCTGGCCCAGTTGATTGCGCGCGCTGGCCAGGTCTTCGTTCTGGAACCGCAACAGGCCGCCCAGGCTGCCGGCACCGACCAGTTCCTGCGGCAAGGCCCGCGTGACGCCGTTGTCAACGATGCCCACCGCCTGGCGCGACGCATCGAAAACATCGGCCATCGGCACGAGTTGCAGGGCCTCCTTGCCGAGCACCAGGCGCTGGCCACCGGCCATGAAGATGCCCAGCGTGCCGTCGCTGGCCGGGATCGTCGTCACCTGAACGTAGGCGCTCAGGTCGGAGATCAATTGTTCGCGCTGGTCCAGCAAGTCGTTGGCCGGCTGGCCCACGCCGGCGAGCCGCGCAATCTGCTCATTCACGTCGGCAATGCGCCCGGTCAGTTGATTGACCGCGGCGACGCCGTTCTGCAGATCCTGCGTGACGCCGTTTTGCAGGCTGTCGAGTTGGGCGCCGGCTGCAGCGAAGCGCGAGGCCACGTCCTGCGCGCGGGCCAGCACCACTTCACGTGTTGACGAGTCTTGCGGCCGGCTGGCCAGATCGACCATCGCATTGAGCAGCTGGCCGGCGGCATAGCCCAGGCCCTGCTCGCCGGGCGGGAAGACCTGTTCGAGACGGCTGAGCTGTTCGAAGCGGGCCTGGTCGCCGGCAGACTGCGATTTCGCCGCTGCCGCCTCGCGGGTCAGGAACTCGTCGTGCGAGCGCGTGACCGCGGCCACATCGACGCCCTTGCCGAAGAAGCCGGCACCCGTGAACTGCCCGCTCGCGGTTTGGAGCTCGACCTGCTGGCGCGAATAGCCCTCGACGCTGGCGTTGGCAATATTGTGGCCGGTGGTCTGCAAGGCCGCGAAGTTGGCGGCCATCGCGCGCATGCCGATCGACATCAGGTTGCCGGTTCCCATGACGTTTCAACCCTTCAGGCCAAGGAACGCTGCAGGCGCAGCGTGGTGTTGATGACCCGGCCCAGCTTGTCGGCGTAAGCCGGGTCGGTGGCGTAGCCGGCGCGTTGCAGGCCCTGCGCGAAGCCGTGCGCGTTGCCGATGTTCCGGGCGCTGGCCAGCACCTCGCGGTAGCGCGGGCTGGTCTTCATCAGCCGCGCATAGTCGGCAAAGGATTCGTCGTAGCTCGAATAGGCGCGAAAACTCTGCATCAGCTTCTTCGGCTGGCCGTTGACGAATTCGGTGGTCACGACCTTGGCGGTAGCGCCCTTCCAGTCGGCGCCGGCCTTGATGCCAAACAGGTTGAACGAGTTCGAACCGTCGGCCATTTGGATGTTTTTGCGACCCCAGCCGGTTTCGTGTGCCGCCTGGGCCACCATGAACGAAGCCGGGATGCCGCTGGCGCCTTCGGCCTGCTTCGCCGCCGCGCTGTGCAGGGCCACGAATTCCTGCGCGCTGGTCGGCGCACGCAAGGGCGTTCGCTGGACCACGGGGTTGGTATTCGGGCTGGTCTTTTTGCCTGCTTCGACGAGGCCCATCTGGCGTTCGAGCTGGCGCGCGATGGCTTCGGACAAGCCGCCCTTCAGCCCGGTCATCTTGGCGGCGAACTGGGTATCGAGCATCTCGGTGCCGAGCTGCGTGCCTTCGTTGTCGAGCATGCCGCTGGACAGCGTGGCCTGGCGCATCGATTTCATCAGCTCCTGCATAAACAGGCCTTCGAACTGCTTGGCGGCTTCCTTGATCGCGGCCCTGGGGTCGCGCGCCGCCGCGCTGCGCAACGTGGCCAGCGGATCGGCGTTGAGTCCGGCGACGTTGGCCATGTCATTGGCTCCACAGTGCGACGCGGGACGCGCAATCCGTGCCGTGTCGCTCGTTCCCAAGCGCGCGCCGCGGATCGGGCTTTGCCCGGCCGCTGGCGTGGCCCCCTGGGGGCATAAGCGCTAACTTAGTATGACTCATCCTGCTATGCTCCGCACCGCCA
>CADEDE010000024.1 GCA_902825995.1 uncultured Burkholderiales bacterium
GTGAGCCCGCCGCACGTCACGCTGAACCAGATCTTCGCCGGCATGCTGCCCTTCATGGGCATCCAGATCATCGCCATCGTGCTGCTATACCAGTTTCCCGCGATCGGGTTGTGGCTGCCGCAGGTGCTCTACAAATGATGCGCCCGGGGTGCTACAAGGACTCCACTGAATACACCACCGACAACGTATGCCTGCCCCCCGCCGGCACGGTGACGGTATTTTCTGCGGCGTTCGCGGATTCGACGCAGATCATCTCGCGCCAGCCGCCCTGGCCGTGGCGGCCGGGGCCGAAATCGCCCATCTTCCCGGCCTTGTCGGTCCATGGCGTCCAGACGACGGTGGACTGGCTGCCGCTCTTGGCGATGCGGATGCGGCGCCGGTAGCCCGGGTCGCTGATCACGCATTCGGCCGCGGTATCCAGGTACACGCGGTCGATTTCGCCGGCGCAGGTGATCGGCCCGTGCTGCGTCTTGCGCGCGCCGCCATCGACCTTGTCGAGATACCGGCAGCCTTCGAGCCCCAGCAGCTGGATGTCGCCGATGTCGCCGATCGCGAAGTAGGTGTGCAGCGCTTCGCCGATGACGATGTCGTCGCGACCGAGGTTGGTCGTGGTCAGGTCGATGCGCAGTTGCGCGCCGACGGTGGCCACGAGCTCGAGACGAGTTTGGGCCGGCCATTGCGCGCGTGTCGCATTGTTGGGCACGAGGGCCAGGCCGATGCGTGTGGTGCCGGTGTCGAGCGCGGCGGCGCCGGTGACTTCCCAGGCCGTCGCGCGCGCGAAGCCGTGCGCCGGAAAGGCGCTTTGCGTGGCGTGCGGCCCGAACCAGGGCCAGCATACGGGCACGCCGCCGCGGATCGATTTACCCGGCGCGAACCTGGCTGCGGGCGAGAGCCAGACAGCGGGCTGGGTTTGGTCCTTGGGGCACCAGGTGGTCAGGTGCCCGCCCTGCAGGCACAGGCTGGCGCTCGCGTGGGCATTGTCGATATCGGCGAAGAGCAGCCCGTCGGGGTTGGTGCGAAAGCCCACTTGGCCGGCCGGCGTGAAGCGTTCGTTCAGCGTGTCGAGTTGCATGGAGCCTTTCTTTGTTCGCGCGCATTGTCGGCGCCCACGATAGCCGAAGTTACTGTCCGCCGAACTTGTAGTCCGTCTTGGCCTTCTTGCGCAGGTCATCCTGATACTGCTGCAGTTTTTGCTGCGCCAGGCGCTGCACCACCTGGGGCTTGACTTCGTCGAAGGGCGGGAACTGCGCTTCGCGGGTATCTTCGAGCTTGATGATGTGCCAGCCGAACTGGCTCTTCACCGGCGCAGCGGTGGTGGCGCCTTTCTTCAGTGCGATCATGGCCTGGCTGAACTCGGGCACATAGCTCTCGGGTTTGGCGAAGTCGAGATCGCCGCCGTTGGCGCCGGAGCCCTTGTCGGTGCTGTGCTTCTTGGCCAGCTCGTCGAACTTGGCGCCGGCCGTTAACTGCTTCAAGAGCGCCTTGGCTTCGTCTTCCTTCTCGACCAGGATGTGGCGCGCGCGGTATTCGGTGCCGGTGGCCTGGGTCTTGAATTTGTCGTATTCGGCCTTGGCGTCGGCCTCGCTGACCGGGTTCTTCTTCTGGTAGTCGGCGAAGAGTTCGCGGATCAGGATGGTCTGGCGCGCCAGTTCCATCTGGCTGCGGTATTCGGCACCGGCGGCGATGCCGCGCTTCTCGGCTTCCTGGGCAAAGATCTCGCGCAGCACGACTTCTTCGCGCACCCGTTGCTCGAGTTCGGGCGTTGCCGGCGGCTGGCCGCCGCGCGAGGCCTGCAGCATCAGCGTGTCGACGCGCGACTTGGGCACCGGCTTGCCATTCACGAGGGCGACGTTTTGTGCTGCGGCGCTGCCGGCCAATGCCAGCGCAAAGATCAGCGCGGCGAAGGATTTCTGGGACATGGGATCAAGCCTTTCGAGAGCGGGGCGCACGCCAATGCGTGCGGCAGGAACGGAAGGGGAGGGCGTTGAAAAATGAACTAGCGCGGCAACTCGGCGGGTGTGCGGGCCTCGATGGCCAGCGCATGGATGCCCTCGGCGACGAGCGAGCGCAGGGCATCATACACAAGGCGATGGCGCACCACGCGCGAGTGGCCGGTGAAGGCTTCACTGACGATGCGAACGCTGAAATGCCGGCCTTCCCTGGCCCCGGCATGGCCGGCGTGCAAGTGGCTGTCGTCCTGCACTTCGAGCGCCGCGGGCTGCAATGCAGTGCGCAGCGCGGCCTCGATGCGTGCGGCGGTCACGCCATTCATCGGTTTTCCTTCGGCGCGGCTTCCTCAGGCAGGAAGCGGCTGAGATACAGGCCCTGCGCCAGCGTGAAGACCAGCATCAGCCCGATGCCGCCGAAGAGCTTGAAGTTGACCCAGGTGTCGGTGGAGAAGGTGTAGGCCACCCACAGGTTCAGCGCACCCATCGCGGCGAAGAAGGCCACCCAGGCCCAGTTCAGGCGCTGCCACACGGGGTCGGGCAAGTGGAGTTGCTCGCCGAGCAACAGGCGCAACAGGTTCCTGCGCAACAGCAGCGGCCCGAGCAGGAAAGCGCCACCCATCACCCAGTACAGCAGCGTCGGCTTCCACTTGATGAAGGTTTCGCTGTGAAACCAGATCGTCAGGCCGCCCAGCACGACCACCAGCACCAGACTGACCCAGAGCATCGTATCGACCTTCCTGCCGCGCAGCTTCAGCACCAGCACCTGGGCCAGCGTGGCCACGATTACCGCCACGGTGGCCAGCAGCACCGGGGCCTCGCCGGGGCCGACGCTGCCGCCCGAGACCAGGAAGCCGAAATGTTCGGAGGCGAAGGCGGCGGCGGCGTCCTTGTCGCCGCCGGCGACCTTGAACGCAGCGAAGAACAGGATGATCGGCAGAAAGTCGGCCAGCAGTTTCATCATGATTCAACCGGCGCTGGGCCGCTCCCGAGCAGGTTGAGCCCCCCCTCGGGGCCGCGAACGGCGTGAGCTTGGGGTTGTCATTTCGGTTCGAAGTCTATGGCGGCCGAGTTGATGCAGAAGCGCTCGCCGGTGGGCTGCGGGCCGTCTTCGAAGACGTGGCCGAGGTGCGAGCCGCACCGGTTGCAGCGCACTTCCACGCGAACCATGCCGTGGGTCTTGTCAACGACCCGTTCGACGGCCTTATTGTCGATCGGCTCGAAATAGCTCGGCCAGCCGCAGCCGGCGTCGAACTTGGTGCCCGAATCGAAGAGCGGCGTGCCGCAGCCGACGCAGAGGTATTGGCCGGCCTCTTTGTGGTTCCAGTATTTGCCGCTGAAGGCGCGCTCGGTGGCGGCGTGGCGTGCGACCTGGTATTGCATCGGGTCGAGTTGAGTGCGCCACTCGGCATCGGTTTTTTCACCGCATAGTGCGGGTCGTCGTGGTCGTGGGGCTGGGTCATGGTCAGGAAGAGCAGGAGACTTCGATCTGCTGCGCGCCGGCCGGCGGGTGGTCGGCATAGGTGGCGTGCTCGGGTTGTTCGTCGAAGGGGCGTTCGAGAATCTTCAAGAGGCGCTGCGTCTCGCTGAAATCGCCCTGCTGGGCGCGCTCGATCGCGGCCTGCGCCAGGTGCTTGCGCAGCACGAATTTCGGGTTGATGCGGTTCATGCGAGCGGCGCGCTCGGTGTCGTTGCTGCTTTCGAGCGCCAACCGGGTGCGGTAGCGCAGCGCCCAGGCGTCGAAGGCTTGGCGGTCGATGAAGACATCGCGTGTGGCGCGGTCCCCGCAGGCCAGGCGGCGGAAGGCGATCGTGAAGTCAGCACGGTCGGTGGCCATCAGGCGCAGCAGCTCGTCGATCAGGGCCTGGTCGTCGTCGTGCGCGCTGGCCAGGCCGATCTTGGCGCGCAACGCGGCCAGCATCGAACGCGCGTACTCGGCCTTGTAGGGCTCGAGTGCGGCCAGCAGCAACTCACTCGCGGCTTCGGCCGGGCCATCGACCGCCGGCAGCAGCGCCTGCGCCAGCGCATGCAGGTTCCAGAACGCCACGCCGGGCTGGCGCGCATAGGCGTAACGGCCCTGGCGGTCGCTGTGGTTGCAGATGTGGCCCGGGTCGAAGGCATCCAGGAAGCCGAACGGGCCGTAGTCGATCGTCAGCCCGAGTAGCGACATGTTGTCGGTATTCATCACGCCATGACAGAAACCCACCGCCTGCCACTGCGCCACCAGGCGCGCCGTGCGCAGCGCCACTTCCTGCAGCAGCGCCGCGGCGGGCTCGGCCGCGCCCTGCAAATCCGGGAAGTAACGCGCGATCGTGGCGTCGAGCAGGCGCCGCAGCGCAGTGGTGTCGTTGGTCGTGTGCGCGAAATGCTCGAAGTGCCCGAAGCGCAGGAAGCTCGGCGCCACGCGTGTGACCACCGCTGCCGTTTCCATCGTCTCGCGCCGCACCGGCAGTGATGAGCCGACGACGGCCAGCGCGCGCGTGGTCGGGATGCCCAGCGCATGCATTGCTTCGGAGCCAAGGAATTCGCGGATCGACGAGCGCAGCACCGCGCGTCCGTCGCCCATGCGCGAGTAGGGTGTCAGGCCGCTGCCTTTCAGCTGCACTTCCATCGGACCGGCGGGCGTGTCGATCTCGCCGAGCATCAAGGCGCGGCCGTCGCCCAACTGGCCGGCCCAGACGCCGAACTGGTGGCCGGAATAGACCGAGGCATGCGTGCGCGTGCCGTGCGCGCCCCACGCTCCTGACAGCAGTGCCAGCGCGTCCTCACGGTCCAGCCAATCGACCAGGCCGAGCGAGCGCGCCAGCATGTTGCTGCGCGCGACCCAGTGCGGTGCGCTGACCGGCTGCGGCGGCAGGTCGGTGCCGAAAGCCGCACCCAGGCTTTGCAGGAAGCTGGCATCGCGCCAACGCGGCGCGCTCAGACCGACCATCGATTCAGGGGCGTTCACGGGGGCGTATTGTCGGCCCTGCGCGCCGGGCGTGTGCGGGTGGGGGAATCACGCTTTGACAGCCCCGCAAGCCGCCGCCAATACTTGCCGGCCCCGACGACAAGGAGAGAAAGCATGCTCGGCCTGATGCAAGACCAGCCGCTGGCGATCTCGAGCCTGATCGAATTCGCGGCGCGCCACCACCACGATGGCCAGATCGTCTCGCGCCGCGTCGAAGGCGACATCCATCGTTATACCTACCGTGAAGCGGCGGCGCGTTCGCGCCAGGTGGCCGCGGCGCTGGACCGGCTGGGCCTGGCCTTCAGCGAGCGCGTCGCCACGCTGGCCTGGAACGGCTACCGCCATTTCGAGCTGTACTTCGGCATTGCGGGCAGCGGCCGCGTCGTGCACACGCTGAACCCGCGCCTGGCGCCCGAGCAGCTGGTGTGGATCGCCAACCATGCCGAAGACCGCGTTATCGCCTTCGACCTCAGCTTCCTGCTGCTCATCAAGGCCGTCTGGCGCCAGTGCCCGACCGTGAAGCACTGGATCGCGCTGTGCGAACCCGGCGCGCTGCCATCCGACAGCGGTATCGACGGCCTGCAAAGCTACGAAGCCTGGATCGCGGGCCAGAGCGACACCTACGCCTGGCCCGTGTTCGACGAGAAGAGCGCCGCCATCCTGTGCTACACCAGCGGCACCACCGGCAATCCGAAGGGCGCGCTGTACAGCCACCGCTCGACCCTGCTGCACGCCTGGGCCGTGGCGCTGCCCGACGCGATCAGCCTGTCGGCGCGCGACAGCATCCTGCCAGTGGTACCGATGTTCCACGTCAATGCCTGGGGCATCCCCTTCGCGGCGGCGATGACCGGCGCCAGGCTGGTGTTTCCGGGTGCCGCGCTGGATGGCAAATCGGTCTATGAGTTGCTCGAGTCGGAACGGGTGACGATGGCCGCCGGCGTGCCGACGGTGTGGCTGATGCTGCTCAACCATGTCAAGCAGAACGGCCTGAAGTTCACCCACATGCGGCGCACGCTGATCGGCGGTTCGGCCTGCCCGCCGGCGATGATCAAGTCCTTCCGTGACGACTACGACGTCACCGTGCTGCACGGCTGGGGCATGACCGAGATGTCGCCCGTCGGCACGGTGTGCAACCTGAAGCTGGCGCAGCTGGCGCTCGAGCCCGATGCGCAACTGGCGATCCTGGCCAAGCAGGGCCGTGCATTGTTCGGCGTCGAGATGCGCATTGTCGGCCCCGACGGCCGCGAACTGCCCTGGGACGGCCAGGCCAGTGGGGATCTGCACGTGCGCGGGCCGTGGATCGTTTCGGGCTACTTCAGGGGCGAGGGCGGCGACCCGCTGGTCGATGGCTGGTTTCCGACCGGCGACGTGGCCTCGATCGACGCCGACGGCTTCCTGCAGATCACCGACCGCAGCAAGGACGTGATCAAGTCCGGCGGCGAATGGATCAGTTCGATCGACATCGAGAACGTCGCGGTCGCGCACCCGGCGGTGGCCATGGCGGCGTGCATCGCGCTGCCGCACCCGAAGTGGGGCGAGCGGCCACTGCTGGTGGTGGTGAAGAAGCCCGGCGCCGAGGTATCGCGCGACGATCTGCTGCACTTCTATACAGGCAAGGTCGCCCAGTGGCAGGTGCCCGACGACGTGGTCTTTGTCGAGACCATCCCGCTCGGCGCCACCGGCAAAATGCAGAAGAACAAGCTGCGCGAGCAGTTCAAGGGTCATCGACTGCCCGGCTGAAAGGGGCCCCTTCGTGGCCCGGGGGTCAAGGAAACTCGGGAGCGGCCCTTCGTTTCCTCGAGAGCTTGTCGAAGGAAGGAAGCCTTGTTTGGGGTAGTCCCTGTGCGCCGCAGCGGTAGCGATCCGTTAACGTCCCCTCACCTCGTCTCACCCCAGGAAGGCCTATGAAGCCAGCACCGAAGATTTTTGCCGGCGCGATCGCGCTGGCATCGAGCGCCGCCTTTGCGCAAGCCGGCGAGACCGTCAAGATCGCCTGGATCGACGCCTTGACCGGCCTGACGGCGGCCACCGGTCAGAACCAGTTGCGCGGCTTCCAGTTCCTGGCCGAGCGCTTCAGCAGGAGCAATCCGGCCGGCGTCAAATTCGAGATCGTCTCGTTCGACAACAAGCTCAGCCCGCAGGAGACGGTGAATGCGCTGCAGGCCGCCATCGACCAGGGCATCCGCTATGTGGCGCAGGGCACCGGCACCGGCCCGGCCACCGCGATCATCGACTTCCTGAACAAATACAACGAGCGCAATCCGGGCAAGGAGGTGCTGTTCCTGAACTACGCCGCGGTCGATCCCGATCTCACCAACAGCAAGTGCAGCTACTGGCACTTCCGGCTCGATGCCGACACCTCGATGAAAATGGAAGCGCTCTCGACCTTCATGAAGGACCAGCCCGACATCAAGAAGGTCTATCTGATCAACCAGAACTACGCCCACGGCCACCAGGTCGCGAAATTCGCCAAGGAAACCCTGGGCCGCAAGCGCCCGGATATCCAGATCGTCGGCGAAGACCTGACGCCGCTGGCGCAGACGCGCGATTTCGCGCCCTATATCGCCAAGATCAAGGCCTCGGGTGCCGATACGGTGGTCACCGGCAACTGGTCGTCGGACCTGACCCTGCTGGTCAAGGCCGCCAACGACGGCGGCCTGGCGGCGAAGTTCTATACCTATTACGCCGGCGTCACCGGCACGCCCACCGCGATGGGCGCCAATGCCGCCGGCCGCGTCTTCCAGGTGGCGGTGATGCCCAACGGCCTGGGCGGCGATGCGCGCAAGGTGATGGACGACTACAAGGCCAAGTTCAACGACGACTTCTACACCGCGCAGATCTACCACGCCTACCTGCTGCTCGGCAACGCGATGGCCAAGGCCAAGAGCACGGTTCCGATCAAGGTCGCCGCCGCGCTAGAAGGCTTGCAGCTCAAGGGCCTGAACGGCGAGATCCAGATGCGCAAGGCCGACCATCAACTCCAGCAAACCCTGTATATCCAGGCCTGGCAAAAGACCGGCAAGGCGCCACTCGACTACGACGTCGAGAATACCGGCCACACCTTCGCGCCGATCAAGACCTTCGAGCCCTATGTCTCGAGCACGCCGACCTCGTGCCAGATGAAGCGCCCGGGGGGATGACCCACCCCCGAAGCGCCTTCGGCGCCTCCCCCTCAAGGGGGCACCGCCAGCGGACCGGCAAAGCCGGATCCGCGGCGGTTGCTTGAGGGGCTCCTGCGGCACTTGACATCGAGGTTCCAGCGATGGACCAGTTGCTGATCAATGTGCTGAACGGCGTCAGCGCCGGGCTGCTGCTGTTCATGCTCAGCTCGGGCCTGACGCTGATCTTCAGCATGATGGGCGTGCTGAACTTCGCGCACGCCAGCTTCTACATGCTCGGCGCCTACTTCGGTTACGCGCTGACCTCCTTGTTCGGCTTCTGGGTGGCGCTGTTCCTGGCGCCGCTCGCGGTCGGCCTGCTTGGCGCGGGCTTCGAGCGCACCGCGCTGCGCCGCATGCACAAGTTCGGCCATGTGCCCGAGCTGCTGATCACCTTCGGCCTTTCGTACGTGATCCTCGAACTGGTGAAGCTGGTCTGGGGCCTGTCGTCGCTGCCGGTGTCGCCGCCGCCGCCTTTGCAGGGCGCCGCGTTCACGATCATCCAGTCGGTCGATGACGGGCTCGGCCTGGCCTGGGGCACGGCGCCGGCCGCGCGCTGCGCGAGCACCGCGGCAGCGGTGGTGCATTGTTCCACCTTCCCGGCGACGCGGATGTTCATGATGGCGGTGGCCCTGGTGATGCTCGTCGCGCTGTGGCTGCTGCTCACGCGCACCCGCATCGGCCTGGTGATCCAGGCCGCGCTGGAACATCCGGAGATGGTCGAGGCGCTGGGCCACAATGTGCCGCGCGTCTTCATGCTCGTCTTCGGCAGCGGCTGTGCGCTGGCGGCGCTGGCGGGGGTGGTCGGCGGCATGACCTTCGTCACCGAGCCGTCGATGGCCGCGATCGTCGGCTCGATCATCTTCGTCGTCGTCGTCGTCGGCGGCATGGGTTCGCTGGCCGGGGCCTTCGTCGGCTCGCTGCTCATCGGCCTCATGCAAACGCTGCCGCTGACTGTCGATAAATCGCTGCTGCATGCCGCGGCGGCGATCGGCTGGCGCATCGTGCCCGGCGATATCGCCTACCCGCTGGCCAAGGTCACGCTGGCGCAGGCGGCGCCGATCCTGCCCTATCTGCTGCTGGTGCTGATCCTGATCCTGCGGCCCAAGGGCCTGCTGGGCACGCGGGAAGATTGATGGGCACGCTGGCGATTCGCTTTCGATCGCCCCAGCGCGGGCGTTGGCTCGTCTGGGGCTCGTTCGCGCTGCTGCTGCTACTGGCGCCGCGCGTGTGGACCACCAGCTTCGCGCACACGATGCTCTCGCAGATGGGCATCGCGATCATCGTCTGCCTGTCCTACAACGTGCTGCTCGGGCAGGGCGGCATGCTCAGCTTCGGCCACGCGGTCTATAGCGGCCTGGGCTCCTTCCTGGCGATCCATACCCTGAACCTGGTCAGCGCCGGCAAGTTGGCGCTGCCGGTCAGCCTGGTGCCGCTGGCCGGCGGCCTGGGCGGCCTGCTGTTCGCCGCCGTGCTCGGCTTCGTCAGCACCAAGAAGGCCGGGACCACGTTCGCGATGATCACGCTGGGCATCGGCGAGCTGGTCTGGTCGATGTCGCTGATGCTGCCCGAATTTTTCGGTGGCGAGGGCGGCATCACCGGCAACCGCGTCGCCGGCACGCCGGTGCTCGGCATCAGCTTCGGCCCGCAGCTGCAGCTCTACTACCTGATCGCGATCTACTGCTTCGTCTCGACCGCGGCGCTGTTCGCGCTCACGCGCACGCCGCTGGGCCGCATGCTCAATGCCGTGCGCGACAACCCAGAGCGCGTCGAGTTCATCGGCTACAGCACGCAGCAGGTACGCTTTCTGGCCTTCATGGTGGCGGGCTTCTTCGCCGGCATCGGCGGCGGCCTGGCGGCATTGAACTTCGAGATCGTCACCGCCGAAGTCGTCAGCGCGGCGCGCTCGGGCGCCTACCTGCTGTTCGTCTTCCTCGGCGGCGCGACCTTCTTCTTCGGCCCGATCATCGGCGCCGTCTTGATGGTGATCGCCCTGGTGCTGCTGTCGGAGATCACGCAGGCCTGGCTGCTCTACCTCGGCCTGGTCTTCCTGTTCATGATCATGTATGCGCCGGGCGGCATTTCGAGCCTGATCATGATGAACCTGCGCCTGGCCGCGTTCGGCAAGCTGGGCGGCCTGTGGACGGCCTACCTGGCGCTGGCCGGCACCGCATTCGCGATCCTGGCCGGCGCCGGCGCGATGATCGAAATGGTCTATCACCTGCAGATCAATGCCGCGCTCGGTTCCGAATTGAAATTCATGGGCACCACGCTCGACGCCAAGCGCATGGACAGCTGGTTCGGGGCCGTGCTGGTGCTGGCCACGGGCAGCGCGCTGTTCGAGCTGACGCGGCGTGAGTTCGTGCGCCAATGGGGCCGGGTCCAGGAAGAGATCGAAAGGGAAATCAAGCAGCGCGAGGCGGCCCCGTGACAACGCCGGCCCTCGAACTGCGCGAGGTGCGCAAAAATTTTGGCAAGACCGAAATCATCCGCGGCGCTACGCTGGCGGTGCAGGCCGGCGAGCGGGTGGCCATCATCGGCCCCAACGGCGCGGGCAAGAGCACCCTGTTCAACCTGATCAGCGGGCGCTTTGGCTGCACCGCGGGCGATATCCTGCTCAACGGCAAGAAGATCGACGGCCTGCCGCCCTTCGAGATTAACCGCCTGGGCCTGGCGCGCAGCTTCCAGGTCAGCAACCTGTTCGTTCGCTTGTCGGTATTCGAGAATATCCGCTGTGCGGTGCTCTGGCACCTGGGTTACAAATATGCCTTCTGGCGCTTCCTCGCCGACCTGAAGGATGCGAACCAGCGCACCGAGGAAGTCCTGGCGATGCTCGAGCTCGACAGGCGCCGCGATGTGCTGGCGATGAACCTCACCTATGCCGAACAGCGCGCGCTGGAGATTGGCATCACCATCGCCGGTGGCTCGCCGGTGATCCTTCTCGACGAGCCCACCGCCGGCATGAGCAAGAGCGAAACCGGCCGCTTCGTCAACCTGATCCGCGAAGTCACCGCCGGCAAGACCCTGCTGACCGTCGAGCACGATATGGGCGTGGTCTTCGGCCTGGCCGACAAGATCGCCGTGCTGGTCTATGGCCAGGTGATCGCCTTCGATACGCCGGCTGCGGTGCGCGCCAATCCGCGCGTGCAGGAGGCCTACCTCGGCTCGGTGCTGGCCGATGCGCAGGCCGCCGAAGCCGGCCACTGAGCGCCCCGCGATGCTCGAGCTCGACAAGCTCCACGCCTTCTACGGCAAGAGCCATGTGCTGCACGGCGTGAACTTCGAGGTCTGCGAAGGCGAGATCGTGGCCCTGCTCGGGCGCAACGGCTCGGGCCGCTCAACGACCGTCAAGGCCATCATGGGCCTGGTCGACGGCATGGGCAGCATCGCCTGGCGCGGCCAGGAAATCCTCGGCCGCAAGGCTTTCGAGATCGCCCGCGCCGGCATCGGCTATGTGCCCGAGAACCGCGATATCTTTCCCAAGCTCACGGTGCACCAGAACCTGATGCTCGGGCAGAAGAGCGCGAAGCAATCTGGCCGCTGGACTTTCGACGATATGTACCAGACCTTCCCGCGCCTCGAGGAGCGCCAGCACACCGAGGCCGGCGTGCTTTCGGGCGGCGAGCAGCAGATGCTCACGCTGTGCCGGACCCTGATGGGCGACCCGGCGCTGATCATGATCGACGAGCCGACCGAGGGCCTGGCGCCGAAGACCCTCGAACTGGTGGCTGAGTTCCTGCGCGAACTCAGGCGCCGCGGCATCTCGGTGCTGCTGGTCGAGCAGAAGCTGACCATCGCGCTCGAAGTGGCCGATCGCTGTCTGGTGATGGGCCACGGCCAAATCGTCTTCGAGGGCACGCCGGCCGAGCTGCGCGTCCATGCCGCGGTTCGCAAGGAGTGGCTGGAGGTTTGAGGCTGTGGTTCCGGATGTCGGCCCACGAACCAATATCGATTGGAATGTCACTGCACAGGGCCAGCGCCTGGCCCGAGCCGCTGTTTCAAAAGCCGCATGCGCTCGAACAGGCGCTGAAAGGTTTCGCGCGCGGCTGCATCGGTGGCCACCGCCTCGGCCAGCGCGCGCTGTTGCGCACCCAGGGACTCGAGCAGGCGGCCGTCGAGCAGGCGGCGCAGATCGGCGAAATCGGCCTCGCTGTCGTCGCCTTCATCGGCCCATTGCGCCACCACAGTTTGCAACTGCTCATGCCCGCCGAGCGCCGCGCGCAGGGCCGCCCAGGGCCGCGCGCCATGTTCCATCAGGTCGCTTTCGAGCCAGGCAATCACGGCGCCATGCGGCGCAGGCAGGGCATGCAAGAGCTCGTGGTCCTCGGCGGTCAGCCGATCCCACCAGGCGGCTTGTATCAACAAAAGTTGAACGATGCGGTCTTCTGGACGGCGTGGCGCGCGCCGTGTCGCGGCATAAGCTCTGTTGGGGGCCGGCCCGCGCCCGGGATGCTGCCGGTACGGCGCACCCGGCGGCGCAGCCGGAGCCGCCGTCCACTGGCCTTGCAGATCCCCCTCGGGCAGGCCGGCCAGGCGCGTCAGCTCGGTCAGCATCTGGCGCTTCAGCGCACCCTCGGGCAGCGCACTCCACAGCGGGCGGGCCTGGGTGATAAACCGGGCCCGGCCCTCGGGCGTACCGAGGTCGCAACCGGCGCGCGCCACGGCGACCATTTGGCGCGACAGCGGCACGGCCTGGGCGACAAAGCGTTCGAAGGCATGGGCACCTTCGGTGCGCACGAACGAGTCCGGGTCATGCTCGGATGGCAAAAACAGAAAGCGCACCGTGCGCAGCTCGCTGGCATGCGGCAAGGCGGCTTCGAGCGCGCGCCCGGCGGCGCGCTGGCCGGCGGCGTCGCCGTCGAAGCTGAAGACCACCGAATCGGTGAATCGAAACAGCTTGCGCACATGCTCGTCGCTGCACGCCGTGCCGAGTGTGGCCACGGCGTTGTCGAAGCCCGATTGCGCCAGCGCGACGACGTCCATATAGCCCTCGACCACCAGGGCATAGCCGCGCGATCGCATGCCCACGCGCGACTCGAACAAGCCGTACAGTTCGCGGCCCTTGACGAACAGCGGCGTTTCGGGCGAATTGAGGTATTTCGGCTCGCCGCGGTCGAGCACGCGGCCACCGAAGCCGATGGTCTGGCCCTGCACCGAGCGGATCGGGAACATGATGCGGTCGCGAAAGCGGTCGTAGCGCTTCTGGTCGGCGCCGTCTTCGCCCTGCACGACGACCAGGCCCGACTCGACCAGCAGCGGGTCGTCGTAATGGGCAAAGGCGCTGGCCAGCGATCGCCAGCCGTCGGGCGCATAGCCGACGCCGAAGCGCGCCGCGATCTCGCCGCTCAGGCCGCGGCCCTTCAGATAATCGATCGCACGTGGATCGGCCTTGAGATGTCTGCGGTAGTGGTCGGCGGCGCGCGCCAGCACATCGGCAAGCGTTGCCTGGCGCGCCTTGGCGTTGGCGGTCTGTTGGCGCTCGTCATCGCTGCGCTTGTCGCTGGGTACCGTGAGGCCGACTTGCTGCGCCAGGTCGGCCACTGCGTCTGGAAAGCTCGCGCCCGTGTGCTGCATGAGAAAGCCGATGGCGTTGCCATGCGCGCCGCAGCCGAAGCAGTGGTAGGTCTGGCGCGTCGGGCTGACGCAGAAGCTTGGCGATTTCTCGCCATGAAACGGGCACAGACCCATCAAATTGGCGCCGCCCTTCTTCAACGGCACGTGGCGGCCGACGACTTCGGCAATATCGACGCGCGACAGCAGTTCGGCGACAAACCCGGGTGGAATCATCGGCCGAGTCTAGCGAACGCGCGTTGGCGCATTCGCGGCACGCGCGGATTCAGACCGCGAAGTCGCCGAGCTTCTTACCCGTGGCCAGTGCCGCCTTGAGCCAGCGCGGTTGCAGGCCGCGGCCGCTCCAGGATTCACCGCTGGCCTTGTTGCGATATTTGGCGGCGACCTTGGCGCCGGCCCGGGTCTTCTTGGCCACGCGCGCGCTCAGGTCGGCGACGTTGATGCCGTATTCGCTCATCAGGGTCTTGATTTGCGCGAGGGCCTTTTGCCGCTCTTCGCGCTGGGTTTTTTCAATCTGTTGGTCGAGAGCATTTCTCTGGGCCAATAGGTCGGTCAAATTCGCCATGCTGATATTCCTCTGGGTCGAAAGAGTCGCGAATATATCATCGACTGGCCCGGAGGAATAAACCGGCTGCCACGCTATTTGTACCCGACGCGGTCCAGCATCTGCTGAATCTTGACCTGATTCATACCCACCACGGATATGAGGATCGTTTCACTCTTGAACGAGCCCAGCGCCTGGAGTGCCGGATTGGCGATCCTGACTCCCGGCACGACAGGCCACTCGTTGTTGCCATCGGCAAACTGGATTTGGGCCTGGTCGCTGACCAGATATTCCAGAAAGCGCTGCGCCGCGATACGGTTCTTCGCATGGCGGGCAAGCGCTGCGCCGGCGATATTGACGTGTGTGCCGAAGCTGGCTTGGTTGGGAAATATCACGCCGACTTTTTCAATTGCCGCTTTGTCCTGCGGCTTTTCAGACCGCATCAGCCGTGCAAGGTAATAGGTATTGGCCAATGCCACGGTACATTCACCGCTGGCAACCGCAAGAATCTGGTCTGTATCGCCGCCTTTCGGCGTGCGTGCCATATTGTCCACCAAGCCCTTGAGCCAGGTTTCGGTGGCCTGCGGGCCAAGGTGCTCCTGCATCGCGCCGAACAGGGACAGGTTGTAGGGGTGCGAGCCCGAGCGTGTGCACAGCCGCCCCTTGTTCTTCGGCTCCCCGAGTTTCTCGTAGGTATCGACGTCTTCGCGTTTGACGCTGGCCTTATTGAATACCACCACGCGGGCCCGGGTCGAAAGCCCAAACCATGATGAGCCCTGGCCGCTGTCTTTGCCGCGCAGATGGGCGGGAATGCGGGCTTCGAGCATTTTGCTCTGCACAGGTTGGAGCAGTCCACCGACTTCGGCGCGCCAAAGGCGTGCGGCATCGACCAGCAGGATCACGTCGGCCGGGCTGGCGCTGCCTTCGGTGTTGAGCCTGGCGAGGATGCCGGCGTCGTCGGCATCGACGCGGTTGATCTTGATACCGGTGGCCTTGGTGAAGTTGTCGTACAGCGCCTCGTCGGTTTGGTAATGGCGCGCCGAATAGACGTTCAGTGTGGGCTGCTGGGCCACGGCAGCGCCGGTCACGGTGACGCTGACGGCCATGACCGCCAGGATATGTGCGAATGACATGTGCAATCTTCGGAATGAAGCTTCGAGGCCTCGGAGTTTAGCGCACTAAACGAGAATGATTCTTGTTTATGATCGACGATCAAGTCGTTGGCGGTACGTAACCTGCCGGCTTGTCGCCGCCGTCGCCGAAGAAGAACTGTTCCATCTGTCGCGCCAGGTACTGGCGCGCACGCGCATCGGCCAGGTTCAGCCGGTTTTCGTTGACCAGCATCGTCTGGTGCTTCTTCCAAAGCTCGAACGCCTCTTGGCTGACGTTGTCGTAGATGCGCTTGCCGAGTTCGCCGGGGTAGGGCGGATAGACCATGCCTTCGGCTTGTTTTTTCAGATAAATGCACTGCACTATGCGGGTCATGACGGACTCCGTTGATCATTACTTGAAATGCTTGACCAGCACCTGCGAGCGCCGATCCCAGTTGTACTTGCGCTTGCGCGCCTCGGGCAGCCAGTCGGCATCGGCCGGCTGAAAACCGCGCTTGACGAACCAGTGCATCGTGCGCGTCGTCAGCACGAAGATACTGGCCAGGCCCATGCCGCGTGCGCGTTGTTCGACGCGTTTCAAGATGCGGTCGCCATCGCCCTGGCCCTGGACCTGCGGGCTGACGGTCAGCGCGGCCATCTCGGCGGTATTGGCTTCCGGATAGGGATACAGCGCGGCGCAGCCGAAGATCACACCGTCGTGTTCGATCACGGTGTAGTTGGCGATATCGCGCTCGATCTCGGTGCGCTCGCGGCGCACCAGGGTGCCGTCGCGCTCGAAGGGTTCGATCAGTTGCAGGATGCCGCCGACATCGTCGCTGCTGGCTTCGCGCAGGCTCTCCAGTTTTTCATCGACAACCATCGTGCCGATGCCGTCATGCGTATAGACCTCCTGCAACAGCGCGCCATCGACTCCGAAGGGCAGGATATGCGAGCGCTCGACGCCTTCGCGGCAGGCCTTGACGCAGTGCCTCAGGTAGAAGGCCACATCGGTCGGCTGTGTCGGAGCGGGCAGGGCAGCCAGCAGGCGCTCGGCATCGGCGAGGGCCAGTTCGGTATCGATATCGCTGGCCGCATCGTCGTTGTTCTCGCGCACGCCAGGCACTTCGGTGACGAACATCAGCTTGTCGGCCTGTAAGGCGATCGCGGTCGATGTCGCCACATCTTCCATGGTCAGGTTGAAGGCTTCGCCGGTGGGCGAAAAACCGAACGGCGACAGCAGCACGACGGCGCCGGTGTCGATCGCCCGCCGCATCGCCACCGCATCGACCTTGCGCACCACGCCGCTGTGCATGAAGTCGATGCCATCGACGATGCCGACCGGCCGCGCGGTCAGGAAGTTGCCGGAAATCACGCGCAAGGTGGCATTCGCCATCGGCGTATTCGGCAGACCTTGCGAAAACGCGGCCTCGATCTCGAAGCGCAGTTGGCCGGCGGCCTCCTGCGCGCAATCCAGCGCGATTTCGTCGGTGATGCGCAGGCCGTGGCTGAAGCGCTCGGGGTGGCCCTTGGCCTTCAGTTGCTCACTCACCTGGGGCCGAAAGCCATGCACCAGCACCAGCTTGATGCCCATCGCATGCAGGATCGCCAGATCCTGCACGAAGGCCGACAGCTTGCCGGCGGCGATGCCTTCGCCGGCGATGGCCACAACGAAGGTCTTGCCGCGGTAAGCGTGGATGTACGGCGCTACCGAACGAAACCAGGGGACGAAGGTGTGGGGGAAGACGAGGCTCATGGCGTGGTGGATTGTGCCGCAGGCCGTCGCCGTGGCATTGACGACCGCACGCGCCCGGCGCAGCATGTCGCCCCCACTTTCCTCGAGGAGCCCGCGATGGACGCCTACAAGACCCACGGTGCATTCAGCTGGTCGGAGCTGATGACCAGCAACCCGAAAGCCGCCTGCGAGTTCTACGGCACCCTGTTCGGCTGGAAGGCCGAGACGATGGATATGGGCACCGGCCCGTACCACGTGCTCAAGGTTGGCGAGACATCGGTCGGCGGCATCATGGGCAAGCCGCCGGGTACGCCGGCCGGCATGCCGTCGATGTGGGGCTGCTATGTCACGGTCGATGACGTGGACAAGACCCTGGCTGCGGCGAAGAAGCTCGGCGGCAGCGTGCTGATGGAGCCGATGGAAGTCAAGGGCGTCGGCCGCATGGCCGTCATTCAAGACCCGCAGGGCGCGGCCTTGAGCGTCATCACCTACGGCAGGTGACCGTTGGTGGGGCGCGGGATAATCCGCGCCCCGTGCCTGCCGCCATCGTCCCGACGCCTCTCCCCCCGATCACCTTTCCCGAGGCGCTGCCGGTATCGGCGCGGCGCGACGAGATCGCACTGGCGCTGCGAGCGCACCAGGTGATCATCGTCTGCGGCGAAACCGGCTCGGGCAAGACCACGCAACTGCCGAAGATCGCGCTCCAACTCGGCCGCGGCCGCGCCAACACCGGCAAGCTGATCGGCCACACCCAGCCGCGGCGCATCGCGGCGTCGAGCGTAGCCAAGCGCATTGCCGAAGAGCTGAAAACGCCGCTCGGTGCGGTCGTCGGTTTCAAGGTGCGTTTTCAGGATCGCCTGCAGCCGGGCGCCTCTGTGAAGCTGATGACCGACGGCATCCTGCTGGCCGAAACCCAGGGCGACCCGCTGCTGCGCGCCTACGACACGCTGATCATCGACGAGGCGCACGAGCGTTCGCTGAATATCGATTTCCTGCTCGGGCATTTGAAGCAGGTGCTGCCGCGGCGACCCGACCTGAAGGTCATCGTCACCTCGGCCACCATCGACGCGGATCGCTTCGCGCAGCACTTTGCGGGCAGGGCCGGGCCGGCACCGGTGATCCAGGTCTCGGGCCGGCTGTTCCCTGTCGAGCAACGCTGGCGGCCCTTCGAGTGGAACGAGGCCCCCAAGGCGACGTCGTCGCCAGCTCCCCAGGGGGGCGCGCCGCCCTTGGGGCGGCCCGGCGGACGGCCGGAGCGCGATCTGAACGTCGCCATCGCCGAAGCGGTCGATGAGCTGTGGGTCGGCAGCCCAGTAGGCGACATCCTCGTCTTCCTGCCCGGCGAGCGTGAAATTCGCGAGGCCGCGGATCATCTGCGCAAGCACCTCGCGCACAGCCCGGCCAAGCGCCACACCGAGATCCTGCCGCTCTTTGCGCGCCTGTCGCAGGCCGAGCAGGACCGCGTCTTCGAGACCGGCGGCGCCGCGCGCATCGTGCTCGCCACCAACGTCGCCGAGACCTCGCTCACGGTGCCCGGCATCCGCTACGTGATCGACGCCGGCCTGGCACGCGTCAAGCGCTACAGCTACCGCAACAAGGTCGAGCAATTGCAGATCGAAGCCATCAGCCAGGCGGCGGCGAATCAGCGCGCCGGGCGCTGCGGCCGCGTGGCCGGCGGCACCTGCATCCGCCTCTACGACGAAGCCGATTTCGCAGGCCGGCCGCGCTTCACCGACCCGGAAATCCTGCGCTCGTCGCTGGCCGGCGTGATCCTTCGCATGAAATCGCTCGGCCTGGGGCTGGTCGAGGATTTTCCGTTTCTCGAGCCGCCGCCGAAGAAGGCCATCGTCGATGGCTATGCGCTGCTCGGCGAACTCGGTGCCGTCGATGAGCGCAACGAGTTGACGCCGATCGGCCGCGAACTCTCGCGCCTGCCGCTGGACCCGCGCATCGGCCGCATGATCGTCGAGGCGCGCGAGCGTCAATCGCTGGCCGAGGTGCTGGTGATCGCCGCCGCGCTGTCGGGCCAGGATGTGCGCGACCGCCCGCAGGATCGCGCCCAACTCGCCGACGAACGCCACAAACCCTTCGACGACGAGCGTAGCGAATTCAGCGGCACGCTCAAACTCTGGCAGTGGCTCGAAGGCGGGCGCGGCCACAGCGCCGAGCACAAGGAGCACAAGCTCTCGAATCGCCAGCAGGAGCAGCGCCTGCGGGATCAGTTCATCTCGCCGCGCCGCGTGCGCGAATGGCGCGATATCCATTCGCAATTGCTGACCGTGGTGGCCGAGCACGGCTGGCGGCTCAACACGGCGCCGGCCAACTACGAGCAGATTCACCTCGCATTGCTGGCTGGCCTGTTGGGCAATATCGGCCTCAAGGCCGATGACGACGATTGGTATCTCGGCGCACGCGGCATCAAATTCTGGCGCCACCCGGGCGCCAATCTGTCGAAGAAGCCCGGCCGCTGGCTGATGGCTGCCGAATTGGTCGAGACGACGCGCCTCTTCGGCCGCGGCCTGGCCGCCATCGAGCCGACCTGGATCGAGCGCATCGGCGGCCACCTGCTGAAGACCCAACTGCTGGAACCGCATTGGGAGAAGAAGGCCGCCGAGGTGGTGGCGCTGGAACGCGCCACGCTCTACGGCCTGGTGATCTACAACAACCGCAAGGTCAATTTCGGGCGCATCGATGCGCCCGCCGCACGCGAGATCTTCATCCGCGAAGCGCTGGTGCATGCCGATTGGGAGACCCGGCTGCCCTTCCTGGCGCACAACGAAAAGCTGATCCACCGGGTGCAGGAGTTGGAGCACAAGGCGCGCCGCCAGGATGTGTTGATCGACGACGAATTGATCCACGCCTTCTACGACCAGCAGGTGCCGGCCGATGTGGTCAGCGGCGCGACATTCGAGCGCTGGTACCGCGAGGAGGTGAAGCGCCAGCCGGAGCTGTTGAAGCTCACGCGCGACGAGTTGATGCGCCACGAGGCGGCGGGCATCACGACCCAGGCCTTCCCGAAGACCGTGCGCCTTGGCGGCATCGATTGCGTGGCGAGTTACCTGCACGAACCCGGCGACGCCAAGGACGGCCTCACCGTCACGGTGCCGATCTATGCGCTCAACCAGGTCAGCGAAGAGCGCTGCGAGTGGCTGGTGCCGGGCATGCTCGCGGCCAAGGTGCTGGCCTTGGTGAAGAGCCTGCACCAGCGCCCGCGCTCGCGGCTGGTGCCCTTGCCGGACTTCGCCGACGAGTTCTGCGCCGGCGCGCCGTTCGCGCAGGGCGATTTGATCGACGTGCTGCGCAAGGCGGTGTGCGAACGCGCGCAGCTCGCCGTGCAGCGTAACGACTTCAAGCTGGAGACCCTGGCGCCGCATCTGTGGATGAATTTCCGCATCGTCGATGAGCATGGAAGGCAGCTTGGGGCGGGGCGCAATCTGGCGGCGCTGAAGGCCGAGCTCGGTGCGCAGGCGCGTTCCGCTTTTCAGGCGCTGGCTGTGCTCAAGGGTCAGACCGCGATCCGCGAGCCCTCACCCCAACCCTCTCCCAGAGGGAGAGGGGGCGAATTACCCTCTCCCTCTGGGAGAGGGCAGGGTGAGGGCCGCGAAGCGCCACCCAACACCCGTTACACCGATTGGACCTTCGGCGAACTCCCCGAGCTGATGGAGGTGCGCAAGGCCGGCCAAACGCTCGTCGGCTTCCCGGCCCTGATCGACAAACAATCCGGCGTCGAAATCGAAGTCTTCGACGAGCCCGGCATGGCCGCCGCCAAACACCGCGCCGGCCTGCGCCGTCTGATTGCGCTGCAGCTCAAGGAGCCGCTGAAATATCTGGAGAAAAATATTCCCGACCTGCCGCGCCTGGCCACGCAGTTCATGGCCCTGGGCAGCGCCGAGGAATTGCGCGAGCAGATCGTGGCCGTGGCCCTGGACCGTGCCTTTCTCGCCGATGCGCTGCCCACCGATGCCGCTTCATTCAAGGCGCGCGTCGAAGCTGGCCGCGGGCGCCTGAGCTTGATCGCGCAGGAGGTGGCGCGCGCGGCCGGCGCCGTCTTGCAGGAATACGCCAACGCGCAGCGCAAGCTGAAGGACAGCCGGCCGCCCAAGGACGTGGCCGACGATATCGCGGCGCAACTGCAACGCCTGGTTGGCAAACGCTTTCTGGCGGCCACCGATTGGTCGGCGCTGGCGCAGCTGCCGCGCTACCTGCGCGCGGTGGTGATGCGCCTGGACAAGCTGCGTGCCGACCCGGCGCGCGATGCGCAGCGCCTGGCCGAGCTGCGCCCGATCGAGCAGCGCTGGCTGCGCGGTCTGGCCGAACGCCGCGGCAGCACCGATGCGCGGCTCGATGCATTCGGCTGGTTGATCGAGGAGCTGCGCGTCAGCCTCTTCGCGCAGGAGTTGCGCACGCCGCAGCCGGTGAGCGTCAAGCGCCTGGAAAAAGCCTGGGCCCAGCTCGAGCGCTGAGCGCTGGTGCAAGGCTCAGCGAATCCCGGCCAGCCGACGCAGCGAGTGCATCTGCGGCGAAGGCTCGGTGATCTTGGCGTCGAAGGGTTGGCGCGTGCTGCCGAAGCGGCCGACCACGCGGCGCACATATTCGCGCGTCTCATCGTACGGTGGCACGCCGCGGAACTGGTTGACCGCCCCTTCGCCGGCGTTGTAGGCCGCGGCCACCAGCACCACATCGCCCTCGAAGTAGGCCAGCAACCAGCGCAGATAGGCCACGCCGCCGCGGATATTGTCTTGCGCGTCAAACGGGTTGCGCACGCCGAAGCGCTTGGCGGTTTGCGGAATCAATTGCATCAGGCCCATCGCGGCCTTGGGCGAAACGGCGGTCACGTCGAAATTGGATTCGACCGCGATGATCGACAGCACGAGTTGCGGCGACACTTGATATTGCGGCGCGAGTTTTCGCACCAAGGCCTCGATATGCGGCGGCGGCGCAGAAAGGCGTGTCGATGTGGGCACGATGGTTCGCGCCACCGTGAAGCAGGCTGGCGCCTCGGCCACCGGCCAGGTCACCGCCTTCAGCATCTTCTCGGCGAATGCATGCCCTTGCAGCGAGGCTGCCGTGAACAGGTAGGCCGCCCAATCGTCATGCCGCTGGCTGCCGCGGCCGTGGGCATAGAGCCAGGCCAGTTCGTATTGCGATTCCGCGTCGCCGCGCCGCGCCAGCCGGCACAGCTCGGCGATGGCCTCGGGGCTGTTGCGGGCCGCAACCGTCGGGTCGGGATCGTTGACATTGGCATGCGACGGCCAGGCGGCGAGCGACAGGCAGGCAATGGCGAACCGGCGGGCGAAGGGCTTCATGGGCAGGCCCAAAGTCTAGTGCGTCACGCGCCGGACGCCACCCCGAGAAGGCGGGGCGGGCCGCAGCGCCGTGCGCACTATGGTGTGTGCACGACTTCGAGCAGGCGATCCAGGCCGCCGCTATCGATCGCCACCATCGCCCGCTCGCGCACTTTGGGCTTGGCGTGGTAGGCCACCGAGAGCCCGGCGATGGCCATCATCGGCAAGTCGTTGGCGCCATCGCCCACGGCGATGGCCTGGCGCGGTTCGATGCCGAGCTGAGTGCAGGTCTGCTGCAACATGCGGCGCTTTTCATCGCCATCGCAGATATCGCCCCAGGGCTGATCGACCATGCGACCGGTGAGCTTGCCGCCGACGATTTCGAGCACATTGCTGCGCGTGAAATCCAGGCCCAGTTGGTCGCGCACGCGGTCGGTGAAGAAGGTGAAGCCGCCCGAGACGAGCAGGGTTTTCAGGCCGGCGGCCTGGCAGGCATGGACCAGAGCCTCGGCGCCGGGGTTGAGTTGCAAACGCTCGCGCCACACCTGTTCCAGCGCCTGGACCGGCACGCCCGCGAGCAACGCCACACGGCGGCGCAGGCTGTCCTTGTAGTCGGCGATCTCGCCGCGCATCGCGGCTTCGGTGATGGCCGCAACCTCGGCCTTGCGCTCGGCGGCGGCGGCGATTTCATCGACGCATTCGATATTGATCAGCGTCGAATCCATATCGAGGGCGATTAGGCCGAAGTCGCGCAGGCGCAGCGGCGGGGTGACGCCACGCAATGCGAGGCCGGGGGCGAAGTCGATCGGCATCATGCGGTGATTGTCGGCTTGGGCGCACCCAACCCCCGCAGCACATCCCGAATTAGTTGCGCGCGATCCTTGGGATCGAGCGTCTCGCGCTCGATTCGCAGCTTGTCATTGCCGGCGAGCTTAATATGCCGGTTCTTCTGTACCAGCTCGATGATGCGCAGGGCGTCGATCGGCGGATTCGGGCGGAATGAAATCACCATCAGGCGCGGTGCGGCGTCGATCTTGACCACGCCATAGGGTTTGGCCAGCACGCGCAGGCGATGGGTGTCGAAGAGGGTCTGGCCTTGCGGCGGGAGTTTGCCGAAGCGGTCGGTGATCTCTTCGAGCAGGGCATCGATCTGCTCGGGCTTGTCCACCGTGGCCAGGCGCTTGTACAAGTTCAGGCGCGTATGCACATCGCCGCAATAGGCATCGGGCAGCAGGGCGGGGGCGTGCAGGTTGATTTCGGTGGTCGCGGAAAGCGGCGACAGCAAATCCGGCTCGCGCCCGGCCTTCAGCGAGCGCACCGCCTCGGCCAGCATCTCGTTGTAGAGCTGGAAACCGATCTCCATCATATTGCCGCTCTGGTTTTCGCCGAGCACTTCGCCGGCGCCGCGGATTTCCAGATCGTGCATGGCCAGGTAGAAGCCGCTGCCGAGTTCCTCCATCTGCTGGATCGCTTCCAGGCGTTGCGCCGCCTGCTTGGTCAGGCCCTCGACGTCGGGCACCAGCAAGTAGGCATAGGCCTGGTGGTGGCTGCGCCCGACGCGGCCACGCAATTGGTGCAGTTGCGCCAGGCCGAATTTGTCGGCGCGGCTCATGACGATGGTATTGGCCGTGGGCACATCGATGCCGGTTTCGATGATCGTCGAGCACAAGAGCAGGTTGTGGCGCTGGGCCACGAAATCGCGCATCACGCGCTCGAGTTCGGGTTCGGGCATCTGGCCGTGCGCTATGGCGATGCGTGCCTCGGGCAGCAGCTCGGCCAGCTTGTCGCGGCGGTGGCCGATGGTCTCGACCTCGTTGTGCAGGAAATAAACCTGGCCGCCGCGCTTCAATTCGCGCAGCACGGCCTCGCGGATCGTGCCGTTGGATTCATTGCGCACGAAGGTTTTGATCGACAGGCGCCGCTGCGGCGCCGTGGCGATGACGCTCAGATCGCGCAGGCCTTCGAGCGCCATGCCCAGGGTGCGCGGGATCGGGGTGGCGGTGAGCGTGAGCACATCGACGTCGGCGCGCAGGGCCTTGATGGCCTCCTTGTGGCGCACGCCGAAGCGGTGCTCTTCATCGATGACGAGCAGGCCCAGGCGCTTGAACTTGACGTCCTTGGACAGCAGCTTGTGCGTGCCGATGACGATATCGATCGTGCCGGCCTCGAGACCTTCGAGCGCGGCCTTGATTTCCTTGGTTGAGCGAAAGCGCGACAGCTCGGCCACCTTGACCGGCCATTTGCCGAATCGATCGACGACATTCTGGAAGTGCTGTTCGGCCAGCAACGTGGTCGGCGCCAGCAGGGCCACCTGCTTGCCGCCGATCACGCTGACGAAGGCCGCGCGCAGCGCGACTTCGGTTTTGCCGAAGCCGACGTCGCCGCAGATCAACCGGTCCATCGGTTTGGGCGAAACCAGATCCTGGATCACGGCGTGGATCGCCGCGCGCTGGTCGGGTGTCTCCTCGAAGCCGAAACTCGCCGCGAAGGCTTCGTAGTCGTGCGCCGAGTAGCGGTGCGCGTAGCCTTCACGCGCCGCGCGGCGGGCATAGAGGTTGAGCAGCTCTGCCGCCGAGTCGCGCACCTGCTCGGCGGCCTTGCGCTTGGCCTTGTCCCACTGGCCCGAACCCAGTCGGTGCAGCGGCGCCTCTTCGGCGCTGACACCGGTGTAGCGGCCGATCAGGTGCAGTTGCGCCACCGGCACGTAGAGCGTTGCCTTCTCGGCATATTCGAGGTGCAGGAACTCGGAAGGTCCGTCGCCCAAATCGATGTGGATCAAACCGACATAGCGCCCGATGCCGTGGTTGATATGCACCACCGGGTCGCCGACCTTCAGCTCGGACAGATCCTTGATCAGGGCATCGACATTGCTGACCTGTTCCTGCTTTTTTCGCCGGCGCGAGGTCGGTGCAGTGGCGAAGAGTTCGGTCTCGGTGATGAACTGGATCGCTGCCGAGCCGTCATCGCGCTGCCAGTGAAAGCCGGCGGCCAATGGCGCCGCGGCGATGGCGACCTTCTCGTCGCAGGATTCGAACTCGGCCAGCGTGGCGACACTCGGCACATCGATGCGGTGGTCGCGCAAGAGTTCGAGCAGGCTCTCGCGCCGGCCCTCGCTCTCGGCCACGATCAAGACCCGCGCCGCTGTCGAATCGAGATGGCGTTCGAGCAGCGCCAGCGGCTCGGTGGTGCCGCGATCGACGGCTACATCGGGCAGCGGGCGCGCCCAATCTACGGCCGCCGAGCCGCGCACGGCGAGCGTGGCGTGCGGCTGCGTCAGCGCGAAGAACTCCTCGACCTTGAGGAAGATGTCTTCAGGCGCCAGGATCGGCCGCTCGGGGTCGTGTTGCAGGAAGCGGTGCCGCTCGCGGGTATCGACCCAGAAGCGGCTCAGCGCCTCGTCGATCTCGCCGTGCAGCACCAGCGCCGCACTGGCGCCGAGGTAATCGAACAGGGTCGCGGTGTGCTCGAAAAAGAGCGGCAGGTAGTACTCGATCCCGGCGGTGGCGATGCCCGCGCCCAGATCCTTGTAGATGCGGCTCTTGGTCGGGTCGCCTTCGAGCTTTTCGCGCCAGCGCGCGCGGAAGGTCGTGCGCGCCGCATCGTTCATCGGGAATTCGCGCCCCGGCAACAGGCGCACTTCGGGCACCGGGTACAGGCTGCGCTGCGAATCGGGGTCGAAGGTGCGGATCGAATCGATCTCGTTGTCGAAGAGGTCGATGCGAAAGGGTACCGCCGAGCCCATCGGGAAGAGATCGATCAGGCCGCCGCGCACGGCGTACTCGCCCGGCGAAACGACCTGGCTGACATGCTGGTAGCTGGCCAATGTGAGCTGCGATTTCAGCGCCGCTTCGTCGAGCCGGTCTTTCTGTTTGAAACGAAAGGTGGTTGCGGCCATGAAGGCCGGCGGCGCCAGCCGCGTCAGTGCGGTGGTGGCCGGCAACAGCACCACATCGACATCCCTCAACGACAGCAGGCGCCACAGCGTGGCCAGGCGCTCGGAGATCAAATCCTGGTGCGGGCTGAAGGTGTCGTAGGGCAGAGTCTCCCAATCCGGGAAAACGGCGATGCGCCGGCCCGGCGCGAAGAAGGGCAGCTCGTCGGCCAGGCGCTGCGTATCCGCCGGATCGGCGCTGACGATGGCCGTCAATTGCCCGGGCCGCGCAAGGCGCGCGAGCAGCAGCGCATCGGCCGAGCCCACGGGGCGCGGCACGGTGAAGCGCTTGCCCGGCGCGATCGTGGGGATTTGCATGAAGGCGCGGATTCTAGAATCGACCTCGATGACCACCGCCTCCGACAACAGCGCCGCCAAGTGTTATGCCCTCGTGCCCTGCGCTGGCGTCGGCGAGCGCGCCGGCGCCGGCGGACCCAAACAATACCGCGAGATCGCCGGCACGACGGTGGTCGCGCACACCCTGGCCGCGCTGGCCCGCGTGCCTCGCGTTGCGAAGACGCTGGTGGTGCTTGCCGCCGACGACGGCGAGTTCGCCGCCCGCGCACCGGCGTTCGCTGGTTGGGCCGATCCCTGCGGCGGTGCCACGCGCGCCGGCTCGGTAGCGGCCGGCCTCGAGGCGCTGGCTCGGCGCGGCGCGCGTGATCGCGATTGGGTGCTGGTGCACGACGCCGCGCGCTGCCTGGTGCGGCCGTCAGCCATCGAACGCTTGATCGACGCCTGCATCGACGACGCCGTGGGGGGGCTGCTCGCGCTGCCGCTGTCCGACACACTCAAGCAGGCCGGCGAAGGCGAGCGCGTGGCCCAAACCCTCGACCGCAGCGGCAAGTGGACGGCGCAGACGCCGCAGATGTTCCGCCTCGGTCTGCTGCGCCGGGCGCTGGCACAGGCCGGCGACAACATCACCGACGAAGCCAGTGCGATCGAAGCCCTTGGCCACGCCCCGCGGCTGGTGCGCGGCGAGCCCGACAATTTCAAACTCACCTGGCCGGCTGATTTCGCGCTGGCCGAACGCTTGCTCAGGACCACACCATGACGATCCGCATCGGCGAAGGCTGGGACATTCACGCGCTGGTCGTCGGCCGTTCGCTCGTGCTCGGCGGCGTGACGATCCCGCACAGCCACGGCCTGGACGGCCACTCGGACGCCGATGCATTGGCCCATGCGATCACCGATGCCCTGTTCGGCGCCGCGGCGCTGGGCGATATCGGCCGTCACTTCCCAGACACCGACCCGGCCTTCGCGGGCGCGGATTCGATGCGACTCCTGGCCGAAGCCGCGCGCCGCGTGCGCGAAGCCGGCTACGAGATCGGCAATATCGACAGCACCATCGTTGCCCAGGCCCCCAAGCTCGCGCCGCATATCGACGCCATGCGCGCGCGCCTGGCCGATGTGCTCGGCATGGCGATCGATCAGGTCAACGTCAAGGCCAAGACGGCCGAGAAAATGGGCCCGGTGGGCGAGGGCCGTGCGATCGAAGCCCGCGCGGTGTGCCTGTTGACGACGCTCTGAATCAGGGTGCGCGCTTCAGGCGGATATGCGCTACCAGGCCGCCATCGGGGGCGTTGTCGATCTCGAACTGCCCGCCCATGCGCTGCATCGCCTTCTCGACGATGGCCAGGCCCAGGCCGGCGCCGGTGGCCGCGGTGCGTGCCGCATCGCCGCGGTAGAACGGCGTTGTTAATTGCGCCAGCTTTTCCGGGGCCACGCCCGGACCCTGGTCGCGCACGCTGATAATGACCCAGGGTCCCGAGCGCACATAGCTCACCGACACCGTGGCGATCCCGGTGTCGGTATTGCGGCCATAGCGGCGCGCGTTCTCGAACAGGTTGCCGAAGACGCGCCCGAGTTCGGTTTCGTCGGCCATCACGCGCAGGTCGATGGCCAGGCGCGAGCTGATGCGGATTTCCCGCGGGTCGCGGAAGGTGGCGGCTTCCTTGTCCACCAGCGGCGACAGGTTGACGGGCACCAGGCGCGCATCGCCGGGGCGGGCGTAGTCCATGAATTTGTCGATGATGGCGTCGAGCTGGTCGATATCCAGCGCCATGTTCTGCCGCGCCTCGTCGTCGCTAACGCTCATCTCGGCTTCCAGGCGCAGGCGGGCCAGCGGCGTGCGCAGGTCGTGGCTGATGCCGGCCAGCATCACCGCGCGGTCTTCCTCGACCTTGGCCAGCTCGCGGGCCATGCGGTTGAAACCCATATTGACCTCGCGGATCTCGCTGGTCAGCGTATTCTCGTCGAGCACCGAATCGAATTCGCCCTCGCGGATGCGGCTGGCGGCAAAGCTCAATTCTCGCAGCGGCTGGTTGATCAGGCGCGCGATCGATACCGAACCCACCAGGGTGGCCAGCAGCGCGATGCCGACCCAGACGAACCAGGTGCCCGGCGTCAGCGGCACCACGCGCGTGGCATCGGCCTGCAGCCAATAGGGCTCTTTTTCGATATGGAAGCCGACCCACAGGCCCGGCTGAGCATTGACGGCGCTGGCGACGACAGTGTCGGCCTCCAGGCGCGAGCGCAATTCCGCACCGACGCGGCGCGTGAAGCGATCGACCTCGAAGGGTTCCCAGCGATCGCCCGGTTCGCGCGGCAGCACGCGCATGGACTCCTGGTCGGTCATGGTCTTGACGACCGCAACGCGGTTGATGCTGTCCGAGTAGCGCAGCGCGGCGCGCGACAGGTTGACCAGGCTGGCGATTTGCTGCGCCGCCTGCACCGCGCGCGGCTCGAGCTCCAGCGCGCGCAAGGTCTGCACCCAGGCGAAGATGCCGCCGGCCAGCAGCAGTGCCAGGAGGAAAAAGGTACGCGAAAAAAGGCTCAGGCCGACCGAATTGCGAGGCATGGGGCGCGATGATGCCTCAGGGGCTGAGAGGCTGCCGCAATCAATTCGTGCCATCGGGGACAAAGACATAGCCGACGCCCCAGACCGTCTGGATATAGCGCGGCTGCGCCGGGTCGGGCTCGATCATCTTGCGCAGGCGCGAGATCTGCACGTCCAGGCTGCGATCGAAGGGCTCGAACTCGCGCCCGCGCGCCAGTTGCGCCAGCTTGTCGCGCGACAGCGGCTGGCGCGGGTGGCGCACCAATGCCTTCAACATCGAGAACTCGCCCGTGGTCAGCGCGATCTGCTCGCCGTCCTTGGTCAGGCGGCGCAGCGAGAGATCGAACTCGAAGGGGCCGAAGCTCACCGATTGCTGGTCCTTGGACGGGGCGCCCGGTGCTTCGATCGCCGGCCGACGCCGCAATACGGCGTGGATGCGGGCCAGCAATTCGCGCGGGTTAAAGGGCTTGGGAAGATAGTCGTCGGCGCCGACTTCCAGGCCGACGATGCGATCGACATCTTCGACCTTGGCGGTCAGCATGATGATCGGCGTGACATCGTTGGCGGCACGCAGACGGCGGCAGATCGACAGGCCGTCTTCGCCGGGCAGCATCAAATCCAGGACGATCAGATCGATCGTCTCGCGCGTCAGCAGGCGGTTCAGCGCCTTGGCATCCTCGGCCAGCAGGACTTCGAATCCTTCCTGGGTCAGGTAGCGGCGCAGCAGGTCGCGGATGCGCGCATCGTCGTCCACGACCACCACGCGATCGGGGCGGGCATTGGCGGGTGCATTCATGGGCGGGCTCCAAATTTGTAACAACGGCATGGTAAGCCGCTTTGATCGCGGGGAAACCCGTGCCCTGACTCTCTGTTACAACTTTCATTGCACACTGCGTCGTCAAGACGCAAGCCAGCGTTATCGAAAGGATCGAAATGCAATCGAAGAGATGTCCGCCCCGCGGCGCGATCGGTCTGTCGGGCCTGCTCGTGGTGCTGGCCGCGTCGGCGCAGTCGCAACCGCTGTCGCCACCGCCGAGCGGGGTGCTTGCCCTGAACACTTCAGCCAGCGTCGAAGTCACCAAAGACGTGCTCGCCGTGGTCTTCAGCGTGACTCGCGAAGGCGCCGATGCGCAGGCGGTGCAGAGCGGATTGAAGCAGGCCCTGGACGCCGCGCTGACCGAGGCGCGCAAGCTTGCCAAGTCCGGCCAGGTGGAGGTGCAGACCGGCAATTTCTCGCTTTACCCGCGCTATGCCAACCCCGGCAAGGGTGGGCAGGCGGTGATCAGCGGCTGGCAGGGCACGGCCGAACTGACGGTCCAGGGCCGGGACATCCAGGCCATCGCCCAACTCAGTGGCCGCATCCAGACCATGACCATCGCCCGTGTCGGCTACACCTTGTCGCGCGAGGCGCGCGACAAGGTCGAGGCCGATGTCAGCGCGCAGGCCATCGCCCGCTGGCGTGCCAAGGCGGCACTGATGGCGCAACAGTTCGGCTATGGCGGCTACAACGTGCGCGAGGTCAATGTCGGCATCCATGACCTTCAGCCGCAACCGATGTCAATGCAGATGATGGGGCGGGCCCAGTCCGCGGCGGCAGAGGCGCTGCCGACCGAGGCCGGCAAAGGCGAGGTGACGGCGACCGTCAGCGGTTCGGCCCAGATGACGCGCTGAACCTCGCGATGGCGCTACTGCGCCACCCAGCCGCCATCGACATTGATCGCCGCGCCGCGGATATTGTCGGCGGCCGATGAGCACAGAAACAGCGCCAGTTCACCCAACTGCGCCGGTGTCGTGAATTGCAGTGAAGGCTGCTTTTCGGCCAGCAGCCGGCGCTTGGCTTCTTCGCCATCGATGCCTTCTTTCGCGGCCCGCGCATTCAACTGCTGCTGCACCAGCGGCGTCAGCACCCAGCCGGGGCAGATGGCGTTGACGGTGATGGCGGTCGTGGCCGTCTCCAGCGCCACTGCCTTGGTCAAGCCGATCAGGCCATGTTTGGACGCCACATAGGCGCATTTGGCGGCCGAAGCCACGAGCCCGTGTGCCGAGGCGATGTTGAGGATGCGGCCCCAGTTGCTGGCCTTCATGCGCGGCAATGCCAAGCGTGTGGTGTGGAACGCCGCGCTGAGGTTGATGGCGATGATCGCGTCCCATTTTTCAGGCGGGAAATCTTCGACATTGGCCACGTGCTGGATGCCGGCGTTGTTGACCAGGATGTCGATCCCGCCCATGGTGCGCGTCGCATAGGCCAGCATGTCGGCGATCTGATCGGGCTGGCTCATGTCGGCCGGGTGGTAGCCGATTTCGGTGCCGATGCCGGCCAATTCGCCCTTGGCCGCAGCCACGTCGCCAAAGCCGTTGAGCACGATTTTGGCGCCGTGGGTTGCCAGCACCTTGGCGATGCCCAGCCCGATGCCGCTGGTGGAACCGGTGACCAGCGCGGTCTTGCCCGTCAACATGAATCAACCCTCCAGTGATTGGTAGCATTGATTATCGAATGAAGGAGGACACGTGACTGACCAGCCGCAACTCAAGTTCGTGCAGTGCGTGGACACGCCCAGCCCGACACGCATGGCGCTGCACCGCATGGCTTATTGGGAATGGGGCGACCCGGCCAACCCGCGCGTACTGGTCTGCGCGCATGGCCTGGCGCGGCAGGGGCGCGATTTCGACACCCTGGCGCGCTCGCTGTGCGATACCTACCGCGTCGTCTGCCCCGATGTCGTGGGCCGCGGCCGTTCCGATTGGCTGGAGAACCCGATGAACTACCAGGTCGCGCAATACGTGGCCGACATGGTCACGCTGCTGGCGCGGCTGAACGCGGGCACGGTCGATTGGGTCGGCACTTCGATGGGCGGGCTGATCGGCCTGGGTATCGCCGCGCTGTCGAATTCGCCGTTGCGTCGCCTGGTATTGAACGACATCGGCCCGACCATCGAAACCGAGTCGCTGGTGCGCATCGGTACCTATCTCGGCGCGCCGGCGCATTGGCGCACGCTCGACGAGGCCGCCGATGCGATCTGGGCCATATCGAGCAGTTTCGGCCCGCACACGCGCATGCAATGGCTGGCGCTCACCGCCCCGCAATTGATGCCTGACGGCGACGGTTTCAAGCCGCACTACGACCCGGCCATCGCGCTGCCTTTCCGAGCCACGACGCCCGAAATCGCAAAGTTCGGCGAGGCCCTGCTGTGGCAGGCCTATGACAGCCTGAGTTTGCCGACCCTGCTGCTGCGCGGCGCCGAGAGCGATCTGCTGTCGAAAACCACCGCCCAGGCGATGACCGGGCGCGGCCCGCGCGCGCGGCTGGTCGAATTTGCCGGCGTCGGCCACGCGCCGACGCTGGTGCAGCCCGAGCAGGTACAGATCGTTCGCGAGTTCCTTTTTTCCCCATGAAGACCTCAGCAGCCGTCGCCGACGCCACCGCGCCGATCGTGCGCCTGGCCGACGATGCGCCGGCCGATGAAGGCGCTGCGGCACTGATCCGCGCCCGTGCCTTCGCCGAGCCGCTGCTCGCCGGCCACCGGCTCGATAGCGGCGAAGACGCTCTGGCGCACGCCGATGGCGTCGCCGCCGTGCTGTGCTCCATCGGGGCCGCGCCGGCGATGCAGGCCGCGGCCTACCTGGTCTATGCCGGCGATTGGCTGCAGCGCCCCGAAGAGGTGGTGGCCAAGGCCTTTGGTGCGAGCTACGCCAGCGTGGTCGGCCACACCCGCAAACTGGTGCAGATCCAGCGCGCCGCCCGCCTGGCACATCCGGTGGGCGATGCCGCCGCGCAGGCCGAGCAGACCGAGCGCGTGCGCAAGATGCTGCTGGCCTTTTCACGCGATCTGCGCGTCGTGCTGCTGCGCCTGGCCTCGCGCCTGCAAACCCTGCGCTGGCATGCCGCCGCGCGCGTGGCCTGCCCTGAGCAGGTGGCGCGCGAGTCGCAGCAGGTTTTCGCGCCGCTGGCCAATCGCCTGGGCATCTGGCAGATCAAGTGGGAGCTCGAAGACCTGGCCTTTCGTTTCCTGCAGCCGGCCGAGTACAAGCGCGTGGCCGGCTGGCTCGACCAGACGCGCAGCGCGCGCGAGGCCGCCGTGGACCGATTTCGCGAGTTGCTGGGCAGCGACCTGCGCGAGCACGGCATCGAAGTGGAGGTGCAGGGGCGGCCCAAGCACTTGTTCAGCATCTGGAAAAAGATGCAGGGCAAGCACCTCGATTTTGCCCAGGTGTTCGATTTGCACGCGGTGCGTGTGATCGTGGCCGACGTGGCCGCCTGCTACGCCGTGCTGGCGCGTGTGCACGAACGCTGGTTGGCGGTGGCGGGCGAGTTCGACGACTACATCGCCAAGCCCAAGCCCAATGGCTACCAGTCGCTGCACACCGTCGTGCGCACCGAGGACGATCAAGCGGTCGAAATCCAGATCCGCACCCGCGTTATGCACGAACACGCCGAGTTCGGGGTTGCCGCGCACTGGGCCTACAAGGAGGCCGGCGTCAAAGGCTATGCCGGCGTCAGCGCGGCAGGCAGCCACGACGAGCGCATCGCCGAGGCGCGGAAGGCGGTGTTGTGCCAGTTGCTGGCCTGGGAGCGCGATTTCGCGACCGAGCCTGTTGCGGGCTCTGCGTCCGACGAACGCATTTACGTCTTCACACCGCAAGCCAGCGTGATTGAACTGACGGCCGGCGCGACGCCGATCGACTTTGCCTATGCGCTGCACACCGACCTGGGCCACCGTTGCCGCGGCGCGCGGGTCGATGGCGTGCTGGTGCCGCTGAACACGGCACTGGCCAACGGCCAGACCGTTGAAATCAGCGCCATCAAGGACGGCGGGCCGTCGCTCGATTGGCTCAATCCCGAACTCGGCTACCTGGCCGGCCCACGCGCGCGCGCCAAAGTACGCGCCTGGTTCAACGCCCAGGCCTTGGTGCAGACCATCGCCAAGGGCCGCGAGCTGGTTGAAAAACTGCTGCAGCGCGAGGGCAAGACCGCCCTCAAGCACGATGAGCTCGCTGCGCGCCTGGGCTTCAAGCATGCCGAGGCGCTGTTCGAGGTCGTCGGCAAGGACGAGTTCTCGCTGCGCACCATCGAACAGCTGCTGCGTCCCGCCGTGCCACCACCGACCGAAGAGGCCCCCTTGCTCAAGCGCTCGCGGGCGGCCGGCGGCGAGGGCCGTGGCGGCGTGCTGGTGGTCGGTGTCGATTCGCTGATGACCAACTTGGCGCGCTGCTGCCGCCCGGCGCCACCCGATGCCATCGACGGTTTCGTCACCCGCGGCAAGGGTGTGGCCATCCATCGGCGCCATTGCAGCAACCTGCGCCACATGCGCGAACGCTCGCCCGAGCGGCTGATCGCGGTCGAATGGGGTCGCAGCCCGAAGGAGGGCGGCCTGTACCCGATCGACGTGCTGGTCGAAGCCGGCGACCGCCCCGGCCTGCTGCGCGACATCACCGAAGTGTTTGCCAAGGCGAATGTCAACGTCACCGGCGTCAACAGCCAAAGCGTCAAGGGCAGCGGCGGCGCTGTGGCGTGGATGACTTTCACGGTCGAGCTCGGCAATACCGAGCGGCTGGCACAAGTGCTGGCGCAAGTGGCGCGCATCGGTGGCGTGCGCTCCGCGCGCCGTAAATGACTCGAAATACCGCTGCTACAATGCCGCCCTCCCAGGCGCGTAGCTCAGCTGGTTAGAGCACCACCTTGACATGGTGGGGGTCGATGGTTCGAGTCCATTCGCGCCTACCAAATCGGACAGCCCCGTTCTCTTGCGAGAGCGGGGCTTTTTCCTTGGTGATTCAATGACTTAACGTCACCGACGCACCCTCCTACCCAACCTGCATTGCACAGCCAGTGCAGCACCGCAGCGAGCCAATTCCCGCCTTAAGTGCTGGCGCAGTGGAACACCATTGGTACACGGCGCGCATTGCAGACAAGGTCGCTGGCGCGTTGTCGAGCAACGCGGCGCCGATCGCGCGGCCATTGCAGCGCCCCTGCTGGCCGCGTGCCGGGGGCCGCCGTGACTCGCCTGCGCCAAGCCCTGTCGCTGGCCGGGTCAGCGCGTCGTCGCAGGCCGGTGCCCTCGTGCGCCAGGCTCTGGGCATTGTCCCGTTCAGGGCTCGATCGGCGCCAGCGCATCGATCTGGCGGCGAGTTCGGCGCCGTCGAACCCGGCGCGCATCACCGCGCCATCGGCGCCAGCGCGTGCCGGGATTGCCGGCACCGGCCGCTGAAACTTACACTGCCCACTTCACCGCCTGTGCAGGCGGTTCAGCTCAACAAGGTTTACCCGACGCCATGCACCACCGTGCCTACTTCGAGCTTCGCGCTCGGCGCCGGATAAACGCTGTTCGTTAGGCGTCACAAAGGCACCTGCCTCATGCACTACTCGCAATTCATCCTGCGCACCTCAGTCGTCCTTGTCATTGTTGGCTGTGCTTCGACGACTACCGTCAAAGTCAGCCCGTCGCCTCAAGCTCCAGTCTGCGAGGCATCCAAGACAGCATTCGTCTTGTGGCGCACACAGTGGCGCGCAGATCAGAAGGATGTTCTCGAACGAGAAACAGCGGCTACCGCCGGGGTCCGTCGGTTCTTCGAATCTTCAGGATGCTTCAAGTCTGTTTCGGTAGAGCGCCTGCCGCAACTCTCTGAGGAACAAGCAAGTCAGAACGCCAGTGCAGCAGTAAATCGAGTCGACAAAGTCGTCCTCGTATCCGTCCGGGAACTGGGACCGACCGTCAAGATTGGCTCATCAATAGCACTCGTAGAGGGCGGCACCGAAGCTGTTCTAGACGTATCTGAGTTCGTGTCCGGACGGGCAACGCCACGGGTGTTTTCCGTCCAGTGGAACAGCGGTGGACCCGGGGTGCTGAAAGGTGTCGCCAGCCTTCCACAAGACATGCAAGCAGCGCTTGTTGCGGCCCTTCAACCGGCCGCGCTGTGACGCCTCTCTCAAGAAACTCCTTCCAAGTAGTTGATTCGTCGAACATTTTTCAAACCGGTGTTGGCGATGGTGCGATCGGCACCACCTGCAAGCCCAACTGCTAATCGGGTAGCCGGGAGTTTCTAACTCCCAGCCCCCACACCACCCACCGTGCG
>CADEDE010000025.1 GCA_902825995.1 uncultured Burkholderiales bacterium
GCGGCGACAAGGCCTCCTGCAAGGCCGGCGACGTGATCGTGCGCGTCGATCCGCGCTACTTCAGGCCCACTGAAGTGGAGACATTGCTCGGCGATCCTTCAAAAGCCAAGCAAAAGCTGGGCTGGACACCAACCACAACGCTTGCCGAACTGGTGAGCGAGATGGTTGAAAGCGACTATGTCGCTGCCAAGCGCGACAGCCTCGTCAAACAGGCCGGCTACCAAGCTTTCGACCCTCACGAATGATCTGTTTCGGGCCGGCACGGCCACATGGCGATCTCTCGAACACAGGATAATCTGCGCCATGACGCGCACCCAGGCCACCCTGATTGAGCGCGGCCGCGTAGGCGATCCGCGAGCGGTGCCCCGCACCGAGGAGCCCATCACATGACATTGCGTGAACGCCTTCACCATCAGATCGACGCGCTCGACGCCCAGCAGTTGGCGGCTCTCGATGCTCTGCTGACCCACAGTTGACCCGCCCCGTGCGCGTGAAGCGTGTGGCGGCAGCAACCCCGCTGCCCGCACCCTATTTGCGCGTTCAACGCCTGATGGCCGGACAACCCAGGTTTGCCCAAGACATCATCGACTCGCGTGAGGATCGCGCGTGAGGGTCTTTTTCGACACGTCCGCGCTGGCCAAGCTGTTTGTTCCGGAAGCCGGCACCGACGAGATGAACGCGATGTTGGCCCAGAACGGAATGGAAGTCTGGGTCTCCGCGCTGGCACCGCTCGAATTTCATTCGTTGGCATGGCGCCGACACCGGGAAGGCAAGTTGGACGCCGCCCGTGTGACCGCGCTGCTCGACACGCTGGATGGCGAGATGGTTGAAAGCGACTACGTCGCCGCCAAGCGCGACAGCCTGGTCAAAAAGGCGGGGTACCAGGCGTTCGCCTATCACGAGTGAGATGCATAAAACAGCAATGATATCGTGATATCATTTTGCCGACGCGCCTGATCGTTGCGCGCGCGAGGTCTCAAATGGCTCAAGTATTGGTTCGGAATATCGAAGACGATGTCAAGGCGCAGTTAAAGCGGCGCGCCACCCTGCACGGCTGGAGCATGGAAGAAGAAGTCCGCCAGATCCTGCGCGATGCCGTCGTGGAGCCGGGGCGCGCGCCCGTCAAACTGGGCTCCCTGGTGGCCGCGCGCTTTACTCGCATCGGCTTGTCGGGCGAGTTGCCGGAACTTCAGGGCCAAACCGCTGTGGCCATGGATTTCGGCAAATGATCGTTCTGGACACCAATGTCCTTTCGGCCCTGATGCAGCAGCAGCCCGACGCCCAGGTGGTGGCATGGCTGGACGATCAGCCTGCCGAATCCATCTGGATCAGCAGCATCACTCTGTTCGAGGCCCGCTACGGGCTGGCACTGCTGGCGTCCGGCCGGCGCAAGAAGCTGCTGCAGGAGCGCTTCAATGAGTTCCTGCAAGACGACCTGGAAAACCGCGTGCTGTTGCTCGATGCCGACGCGGCCACCCTGGCCGCGCAATTGGCTGCCGAACGCAAAGAACGGGGCCGCCCGGTGGACATTCGGGATACCTTCATCGCCGGCATCGCCCTGGCCAGGCGCGCCACCCTGGCTACCCGCAACACGCGCCACTTTGACGACTTGTCCGTCCCCGTGGTCAACCCCTGGGCAGCCGGTGAGTGAAGGCAGGCCGTGACGCCCTTTAGACTTCTGCGTCCGACGGATGAACATGCTGCTACCGTGTGAAATCCACTGCCAGAGACGGACTTGGTTGAACTCAGCCGGCAAGCTACCGCATTCAGCAAACAGCGCCAGAACTGACCCGAGCGTACTTGCCGTGATCCCAACCAAGAAGACCGCCCTCATCACCGGCGTGACCGGCCAGGACGGCGCCTACCTGGCTGAATTCCTGCTGAAGAAGGGCTACGAAGTGCACGGCATCAAGCGCCGCGCCTCGAGCTTCAACACCACGCGCATCGACCACCTGTACCAGGATCCGCATGTCGATGGCCGCAATTTCATCCTGCACTACGGCGATATGACCGACAGCTCCAACCTGGCGGCGCAAAGCCATGTGGCGGTGAGCTTTACGGCCTGGTGCAGGAAACGCCGCAGAAGGAGAGCACGGTCAACTACCGCGAGGCCTACGGCCTCTACGCCTGCAACGGCATCCTCTTCAACCACGAAAGTCCAGTGCGCGGCGAAACCTTCGTCACGCGCAAGATCACGCGGGCCATCGCGCGCATCGCGCTCGGGTTGCAGGATTGCCTGTACCTGGGCAACCTGTCGGCCCTGCGCGACTGGGGCCATGCGCGCGACTACATCGAGATGCAGTGGCTGATGCTGCAACAGCAACAGCCGGAAGACTTCGTCATCGCCACGGTGATGCCCAGTTCGGCGGCGACAAGGCCTCCTGCAAGGCCGGCGACGTGATCGTGCGCGTCGATCCGCGCTACTTCAGGCCCACTGAAGTGGAGACATTGCTCGGCGATCCTTCAAAAGCCAAGCAAAAGCTGGGCTGGACTCCGGCGACGACCCTGGGTGAGCTGGTTCGTGAGATGGTCGAAAGCGACGACGAGGCCGCGCGGCGCGATACCTTGATCGAGCAGGCCGGCTTCGCGTCGTACGCATTTCACGAATAGTGCGGGCGCGGTGCCTTTGCGCCGCCATCGACTTCGCGGCGGCGCCAGCGACGACGCGGCTGGGTTACATTACCCGTTCAATGAATGAACTGACTGAACTGCCGGCAATCATGGGCAGCCTCGGCACCGACCAGGAGGCCTCGCGCTTGACGGTTCTGCGCCTGCTGGCCGACCAGCCTGGCCTGTCGCAACGCGACCTCTCGCGCGCCCTCGGCGTCAGCCTGGGCAAGACCCACTATGTACTGCACGCACTACTCGACAAGGGTCTGTTGAAAGCACACAACTTTCGGCGCAGTGACAACAAGATTGCCTACGCCTATGTCCTCACGCCGCGTGGAATCAGCGAGAAGCTGCGTATGACGCGATCGTTCCTGCGGCGCAAGGAAGTCGAGTTCGATGTGCTGCGCCAGACGATTGCCGGGCTGCGCAGCGAACTGGTCAACGAACGCGAAAGTCGGTGATGGATGTGATCACGCCCTCTACCGAGGACCACGCCCCTCGCACAGGAAACGACGAATGAAGATAACTGTCATCGGCACAGGTTATGTCGGCCTGGTCAGTGGCGCGTGCTTGGCTGAACTGGGCAACCACGTAGTGTGCCTGGACGTCGACGCCGAGAAAATCCGTGTCCTCAAAGAGGGCGGGCTTCCGATACACGAACCGGGATTGCTGGAGATCGTGCGCCGCAATGTGACCGCTGGCCGCTTGACGTTTACGACCGACATGGCCGCCGCGGTCCATCACGGCACCTTGCAATTCCTCGGCGTGGGTACCCCGCCTGACGAGAACGGATCGGCCGACCTTCAATACGTGCTCGCAGCAGCGCGCACGATTGGCCGCCACATGACGGACTACAAGGTGATCGTCGACAAGAGCACTGTCCCGGTCGGTACGGCAGACAAGGTGAATGCAGCGGTCACCGCAGAGCTAGCGATGCGCCGCGTAGCCGTTGATTTTGCGGTCGTCTCGAACCCGGAGTTCCTGAAGGAAGGTGCTGCGGTCGAGGATTTCATGCGTCCCGATCGCATCGTTGTCGGGGCCGACGATGAACGCGCGGTCCAACTCATGCGCGCGCTCTATGCACCCTTTGTTCGAAACCACGACCGATTGCTGGTGATGGACGTGCGCAGCGCCGAGTTCACCAAGTACGCCGCCAACTGCATGCTTGCGACACGGATCAGTCTCATGAACGAGTTCGCCATGGTGGCCGAAAAGGTGGGGGCCGATATCGAGGCCGTGCGCAGGGGCATCGGCAGTGACCCACGAATCGGCTATGACTTTCTCTATGCCGGTACGGGTTACGGCGGTTCGTGCTTTCCAAAGGACGTGACGGCACTGATACATACGGCTGAGGCCAACAATTGCGACATGCAGATACTGCGTGCCGTCGGGGCCGTGAATCGTCGTCAGAAGACCGTTCTCGTGGACAAGGTGGTTGCACGCTTCGGCCCTGATTTGACAGGACGTACCTTTGCCCTGTGGGGGCTGGCGTTCAAACCCAACACCGAAGACATGCGCGACGCCCCTAGCCGCGTTGTCATTGCCGACTTGCTGCGACGAGGCGCGCGTGTGCGCGCCTACGATCCCGTGGCAGGCCCGGAGGCACGCCGTGTCCTTGGCGAACTGCAAGGCCTGGAAATTCTCGATAGCGCCGAATCGGCGCTGACAGGATCCGATGCGCTGCTAATCGTGACCGAATGGAAAGAGTTCAGAAGCCCGGATTTCGACGCGATTCGCACGCTGCTCACTCAGCCCTTGGTTTACGACGGACGAAACCTCTATGAGCCGTCCGAGATGAAAACGGTTGGAATCGAGTACCACTGTATCGGCCGTGCGGCGCAAAGTGCGACGCCACCGTTGGGGCATGCATGATCAACTTCGCCATCGTCGGCTGCGGCCGCATCGCCAAGCGCCATGCCGAGTTGCTGGGCACCGGACAGATCGCCGGGGCCCGGCTCGCGGCGGTTTGCGACATCGACCCGGTGCGCGCCGACACCTTCGCCACGCGCTACGGCGTCCCCGGCTTCACTTCGCTCGCGGACATGCTGAAGCATCCGGGCATCGACGCCGTCTCGGTGCTGACGCCGAGCGGGGAGCATGCAAGACACGCCGTCGAGATTGCAATCGCTGGCCGCCATATCGTCGTCGAAAAGCCGATGGCGCTGACGCTCGAGGATGCCGACGAGATGATTGCCGCAGCCGACCGAGCTGGTGTGCTGCTCTTCGTCGTCAAGCAGAACCGTTTCAACGTGCCGGTGGTCAAGGCGCGTGAGGCACTCGAGGCCGGGCGGCTCGGCAAGCTGGTGCTCGGCACGGTGCGGGTGCGCTGGTGCCGTGACCAAGCCTACTACGACCAGGACGCCTGGCGCGGTACCTGGGCGCAGGACGGCGGGGTGATCGCCAACCAGGCGAGCCACCACGTGGATATGCTGGGCTGGTTCATGGGGCCGGTAGAGAGCGTGCACGCGCGCGGCGCGCGCGCCCTGGTGAACATCGAGGCCGAAGATACCGTGGTCGCGACGCTGCGCTTTCGCAGCGGCGCTCTGGGTATCGTCGAGGCGACCGGCGCGACCCGCCCGCGGGATCTCGAAGGCTCTCTGTCGGTGCTCGGCAGCGGCGGCGCGATCGAGATCGGCGGCTTCGCGGTCAACAAAATTCGCCACTGGCAATTTGTCAGCCCCGACCCGACCGACGCCGAGGTGATGGAGCGCTACTCGGTCAATCCCCCGAACGTGTACGGGTTCGGCCACCAGGCGTACTACGAGCACGTGGTCGATTGCCTGGTCAACGGCAAGGCAGCGCTGGTGGATGGACACGAAGGACGCGGCAGCCTCGAACTCGTGTCCTCGCTCTATGAATCGATGGCCAGCGGCCAAGAGGTCAGCTTGCCGCTGACGGTCGTGCACAGCCGCCTCGGGAGGGGTTGAAGCAATGGCCGCGCCGACCCTGCTGCGCGCCGAGGTCCGCAACGTGACCTGCGGCGAAGACGTGCGCATCGTCGAGCCGGCGAACGTCTACGAGTGCACGCTCGGCGACCGCTGCTTCATCGGCCCCTTCGTCGAAATCCAGCGCGGCGTGCGCATCGGCGCGGACACCAAGGTGCAATCACATGCCTTCGTCTGCGAACTGGTCACGATCGGGGCAGGCTGCTTCGTCGGCCATGGCGTCATGTTCGTCAATGACCTGTTCGCGATCGGCGGCCCGGCGCGTGGCCGGCGCGAGTTATGGAAGTCCAGCCGGGTCGGCGACCGTGTCTCGATCGGATCGAACGCGACCATCCTGCCGGTGACGATCTGCAGCGACGTGGTGATCGGCGCAGGCGCCGTCGTCACCCGCGATATCACGGAGCCCGGCATTTACGCCGGCAATCCCGCCCGCCTGTTGCGCCCGCTTGCCAGTGTAGGCCCATCGCCGATCAAGCAACCGACATGAGTACTGCAGCCGCCACCGTGGTCCCGTTCGCCGATCTGCACGCACAGTACCGGTCGATCCGCACCGAGATGGACGCCGCAATTGCCGAAGTGATCGCCAGTTCGGCCTTCATCCGTGGCCCGTTCGTCGAGAAGTTCGAGCGCGCCTTCGCCGAGGCGATGGGCGTTGCACACTGCGTGTCTTGCGCGAACGGCACCGATTCGCTGTACATCGCGATGCATGCACTCGGCGTGAAGCTCGGCGACGAAGTCATCGCACCGGCACATTCGTGGATCTCGACCACCGAGACCATCACGCAGGCCGGCGGAACGGTCGTGTTCTGCGACACCGACGCTGCCACCTTCACGATCGATCCCGCGTTGATCGAGGCCAAAATCACGCCGCGCACGGTGGGGATCATCCCGGTGCACCTGTACGGGCAACCGGCCGACATGGATCCGATCCTGGCGCTGGCGCAGAAGCACCGGCTCTGGGTCATCGAGGACTGCGCCCAGGCGCACCTGGCGCGCTACAAGGGCCGGCGCGTGGGAAGTTTCGGCCAGGCGGCTTCGTATTCGTTCTACCCCGGCAAGAACCTCGGCGCGATGGGCGACGCGGGCGCCGTGCTGACACCCGATGCCGCACTCGCGAAGCGCATGGCGATGTTCGCGCGCCACGGCGGCCTGACCAAGGGCGACCACCAGATCGAAGGCATCAACAGCCGGCTCGACGGCCTGCAGGCCGCCGTGCTGTCGGTCAAGCTGCCGCACCTGCCGGCCTGGACGGCGCGCCGCCAGGAAGTCGCCCGCGCCTACGGCGAACTGCTGGCCGGCATCGACGGGCTCACCCTGCCGCAGGTCGCCCCTGGCCGCGAACCTGTCTGGCACCTGTACGTCGTGCAACACGAGCAGCGCGATGCGCTCGCCAGGCACCTGGCCGGGCACGGCATCCAGACCGCCGTCAACTACCCGGTGGCGCTGCCCTTCCTGCCGGCCTACAGCCGCTTCGGCCACCCGCCGGCCGACTTCCCGGTCGCCCACCGTCACCAGTCGCGCATCCTGTCGTTGCCGATCTTTCCGGAGATCACGGCAGCGCAGATGCAGGCGGTGGCCGAAGCGATCCGATCCTTCGGCGCGAGCACCGCATGAAGCTGCAGGGCAAAAAGGTTCTCGTCACTGGCGCCGACGGCTTCATCGGCTCGCACCTGGTCGAACACCTCGTTGCCCAGGGCGCCGACGTGCGAGCCTTCGTCTACTACAACAGCTTCAACTCCTGGGGCTGGCTCGATGAGGCGGACGACCGCATCAAACAGTCGCTCGACGTTTTCGCCGGCGACATCCGCGATCCGCATGGCGTGCGCACGGCGATGCAGGGCTGCAACGCTGTGATGCACCTGGCGGCGCTGATCGCGATCCCCTACTCCTACCATTCACCCGACACCTACATCGACACCAACATCAAGGGCACGCTGAACGTGGTGCAGGCGGCACGCGAGCTCGGTGTCGAGCGCGTCATGCACACCTCCACCAGCGAGGTTTACGGTACCGCGCGCTTCGTGCCGATCACCGAGGCACACCCGCTGCAGGGCCAGTCGCCCTACTCGGCGAGCAAGATCGGCGCCGACCAGATCGCGACCAGCTTCTTCCTGTCCTTCCAGACCCCGGTGGCGGTGATCCGCCCGTTCAACACCTACGGGCCGCGGCAGTCGGCGCGCGCGGTGATCCCGACCATCATCACGCAGATCGCCTCGGGAGCGCGACAGATCAAACTCGGCGCGATGCACCCGACGCGCGACTTCAACTACGTGCGCGACACGGTGCGTGGCTTTGTCGCGATCGCGGAGTGCGATGCGGCGGTCGGCCAAGTGGTCAACATCGGCAGCAATTACGAGATCTCGATCGGCGACACCGCCCGCCTGATCGCCGGCTTGATGGGCCGGGAAGTCGAGTTCACCAGCGACGAGCAGCGGCTGCGCCCGCCCGGCAGCGAAGTCGAGCGCCTGTGGGCCGACAACTCGCGCGCGCGGGATCTCGCCGGCTGGGCGCCCGAGTACGCCGGCATCGAGGGCCTGAAGCGCGGCCTGATCGAAACGATCGATTGGTTCGGCAACCACGACAACCTGCGCCGCTACAAGGCCGGGACATACAACATCTGAGGCGCAACACAATGGCTTCCTCTGCGGTCCTGCAGGACGCCCCGGTTGTCGCCGCGGTGTTGGATGCCGTGCGCCAGGTGCTGGGCGAACCCGCGCAGATGCTGGCACTTCACGAGCCCGAGTTCGCGGGCCATGAGTGGGACTACGTCAAGGAATGCCTGGATACGGGCTGGGTATCTTCGGTCGGCTCGTATGTGGACCGATTCGAGCGTGACCTCTGCACATTCACCGGCGCGGCCCATGCCGTCGCCACGTCAAATGGCACCTCGGCGCTGCACATTTGCCTGCTGCTCGCCGGCGTGAAGCCGGGCGACGAGGTGCTGATGCCGGCACTGACCTTCATCGCCACGGCCAACGCCGCCTCCTATGCCGGGGCGGTACCGCACTTCGTGGATTCCGAAGCCATCTCGCTCGGGGTGGATGCCGCCAAGCTCGATGCGCACCTGCGCGAGGCCGCCCGCGTGGTCGATGGCGTCTGCACCAACCGGCACACCGGCGCCATCATTCGCGCACTGGTGGTCATGCACGTGTTCGGCCACCCCGCCGACCTGGCCGCGCTCGACGAGGTGGCGCGCCGCTGGCACCTGGTGCTGATCGAAGACGCCGCCGAATCACTGGGCTCGAGCTACCACGGCCGCCACACCGGCAACGTCGGTTCGCTGTCCGCCCTCAGCTTCAACGGCAACAAGGTCGTCACCACCGGTGGCGGTGGGGCGGTCCTCACCAACGACCCGGCCCTGGGCCGCCGCGCCAAGCACCTGACGACCACGGCGCGCACACCGCACCGCTGGAATTTCCTGCACGACGAGGTCGGCTACAACTACCGCCTGCCGAACCTGAATGCCGCGCTCGGCTGTGCCCAGCTCGAACGCCTGCCTTCGATGGTGGCGCGCAAGCGCCGCCTCGCGGCGCGCTACGCCGCCGCCTTCGCGCCGGTCGATGGCGTCGGCTTTCTGCGCGAACCCGCGGGCACATCGAGCAACTACTGGCTCAACGCCATCGTGCTGGACGCCCGGCAGGAAGCCCGCCGCGACGACCTGCTCACCGCGCTCAACGATGCCAACTACATGTCGCGCCCGGCCTGGACGTTGATGCACAAGCTGCCGATGTACGCCGCCTGCCCGCGCAGCGACCTCACACTGGCCGAGCAGGTGGAAGCCCGCATCATCAACCTGCCCAGCAGCTCGAAGCTGGCCGACTGATGCCATGAACCGCAGAATTTGCGCCATCACCGGGAGCCGGGCCGAATACGGCCTGCTTTATTGGGTTCTGCACGATCTGCGCGAGCGCGCCGGCATCGAGCTTCAGATCGTCGCGACGGGCATGCACCTTTCACCCGAGTTCGGCCACACCGTGGACGAGATTGTGAAAGACGGCTTCAGCGTGTCGCGGCGCGTCGAAATGCTGCTGGCCAGCGAAACGCCAGGCGGCATCGCCAAGTCGGTCGGACTCGGCGTGATCGGCATGTCCGATGCGCTCGCGCAACTGCGCCCGGATGTGGTCGTGGTGCTCGGCGACCGCTTCGAGATCCTGGCGGCTGTTCAGGCCTGCCTCATTCACAACATCCCGGTCGCCCACATTGCCGGCGGCGACACGACCGAAGGCGCGTTCGACGAGTCGATCCGCCATGCCATTACGAAGATGGCCCAGGTGCACTTCGTCACCAACGAGCTTTCGGCACGCCGCGTGCGCCAGCTTGGCGAAGACCCGCGTCACATCCACGTGGTTGGAAGCCCAGGCCTCGACCATTTGCGCCGCCGGCCGCTGCTTGACCGGCCTGCACTCGAAGCCGCTCTGGGCGCGCCGCTGGGAGCGCGCAACCTGCTCGTTACCTTCCACCCGGTCACGCTCGAGGCCGACGCAGGCATGGGCCAGTTCACAGAACTGCTCGCCGCTCTCGACGCACTCGACGTCGGCACGACGCTGTGGTTTACGCGGCCGAATGCCGACACCGGCGGCCGGGCCATCGCTGCGGCGCTCGACGCATGGGCTGAGGCCCGGTCCGCTCGCACGCACACCTATGCGTCGCTCGGTCAGTTGCGCTACCTGAGCCTGATGGCCCAGGTCGACGCGGTTGTCGGCAATTCGTCGAGCGGTCTCTACGAGGCACCGTCGTTTGGCGTGCCTACGGTGAACATCGGCGAGCGCCAGCGTGGCCGGCTCGCGGCAGCGTCGGTGCTGCACTGCGCCGCCGAACGCCGGGAGATCGGAACCACCCTCGCCCGCGCCTTCGAGCTCGACTGCAGTGCTGTCGTCAACCCGTATGGGGACGGGCGCAGCGCGCAGCGCATCGTCGAACTGCTCGACCGGCTGCCCCCGGCCGGTGATCTGCTGAAGAAGCCCTTCCACCTGATCGGAGACGCGCGTGGCTGATCGAACCCTGGTGATCGCCGAGGCGGGTGTCAACCACAACGGTTCGCTCGAGCTGGCGCTACGCCTGGTCGATGTGGCCGCGGATGCGGGCGCCAATGTCGTGAAGTTCCAGACCTTCAAGGCCGAGCAGCTCGCCACCGCCAAGGCAGCCAAGGCCGAGTACCAGGTGGCGAACACCCAGGAGGCCGGTTCGCAGCTCGAGATGCTGCGCCGCCTCGAGCTTGCCCCGGCCGACCACGAAGCGCTGCTGGCGCGCTGCCGCGAACGTGGCATCCGCTTTCTGTCAACGGCCTTCGACGCCGAGAGCCTGTCCTTTCTGGCCACGCTGGACATGCCCGCGATCAAGATCCCGTCCGGCGACATCACCTGCGGACCGTTGCTGCTGCAGGCGGCGCGGCTGCGCCGGCCGCTGATCGTCTCGACCGGCATGTCCACGCTGGCCGACATCGAGCAGGCCCTGGGCGTGATCGCCTTCGGCCTGACCCAGGAACAAGAACCTTCCGGCCGCGCCGACTTCGACGCCGCCTATGCCAGCGACGAAGGCCGGGCGGCGCTGGTCCGCCACGTCACGCTATTGCATTGCGTGACCCAGTACCCGGCGCCCCCCGAGGCGGTCAACCTGCGCGCGATGGACACCATGGCGGCCGCGTTCGGCCTGCCGGTCGGGTACTCCGACCACACCGCAGGCATAGAAGTCTCGATCGCCGCAGTGGCGCGTGGCGCGCGGGTGATCGAAAAGCACTTCACGCTCGACCGCACGCTGCCCGGCCCTGACCACGCCGCATCGCTCGAGCCGAAGGAACTGGCACGAATGGTGACCTCGATCCGCAACGTCGAGCAGGCGCTCGGCTCGCCGATCAAGGCGCCGGCCGCGAGCGAGTCCGGCAACCGGCCGATCGCGCGGCGCAGCGTGGTAGCAGCACGGTCGATCCGCCGCGGCGAGACGCTTTCGGCCGACATGCTCACCAGCAAGCGGCCCGGCCTCGGCATCTCGCCGATGGACCTGTGGAGCCTGCTCGGCCGTCCGGCCGGACGCGACTACGCGCCCGATGACGCAATCGAACCATGACGCTGCCGATCATCATCGTCGGAGCCGGCGGGCATGCCATCGTGGTGGCGGACGCATTGCTGGCGGCGGGCGCGCGCGTGCTCGGCTTCACCGACGCCGACCCGGCTCGCCATGGCCGCACGCTCTGCGGCCTGCCGGTGCTCGGCGACGATCGGGTTTTGGACGGTCACACACCAGCGTCGGTGCAACTGGCCAATGGCATCGGCGGTGTCGGCAGCAGGCGCCGCGAACCGTTGCGCCGCAGCGTGCAGCAACGTCTCACAGCCGTTGGCTGGACCTTTGTGTCGGTACACCACCCGAGCGCAGTGGTGTCGCCGTTCGCACACGTGGGCGCAGGCGCGCAGCTACTCGCAGCGTGTGTCGTGCAGCCGGGCGCCCACGTGGGCGAGGGCTGCATCGTCAACACTGCGGCCGTGGTCGAGCATGACGTCACGCTGGACCCCTTTGTACACGTTGCACCGCGCGCGCTCGTCTGCGGCAGCGTCAGCGTCGGTGCGGACTGCCATCTTGGTGCGGGCGCTGTGGTACGCGAAGGCCTGCGTCTCGGCGCCGACACGGTGGTGGGTGCGGGCGCCGTGGTGATTCGTGATTTTGGCGGAGGCGGCGTGCTGATCGGCGTGCCGGCCCGCCTGTTGGAACACAGCGCATGAAGAATTGGGAACAGGCCCTGGTCGGGCCGCACACAAGCCTGCGCGAGGCGTTGGAGACGATCGACCGCGCGGGCTGCCAGATCGCCTTGGTGGTCGGTACCGACCGCCGCCTGCTCGGCACGCTCAGCGACGGTGATGCGCGACGCGGGCTGCTCAGGGGCCTGAACCTCGGCGACCGGGTCGAGGCAGCGATGCACAAGTCCCCGACCTTCGCGCGGGCTGGGGAGGCGCACCATTCCATTCTCGGGACGATGCGCCGGCTCGGCCTGCACCAGATCCCGGTGCTCGATGCGGCGGGTATCGTGATCGGCCTCGAGACCGTTGACGACTACCTCGCCACTCCGGCGCGCGAACACTGGGTCGTGATCATGGCGGGCGGCCTGGGCACCCGGCTCGAAGATCTCACGCGCGACACGCCCAAGCCGATGCTCAAGATCGGTGCCCGCCCGCTGCTCGAAACGATCGTGCGCAGCTACGCCGAGCAGGGCTTTCGTCGCTTCTACTTCGCGGTCAACTACAAGTCCGAGCAGATCGAGGCGCACTTCGGAGACGGCAGCGCGCTGGGCGTCGATATCCGCTATCTGCGCGAGCAGACACGCCTGGGCACTGCCGGTCCCCTGAGCATGTTGCCGGAGCGGCCCACGCTGCCCGTCGTCGTCACCAACGCCGACCTGCTGACCAAGGAAGACTACGGCCGCATGGTCGACCTCCACGTCGAGGCCGGCGCCGACGCAACGATGGCCGTGCGCGACTACGAGATGCAGGTGCCCTTCGGCGTCGTACGCGAACGCGACGGTCGCATCGAGGCGATCGAGGAGAAGCCGGTGCAGCGCTTCGTCGTCAGCGCCGGCATGTACGTGTTGTCGCCGCAAGCGCTGGACCTGGTGCCGCGCAACGAGTTCTTCGACATGCCGTCGCTGTTTGGGGCCATGGTCGAACGCGGCATGCGCACGCGTTGCCACGCCATCGACGGCTACTGGCTCGACATCGGCCGCCTGCCCGACTTCGAGCGCGCCAACATGGATTTCAACGAGGTGTTCCGGTGATCGGGACGCGCAAAATCCTCGCGCTGATCCCGGCGCGGGGCGGCTCCAAAGGCCTGCCAGGCAAGAACACTCTGCCGGTCGCCGGCCGGCCACTGCTCGCCTGGAGCGTGGACGCAGCGCGTGCAGCACGCAGCGTCGACCGGGTCGTGTTGTCGTCCGACGACGACGCCATCATGGCCGCGGCGCGAGCTTGCGGTTGCGAAGTGCCGTTCGTGCGGCCCGCGGCACTGGGCAGCGACACCGCAACCACGATCGACGTGGTGATGCATGCGCTCGACGCGTTGCCCGGCTACGACCTGATCGTGCTGCTGCAACCCACCTCACCGCTTCGCACTGCGGCCGACATCGATGCCGCTTGCGAGCGCCTCGCATCCAGCGGCGCGCCGGCCTGCGTGTCGGTCAGTCCGGTCGATCAGAGCCCGTACTGGATGTACCGCCTCGGCGACAATCAAGGCCTCGTGCCGGTCGTCGAGACCCCGCCGGGTGTCACGCGGCGCCAGGATCTGCCGGCGGTCTACACACTGAACGGCGCCGTCTACGTGGCCGACATCGCGTGGTTGCGCCAGACACGCACATTCGTCACGCGCGAGACGGTGGCACATCTGATGCCCGCCGAACGATCCATCGACATCGACACCATTGCGGACTTCGCGGCCTTCGAGAAGTCCATCACCGAGAACGACCATGCTTAAGTACCTTCGCCGCCGCGACATCGAGCTCGCCCCGTTCCGCAAGGACATCCCGGACAGCACACGCTACGGCTTGCCGCTGCAAGTGGGTTTCTGCAAGCGCTGCGTCATCTCGAACCAGCGTCCAAACTCGGCAGTCGAGTACGCACACACCAAGGACAGCAAGAAGGTAACGATCAACTTTGATGCCGACGGTGTCTGCGACGCCTGCCGCATGGCCGAACAGAAGCATGGAAGCATCGACTGGACCGAGCGCGAGCGACTGCTGCGCGAGTTGTGCGATCAGCACCGAAGCAATGACGGCTCCTATGACTGCGTCGTGCCCGGCTCGGGAGGCAAGGACAGTTTCTACGCCGCGCACGTGCTCAAGTACAAGTACGGCATGCACCCGCTTACGGTGACATGGGCGCCGCATATCTACACCGAATGGGGTTGGCGCAACTTTCAAGCCTGGTTGCACGCGGGCTTCGACAACTTCCTATGCACGCCCAACGGCCGCGTGCATCGGCTCGTGACCCGTCTCGCGGTGGAAAATCTGTTCCACCCCTTTCAACCCTTTATCTTCGGCCAGAAGGCATTGGCGCCGAAGATGGCGGTGTTGCACAAGATCCCGCTCGTGTTCTACGGCGAGAACGAGGCCGAGTACGGCAACCCGATCGCTGACACGCAATCGGCCAAGCGGGATTGGTCGTACTTCACGTCCGATGACAAATCGAAGATCTACCTCGGTGGCACGTCGGTGGCCGACCTGCAGGAACACTTCGGCGTCGATGCCCATGAACTGCAACCCTACCTGCCCGCCAACCCCGACGAGATCGAGCGCCAGAAGGTCGAGGTGCACTACCTCGGCTATTACCTGAAGTGGCACCCGCAGAGCTGCTACTACTACTCTGTCGAGCACGGCGGCTTCCAGGCCTCACCCGAACGCACACCGGGCACCTACAGCAAGTACAACAGCATCGACGACCGGATCGACGATTTTCATTACTACACCACATTCATCAAGTTCGGCATCGGCCGCGCAACCTACGATGCAGCGCAGGAGATCCGTTCGGGCGACATCACACGCGACGAAGGCGTGGCGCTGGCACGGCGCTTCGACGGCGAGTTCCCCGAGCGTTTCGCCGAAGAGGTGTTCCGCTACCTCAGCATCCCGGAGAAGGAGTTCCCGCAGGCCTCGAAGATGTTCGAGCAGCCGCTGATGGATCGGGCCTACTTCGACAACCTGGCCGACTCGTTCCGCTCGCCGCACCTGTGGAAATACGAACACGGCGAATGGAAGCTGCGCCATGCGGTGTGGCACGGGGACTGACCGATGGCCAACGTGCGGCTGATCGCGCGGCTCGACATCAAGGGGCCCAACCTGATCAAAGGGGTGCATCTCGAAGGCCTGCGTGTCGTCGGTGATCCGCAGGAGTACGCACGCCGCTACTACGAGCAGGGTATCGACGAACTGATCTACATCGACATCGTCGCCAGCCTGTACGGGCGCAGCAAGCTGACCGAGATCGTGCGCCGCGCGGCGCACGACGTCTTCGTGCCGATGACGGTGGGTGGCGGCGTGCGGAATGTCGATGACGTGCGCGATCTGCTGCGCGCCGGCGCCGACAAGGTGGCGATCAACACCGCCGCGGTGCGGCGCCCAGAACTCGTCACCGAGGTCTCGCGCCGATTCGGTTCGCAATGCATGATGCTGTCGATCGAGGCCAAGCAGCAGGCCCCGGGCCGCTGGGAGGTCTTCACCGACTGCGGCCGCGAGCGCTCGGGTGTCGATGCGGTCGAGTGGGCCCGGCGCGGCGTGGCGCTGGGCGCCGGCGAGATCCTCGTCACTTCGATCGACCGCGAGGGCACGCGCAAGGGCTTCGACCTCGCGCTGACCCGCGCGATCGCCTCGGCTGTCACGGTGCCGGTGATCGCCAGCGGCGGCTATGGCGAACCGCAAGACCTAACGGACGTCGTGCTCGAGGGGACGGCGAATGCCGTCGCCTTCGCCGATGCCCTGCACTACCAGCGCACGACGCTTGCCGAACTGCGCGCCCACGCCCGGTCCGCCGGCATCCCGGTGAGATCGGTGTGAATCGCATGCAGGTCACGGTCATCGACTACGGCATCGGCAACCTCTTCAGCGTGGGCCGCGCGCTCGAGCATTGCGGTGCCGAGGTCACGTTCACCAGCGACCCGGCACTCATCGCGAGGGCGCCGCGGCTCGTGCTGCCCGGTGTGGGCGCGTTCGCCGACGGCATGAAGGGCCTCCGCGAGCGCGCCCTGGCCGAGCCGATCCGCCGCTACGCCGCGTCGGGGCGGCCCCTGCTGGGCATCTGCCTGGGCATGCAGATGCTCGCCACGGCCAGCAACGAGTTCGGTGAACACGAGGGACTCGGGCTGATCCCGGGGCGTGTCGTCGCGGTTCCCGATCACACGACCTCAGGCATGCCGCACAAGATCCCGCACATCGGGTGGAACGGGTTGCAGGCCCCTGCAGGCGTCTCGTGGAACGAAACCCTGCTGGGCGACACCCCCGAGGGCACCGCTGTCTACCTGGTGCATTCCTACGCCGTCACCCCCGACGACGACCCGGCCCACCGCCTCGCCGACTGTCTCTACGGCGGCCATCGCATCTGCGCAGCCATCCGGCGCGGCAACATCGTCGGCTGCCAGTTCCACCCTGAGAAGAGCGGTGCAGCGGGGCTGCGCATTCTGCGGCGCTTCATCGCCGGCTGAATGCCCCTTTTGCGCCGCGAACCCGTCCCAAAATGAGCTTGAGTCTCCTGCGCGCCGGTGCCATCTACGGGCTCGCCAATGCACTGTCCGCAGCGGTTCCCTTTCTTCTGCTGCCGATCCTCACGCGAGCGCTTCCGCCGCAGGACTACGGCGTCGTCGTCGGCTTCTTCCTGCTCGTCAGCGTCAGCACCTCGTTGGCCGGGTTGAACGTGCACAGCGCGGTCTCGGTCAAGTGGTTCGACCGCGACAAGGTCGAATTCCCCAGCTACGTCGGATCGGCCCTGGTCCTTGCGGTGGGGAGCACTGCGCTGTGCGCAGCTCTGTTGCTGGTCGCAGGTACGCTGTGGCATGTCAGGTTCGGACTGGCAGTGTGGCTGTGGCCGCTCGCGGCGTTGCTTGCTGGCACGACCGTCGTGGCCGGGTTGCGCACGACCTTGTGGCAAAGCCAGCTGAGGGCTCTGCCGTCGGCGACGTTCCAGGTGATTGCGGCATCAATCAACATGGGCCTGTCGCTGATCGCCGTGCTGCTTCTGGGCCTCGGTGCAGAAGGCCGCGTGGCGGGGGCGGTGCTCGCCTCGCTGCTGGCAGCTGTCGCAGCGGTCCTCCTGCTGCGCGCATCGGGCGATTCGGTCTGGGCATGTTCGGCTCAGGACGTCCGTCGCCTTCTGCGATTCGGCGTGCCCCTCATTCCCCATGCGCTGGCCGGCGCGCTGCTGGCGTTGGCGGACCGCTTCACCGTGTCGGCGCGCCTCGGGACAGATGCGCTCGGCATCTACGGTGCGGCGGCGCAGCTCGGGATGGTGATGAACGTGCTTGGCGACACGCTGGTCAAGGCAGTGTCGCCGTGGATGTACGCCCAGATGTCAGGACGCTTCGGCGGCGGACGCTTGCGCGTCGTCGGGGCCACGTACGTGCTGCTCCCGGCGTGGATCCTGGTTGCTGTGCTCTTGTGGTTGCTGCTGACCGTCGTCGGGCCAGCCCTCCTGGGCGAGCGTTACCAGGCCGCCATAGGCTTGTCGCTCTGGTTCCTGCTCGGCGGGGCAATGTCGTCGATCTACCTCAACATCGCCGGGTTGTTCTTCTTCACGGCCCGCAACGAATGGCTGAGCGCAGCGACCGTCAGTTCCGCGGTGCTTGCCGTCGTCATGGCCTCGATCCTGACAGCTCGCTATGGCCTGAGCGGCGCCGCCGCGGCTTACCTCTGCGCGCAAACCGCTCAGCTGGTGCTTTCGTGGCTGCTGTCCCAGCGTATCCAGCCCATGCCCTGGCACCGGCCGGCACTGGCACTGCGCACCCTGAGTCGCTCGTGGAGGAGGCGCTGACCATGGGATGGCAGCTCCTGGCGGGCCTGCTCATGCGCTTGCGCGCGGTCTACTGGCGCGTGATCTACCGCAGCCTGCGCTCGCGCTACAGAGTCGACGCCGAATTCCGGTTCAACGGCGTCGGAATCCAGTTGTATGGAGATGGGTCGATCGAGCTGGGCGCGGAAAGCTACATCGGTGAGCTGTCCACGATCCAGGCGTGCGCCGGCCACCGGGTGCGCGTGGGCCGCCGCTGCAGCATCTCGCACAACGTGCGGATTTACACGGAGACGTCCGACGCCGATTGCGATTTCCGCGCCGGCGAGGATCGGCCAATACGAGCCAGCGTCGACATCGGCGACGGCGTCTGGATCGGAACGAACGTATTCATCGGCCCGGGCATCGCAATCGGCGACAACGCGGTGATCGGCGCCAACGCCGTAGTGACCCGCAACGTTCCCAACGGCGAAATCTGGGGGGGCGTGCCGGCAAAGTTCATCCGCTCGAAACGCGTGGAGGGCCAGCCTAGATGATGCGGGTGGAGCATGGCTGGCATTCCGGTGTCATCGCGACAACCATTGCTGACGCACGCCCGCACTCATCGGACCTGATGGCCGCGCTCGCGCACCTCGAATCGAACTTCGGCGTCTGCGCATGGCAAGTCGCAGGCATCCCGCTTTGGCCGCTGTTGCGCATCCGCTGGTTCTTCGCCGAATGGGCACGCCACTATGCCGCCCCCACCGGTCACGCGACGCAGCGCGGGATGGCTGGCCTCGTCAAGGGCATACTGAACGGTGCCCGTGCCGCGGCACGGGTGCGCCACGACGATGCACCCGGCAACGACCGGATGGCGACGCCTCGGGATCTGGTGTTCCTGTCAGACGGACTGTCCTTTGCCCGCCTGGGCGAACGATGGGCAGAGCGCTTCTGCGATCCGATCATCGCCAGCGCGGCGCAGCGCGGCCTGACCAACGCGCTGTGGACGCCATTGCACAATTACCATCAGCCGCGCCTGACGCCGTCAGTGCTCCTGCAGCCCGCCATCGATCGTGCGAATCTCGCGGGTGCCTTGAGGGGACGATTCGCACCACGCGATCTCCAGTTGCCCGATCACCGTGGCGCGCTCGACTGGCTCGCTGCGGCAGGCTTTGGCACCGCGGCGTTGCAAGCGGTGAAAATCCACTCCGATGGCGGCCGTTTGCATTCGGTTGCCTCCGCGTACCGACGTCGGCTCGCCAAAACCAGTCCGCGGCTGGCCTTCGTGGTGAGCTACTACAGCCTCGAAGGCATGGCGTTTGTCTATGCCTGCCGCGAACTCGGTATACCGGTGGTCGACCTTCAACACGGTGTGCAGGGTGAATTCCACCCGGCCTACGCGGCCTGGCCGAAGCCGGAGGAAGGCCGGCGACATGCCCTCCTGCCGGACCACTTCTGGGTCTGGTCGGATTGGGAACGCAAGGTGATCGAGGGTTGGAGCGCAAGTACCGGCCATTCGGCGGTCGTCGGCGGCAATCCCTGGCTGGGCGTGTGGCAACCCGGCTCGGCATGGTCGGGTGTCGCACCCGCCTTGGAGGCGGCGCGCCGGATGCGCGAGCGCGCCGACGGGCGCCCCGTGGTCCTGGTGACGCTGCAATTCGGGCTCGCCCCGGCGGAGCAGCTCGAGCCGCTGTGCCGCCTGATGGCCGAGGCCGGCGACCGCATGGTGCTCTGGGTGCGATTGCATCCGGCAATGCTGGAGCGCCGGGAGGAGGTCCGGGCGCGGCTGGATGTCGGCATCCGGTTCGAACTCGACGGGTGCACGGACTTGCCCCTGCACGCCCTGCTGCCCGCCGTCGACGTGCACATGACCCACAGCTCCAGCACCGTCATCGAAGCGGCGCAGTTCGGCGTGCCCTCCGTGCTCACCACGTCCTATGGTGCCGAACTCTTCGCGCCGCTGTTGGGCACCGGATCGGCCGTTCTGGAAACAGGCGGCCCGGCCCAGCTCGCATCTACACTTATCCATTTGGTCGACACCCGTCGCGGCACCGTGGCGGCCAGGGATCCGGGGAGCGGCGGGGCAGCGCTCGATGCGTTGCTCAGCGGCGCTCCTTCGCATGTATGTCGGAGGACAGCTTGATCACGATCGTCGACTACGGCGTGGGCAACCTCGGCTCGATCCGCAACATGCTTAAGAAGATCGGCGTCGACTCGGAAATCACGTCGGACGCTGTCCGCATCACCGCCGCCACCAAGCTCATCCTTCCCGGCGTCGGTGCGTTTGACGCCGGGATGGAGAGCCTCGAGCGGAGCGGCCTGATCCCGGTGCTCGGCGAACGCGTACTGGGCGCCCGGGTGCCGGTCCTGGGCATCTGCCTGGGCATGCAGCTGATGACGCACGGCAGCACCGAGGGCATGCGTCGGGGCCTGGGCTGGATCGACGCGCAGGCGCTGCGCCTCCAGCCCACCGATGCGGCGCTGAAAGTCCCGCACATGGGCTGGAACCTGGTGCGTCCGGTGCGCGAGGCCGCGCTCGTGGACGCACTGCCGGAAGAACCGCGCTTCTACTTCGTGCACTCGTACTGCATCCGGTGCGAGCGGCCGGAGGACGTGCTGCTGACCACCACCTATGGCGAGCCTTTCCACAGTGGCTTCCACCGAGGCAACGTCTGGGGCGTTCAGTTCCACCCCGAGAAGAGTCACAAGTTCGGCATGCACCTGTTGCGCAACTTCGCGCAGCGCTGCTGACCATGCTGAAGACCCGCGTCATCCCCTGCCTGCTGCTGCGCGGCGCGGGCCTCGTCAAGACAGTGCGCTTCAAGAATCCGAAGTACATCGGCGACCCGATCAACGCGATCAAGATTTTCAACGACAAGGAAGTCGACGAACTGGTGCTGCTCGACATCAGCGCCTCGAAGGAGAACCGCGGGCCTTCGTTTTCGGTCATCGAGGAGGTGGCGAGCGAATGTTTCATGCCGCTGGCCTACGGTGGCGGCATCCGCACGGTCGAGCAGGCGCGCCGTATCTTCAAGCTCGGCGTCGAGAAGGTCGTCTTCAACACGACCGCTTGGCGCGAGCCCGCGGTGTTGCGCGACGCCTCGAGCGAGTTCGGCGCCCAGGCCGTGGTGGCATCGATCGACGTGCGCCGCAGGCTGTTCGGCCGCTACGAGGTCTGCGTCGAGGGCGGCACCCGTGCGACGGGCATTGATCCGGTCGAGTATGCGCAGCGCATGGAGGCGGCCGGCGCCGGAGAGATCTTCCTGACCTCGATCGACCGCGACGGCACGATGCAGGGGTACGAACTCGAATTGCTGGCCAAGGTCACCGCGGCGGTCGGCATCCCGGTGATCGCCTCGGGCGGGGCCGGATCGGTGAGCGACTTTGGTGCCGCGATCCGCGAGGGCGGCGCGGCGGCCGTCGCGGCAGGTGCGATGTTCGTGTTCCACGGGCCGCACCGGGCCGTGCTGATCACGTATTCGCCGCGCGGAGAACTCGAGAAGGTGTTGGCATGAGGGCCCGCAGAATGCGTCGAGCCCCTGCGGTGGCGCTGGTGGTGGCTCTTGCGCTGCTTGGCGCGCTGTTCCTGTCCATGGTGGGCATCGACGCGCTCGAAGGCAAGAACGACTTCCAGTTCTTTGCCGACTCGCCGACATACCACGAAGCGGCCCGGGGCGGCTTGGGCCACGTCGAGACCTTGGCGGACATGGTGGGCGTGGCCGCCAACTTTCTCGGCCCACTGGTCCTGCTGCAACTGGCGGGTGAAAACTACTACGCGATCCTGGCATTGAATGCCTTGCTGCTGGCCTTTGGCGTGACGAGTCTGGCGCGATCGCTGCGGCTGGACGCGCTCAAGCTGTTGCTCGTGCTGCTCGTGAACCCGATGACGATTTCGAGCCTGCTGTCGGTCAACAAGGAAATCATCTCGCTGGTCTTCGTCGCCCTGCTGGTGCGCGCCCACGCAGTGGGCTCGATCGGCGCGCTGCTCCTGGCCGCCGTCGTGTCGGTGCTGGTGCGGTGGCAACTGACGATGGTGCTGATCGCCGCCAGCATGATGGTCGGCGCGGTGAATCCGCTGCGCCAGCACCGGCGCGCGACCCTGCTGCTCCTGCTGGCAGCGTTGTCGGTGGTTTACGTGCAGTTGGCCGCGACCCTGGAGCCGATCCGGATCAACTTCGAGGATGCCGCCGAAAGCTACGAAGGGTCCGGCTTCTACGAGAAGCTGGTTTCACTGCAGGACAGCGGCTGGTATTGGGCAATCTTCCCGGTCAAGGCGGCCCACCTGCTGTTCGGCATGGGCCTGCGGCTGGACCGCCTGTTCAACCCGACGAATGCCTACAACGACTTCTGGCAGCTGCTGCACTCGACCACGCTGCTGCTGCTCTTCGTCGCGCTGCTGCGTGCCCGGCGATTCAGGCTCGGCAACGACCTCGTCTATCTGAGCCTGATCTACGTGGCTGTGTTCGCGATCACGCCGATCTACACGCCCCGCTACTTCTACCCGGTGTATGTGTTGTGGGCCGCGGCGTTGTGTACGCCGGATCGTTTGTCCGCCGTGTTCGGCGTGCGCCGGCTACGGCGCCGCGTCAAACCCGAACCACGGATCGTCGCTGGCCCTGTTCCCGGTATTTGAATCGATCCAATGACCGCCCGCCAGACCTGCACCCGCTGCATCATGGACACCAGCGACCCCGACATCGTCTTCGACGCTGCCGGGATCTGCAACCACTGCCATCGCTATGAGCGTGTCTCGCGCGAGCGCCTGATCCCGGTGGCCGAGCGCCGCCAGCACCTCGAAGCGCTCGTCGCCGAGATTCGCCGCTCCGGTCAGGGCAGGCCGTACGACTGCGTCATCGGCGTCAGCGGCGGCGTCGACAGCACCTACGTCGCCTGGCTGGTGAAGGACCTCGGGCTGCGCCCGCTCGCCGTGCACCTGGACAACGGCTGGAACTCCGAACTGGCCGTCGCCAACATCGAGAAGACGCTGAAGGTTCTGGGCATCGACCTCTACACCCACGTGATCGACTGGGAGGAGTTCCGCGACCTGCAGGTCTCCTTCCTGAAGGCCTCCACCCCCGACGGCGAAGTGCCGACCGACCACGCGATCTTCGCGCTGCTCTACCGGATGGCCGCAAAGAACGGCATCCGCCACGTCATCACCGGCACCAACGTCGCCACCGAGGCGGTGCTGCCCGAGAAGTGGGGCTACGGCTACTTCGACTGGCGCTACGTGAAGGACGTGCACCGCCGCTTCGGCACACAGCGGCTCACGACCTACCCGCACTTCTCGCTGGCGGGGCTCTTCTACTACGTGTTCCTGCGCCGCATCCGCATGGTTTCGATCCTGAACCACATCGAATACGACAAGGCGCAGGCGATGCAACTGCTTCAGGAAAAGCTCGGCTGGGTCTACTACGGCGGCAAGCACTACGAGTCGATCTACACGCGCTTCTTCCAGGCCTACGTGCTGCCGCGAAAGTTCGACATCGACAAGCGCAAGGCCCACTGCTCGACACTGATCTGCTCGGGCCAGATGACACGCGAGCAGGCGCTCGAGGCGATGCAGGAACCGGTCTTCCCAGAACGTGCGCTGCTCGAAGACCGCGACTACAGCATCAAGAAGCTCGGGCTGACGAACGAGCAATTCGAGCAGATCATGGCCGCACCGACCCAGACCTTCTTCGACTACCGCACCAGCCACGGCCTGTTCGAGACTGCCAAGAAGATGGTGAACGCCGGGCGCAGGTCTATCGGATGAGGCCGCTGCGCGTGCTCTATCTGCACATGATCGGCCCGTTCGGCGGCGCCTCGCGCAGCCTGTTCGAGGCGATCCGCGCCTTCCCGCCCGGCGCCGTGCAGCCGCGCTTCGTGACGCAACGCGGCAGCGTGACCGGCTTCTTCTCGCGCCTGGGGGAGGTGGTCGAATCGCGCGGCATGAGCCAGTTCGACAACACCCGCTACAGCCACTACCGCGGCACACGCTGGCTGGTGCTGCTGCGCGAGCTGGCCTACCTGCCCTTCACGGTGGTAGCGCTGCGCCGCGCGCGCCGGCGTTGGGGTGAGGTCGACCTGATCCACCTGAACGAGTTCACCGGGCTCGTCCCGCTCTGGCTCGCGCGCCGCATTTTCGGTGTGCCCGCGGTGGTGCACGTGCGCTCGGTGGCGCACGATGACACACGCTCGTGGCGCACGCGCTGGGTCCACCGCATGCTGCGCCGCGAGGCGCGCGCCGTCATCGCGATCGACGAGAACGTGCGCGCCAGCCTGCCCGCGAACCTGCCGGTCGAGGTCATCCACAACGCCTTCTCGCCCAAGGAGGCGACCGGTGCGGACGAGGCCTTCGAGCGCCGCCTGCAGGTGCTGCGGCCAGAGTCGTTCAAGGTCGGGTTCGTCGGCAACCTGCTGCTCGTCAAGGGCATCCACGAGTTGGTCGAGGCGGCACGCATCACGCGCGAGCGCGGCCTGGACGTGGAGTTCATCATCGTCGGCGACGATGTCCAGCCGTCGCGCGGCCTGAAGGCTCGCGTGGTCAAGGCGCTCGGACTGGCGCAGAACGTGCGCACCGAGGTCGAGGCGGCCCTCGACCGCCATGCGCTGCGCGACCGGGTTCACCTGGTGGGCTTCACGGCCGAGATTGCGCGCGCCTACCGCCACATGGACGTGCTGTGTTTTCCGTCCCACTACGACGCGCCGGGGCGGCCGATCTTCGAAGCCGCGTTCTTCGGCGTGCCCAGCATCGTGGCGGTGCGCGAGCCGCGCGCCGACACGCTGGTCCACGGCGAGACGGGCCTGGCGATCGCGCCGCGTTCCGCCGACCAACTCGCCGCGGCGATCGAGCGCATGGCCACCGACCGCAATGCGACGCGCCGCATGGGCGACGCGGCGCGCCAGATGGCCGAGCACAACTTCAGCGTGCAACGCAACGCGAGCCGGCTGCTGGGCGTCTACCGCCAGGTCACCGGCCAGGCGGCATGAGACTGCGATGACGGTGGCAGCTTCGTGGCGCAAGGTCGCTCGCTTCACTGGCATCTACGGCCCGGGCCGCACCCTGTTCAAGGCCGCCGGCCGCTTGCGCCTGGGCCTGGCGATGCCGACACTGCGGCGCGCCACACCCGACATCGGCGTCATCGGCTGCGGCCAGTTTGCCTTCGCGACCATCGGCTACTTCCTGCGCCGGCACGGCAGGCGCATCGCCGCCTGCTACGACATCGACGTGGCCACGCAGGCTTCATTTGCGCGCTCGCTCGGCGTGAAGGCGCAACCGCGCAGCGCCGAGGCGTTGCTCGCGCATGAAGGCCTGCGCACTGTCTACATCACTTCCAACCATGCTTCGCACACCCCCTACGCGCTGCAGAGCCTGGCACGCGGCATCGATACCTACATCGAGAAGCCTGTTGCGGTCAGCCAAGCGCAGCTCGCCGCGCTCATCGCCGCGCAGCGCCGCTCGAAGGCGCGTGTGTTCGCCGGCTACAACCGGCCGTTCGCGGGGGCGATCCGCGCGCTGCGCGAGCAGATGACCATCGACCCGACGAAGGGCATCACGCTGCAGTGTTTCGTGTCCGGCCACGTCATCGCGCCGGACCACTGGTACCGCCGCCCCGAGGAAGGTACGCGGGTGTGCGGCAACATCGGCCATTGGCTCGACCTGCTCGTCCACTTGCTCGCCTGGCGCGGCCTGCCCGACCGGCTGGAGATCGCGCTGACAGTGGCTGATGCGGCCGAACCCGACGACAACCTCGCGATCGGCATCTCGAGCGATCGCGGCGACCTGTTCTCATTGGTGCTGAGTTCGCGCACCGAGCCCTTCGAGGGCATCAATGAGACCATCCACATCCAGCACCACGGGACGATCGCAAAGATCGACGACTTCCGCCACCTGACGATCTGGCAGGGCGAGCGGCTCATGCGCCGGCGCTTCTGGCCCAAGGACGTGGGCCACGGCGGTGCGATCGGCCAGCCCTTCGGCGGCGCGATGCAGCGCGACTGGGACGAGGTTGTCCGCTCCACGCAGCTGATGCTGCACATTGCCGACATGGTGCGCAGCGGTACACGCCAATCGGTGTTTTCCTTCCGCGAGAGCGCGGCGCGATTGGCGCACGAGATCGAAGCCTTATGAAGCAAGTCCTGCAGAACCTCAAGGACGGCTCCACCGAAGTCGCCGAAGTCCCTTGCCCGCGTGTCGGCAGTGGTCAGTTGCTGATCCGCAGCACCAGAACGCTGGTCTCGGTCGGCACCGAACGCATGTTGGTCGATTTCGGCAAGGCCGGCCTGATCGACAAGGCGCGCCAGCAGCCCGACAAGGTGCGCATGGTGCTGGACAAAATCCGCACCGACGGGCTCATGCCCACGTTCGAAGCGGTTCGGAACAAGCTCGACCAGCCGATGCCGATGGGCTACTGCAATGTTGGCGAGGTGGTCGAAATCGGTGCCGGCGTCGCCGGCTTCGCGGTGGGCGACCGTGTGGCCTCCAACGGCCGCCATGCGGAAATGGTGGCCGTGCCGGTGAACCTCTGCGCCAAGGTGCCGTCCGCCGTCGGCGACGAGGCGGCGGCGTTCACGGTGCTTGGCGCGATCGCGCTGCAAGGCATCCGCCTCGTGCAGCCGACGCTGGGCGAGACGGTGGTGGTGACCGGGCTCGGCCTGATCGGCCTGGTGACGGTGCAACTCCTCAAGGCGCAAGGCTGTCGCGTGCTGGGGCTGGATTTCGACGCCGACAAGCTGGCACTCGCGCGCCGCGTCGGCGCCGAGGTGGTGGACCTGAAGAGCGGTGCCGATCCTGTGGCCGCGGCGATGGATTTCTCGCGCGGGCGTGGCGTGGACGCCGTGATCATCACTGCCAGCACGAAGAGCAGCGAACCAATGCACCAGGCCGCGCTGATGTGCCGCAAGCGCGGCCGCATCGTGCTGGTGGGTGTGGCCGGTCTCGAGCTCTCGCGCGCCGATTTCTACGGGAAGGAACTCAGCTTTCAGGTCAGTTGCTCCTACGGCCCCGGCCGCTACGACCCGAACTACGAGGACAAGGGGCACGACTACCCGCTCGGCTTCGTGCGCTGGACCGAGCAGCGCAACTTCGAGGCGGTGCTGGACATGCTGGCCGAAGGGCGGCTGGACGTGGCGCCGCTCATCTCGCACCGGTTCGACATCGCGCAGGCGCCGCAGGCTTATGCGGTGGTCGGCGGCAGCGAGCCTTCGCTGGGCATCGTGCTGCGCTATGCCGAGGCCGCCGCCGCGCAAGCTGCCGGCACCGCCACCTCCGGGGCCTCCACGGCCCCCACGGAGCGCACCGTGGTGCTGCCCGCGGCCGCCAGCAGCACAGCCTCGCCCAGTGCGCCACGGGTCAGCGTGATCGGCGCAGGCAACTATGCCGGCGCGGTACTGATCCCGGCACTCAAGGCCGCCGGCGCGCGGCTGGCGCGCATTGCATCGGCTGGTGGCGCCAGCAGCGTGCACCTGGGCCGCAAATTCGGCTTCGCCGAAGCCACCACCGACAGCGCGGCGCTGCTGGCCGACCCCGGTACCGACGCGGTCGTCATCAGCACGCGCCACGACACCCATGCCGACTACGTGCTGCGCGCCCTGGCCGCCGGCAAGCACGTGTTCGTGGAGAAGCCGCTGGCGCTCAAGCTGGACGAACTGGATCGCATCGAGGCCGCCGCCACGGCAGCGCCCAAACAGTTGGTGATGGTGGGCTTTAACCGCCGCTTCGCACCGCAGGCAGTGAAGGTCAAGCAACTGCTGGCGGGCACCCCGGGGCCCAAGACCTTCGTGATGACGGTCAACGCCGGCGCTATCCCGGCGCAGCACTGGACGCAGGACCCGGCCGTCGGCGGCGGCCGCTTGGTCGGCGAGGGCTGCCATTTCGTGGACCTGCTGCGCTTCCTGGCCGGCGCGACGATTGAATCGTTCCAGGTCGCGCGCATGGCTGCGGCCACGGCCGATACAGCCAGCGTGACCCTGCGCTTCGCCGATGGCTCGCTCGGCACCGTGCTGTACCTGGCCAACGGCAGCAAGGCCTTCCCGAAGGAGCGGCTGGAAGTCTTTGCCGCCGGCCGCGTGCTGCAACTGGACAACTTCCGCCGCCTTACCGGCTTCGGTTGGCCGGGGTTCACGAAAATGAACCTGTGGCGTCAGGACAAGGGCCAAGCCGCCTGTGCCGCTGCGTTCGTGCAGGCCATCCAGGCTGGCGGCGAGCCGCCCATCACGCTGGCCGAGCTGCTGGAAGTGGGCCGCATCAGCATCGGGATCGAAGAGGCACTTCGATGAGCGCAGCGAGTCGCGGGCACGGGTTCGGGTGAGCAGCGCGGTGGCGCAACTCGGCCGCCTGTGGCGCACTGTGCGTTGGCTGAAGGCCGAGCAGGTGTTCGGCCGCGTGCGCTTCCGGCTGCACCGCCCGCGCCCGGACGTCCGCCCGGCACCGCCGGTGCGTGCGGCACGGGCCGGCTGGGTGCCGCCGCCCGCGCGCGAGGCCAGCCTGGCCGGGCCGACGCGCATGCGTTTTCTGGCCGAGGAGCATGACCTGGCGGAGATCGGCTGGGACGCCCCCGGCATTGCACTGCTGTGGCGCTACAACCAGCACTATTTCGACGACCTCAACGCCACCGGCGCGCCGATGCGTCGCGATTGGCATCGCGCCTTGGTCGAGCGCTGGCTGGCCGACAACCCGCCTGTGCGGGGCACGGCCTGGGCGCCCTACCCGGTCAGCCTGCGCATCGTCAACTGGGTGAAGTGGTTCGCCGGCGGCGAGGCGCCCGCGCCGGCGTGGGTGCACAGCCTCGCGGTCCAGGCCCGCTGGCTCATGCGGCGGATCGAGTGGCACCTGCTCGGCAACCACCTGTTGGTCAATGCGAAGGCGCTGGTCTTCGCCGGTCTTTACTTCGAGGGCGCCGAATCCGAAGCCTGGCTGGCCGAGGGCCTGCGCATCGTCGAGCGCGAGTTGCCGGAGCAGATCCTCTCCGACGGCGCCCAGTTCGAGCGCACACCGATGTACCACGCGCTGGCGCTGGAAGACCTGCTCGACCTGATCAACGTCATCGCGGCGCGCGCGCCCGCGGCCTCGGTTGCGCAACGGCTCGTACCCGAACTTCGCCGGCACAGCCAAGCCATGCTGCACTGGCTGCGCTGCATGCAGCATCCCGGCGGCGGGCTCGCACGCTTCAACGACTGCGCCGAGGGCATTGCACCGGCGACCGCCGACCTGGAGCGCTATGCCGCCGCCCTGGGCATCACGGCGGCGCCGGCCAGCGGTGAGGGCGTGCGGGTGATGCAGCCCAGCGGCTACATCCGCGCGGTGCGCGGCGCCGCTGTCGCGCTGCTGGACGTGGCACCGATCGGCCCCGACTACCTGCCAGGGCACGCGCACGCCGACACGCTGAGCTTCGAGCTCTCGGTGCACGGCCGCGAGGTGGTTGTGAATCGCGGCACCTCGATCTATGGAACGGGGCCGCGCCGGCAGCTCGAGCGCGGCACGGCAGCGCACAGCACGGTGCAAATCGGTGCCCACGATTCATCGGAAGTCTGGGCAGGCTTTCGCGTCGGCCGCCGTGCCCGGCCCGGCCCGCTGAAGGTGCAGAGCTGGGTCGTCGAGGGTTCGCACGATGGCTATGCGCGCCTGCCCGGCTCGCCGCGCCACGAGCGCCGCTGGCAACTCGACGCCACAGCGCTTGTGGTCGAGGACCGCCTCAAGCCGCCTGCCCGCGAAGGCGCCGTCGCGCGCTTCCACCTCGCGCCAGGCCTCACGCTAGAGCGCGAGGACGAACGCACGTGGCGCGTCAACGACGGTGGCTCCATGGCTGTATGCGTCAGCGTGATCGTCGGCCACGCCCTACTCGAATCCACACAGCATGCGCAGCGCTTCGGTACGCTCACCGAGGCGGTGACGCTTGCGGTGCAGCTCGTGGACGGCCAAAGCACTGTGCGCTGGAGTTGGGGCCCCTGATGCACATCCTCTTCCTCACCGACAACTTCCCTCCCGAGGTCAATGCGCCAGCCAGCCGCACGCACGAACACTGCCGGCTCTGGGTGGGTGCCGGCCACCGCGTGACCGTGATCACCTGCGCGCCGAACTTCCCGAAAGGCCACGTATTCGACGGTTACCGCAACCGGCTCTGGCAACAGGAGTGGATCGACGGCATCCGCGTCATTCGCGTCTGGACCTACATCACCGCCAACGAAGGCTTCGCGCGGCGCGTGCTCGATTACCTCAGCTTCATGCTGGCGGGCGGCCTGGCCGCACTGTTCGTGCGCGGCGCCGATGTCGTGGTGGGCACCTCGCCACAGTTCTTCACTGCGGTGGCGGCCTGGTTCGTGGCGGCGGTCAAGCGCCGGCCGTTCGTATTCGAGCTGCGCGACCTGTGGCCCGAGTCGATCAAGGCGGTCGGCGCGATGCAGGCCTCGCGCGTGATCCGCGCGCTAGAGCGGCTCGAACTGTTCCTCTACCGACGTGCGGCGCGCATCGTCTCGGTCACGCACTCGTTTCGCCGCAAACTGCAGGAGCGTGGCATCGACGGCGCGAAGATCGACGTGATCACCAACGGCGTGGATATCGCGCAGTTCTCGCCCAGGCCGAAGGATGCCGAGCTCGAGGCCCGGCTTGGGCTGCAGGGCTGCTTCGTCGCCGGCTACGTGGGCACGCACGGCATGGCGCACGCGCTGGAGACGCTGCTCGAAGCCGCCGACCGGCTGCGGCGCACGCCCGATGGTGCACGCTACCGCATCCTGCTGCTCGGCGATGGCGCCCGCAAGGCGGCCCTGGTCGAGCAGGCCCGTACGATGCAGCTCCACAACGTCGTGTTCTGCGACTCGGTGCCGAAGGACCAGGTCGTGCGCTACTGGTCACTGCTCGACGTGGCGGTGATCCACCTGCGCCGCACCGAGCTCTTCACGACCGTGATCCCCTCCAAGCTGTTCGAGTGCATGGGCATGGGCCTGCCGGTGCTTCACGGCGTGGCAGGCGAGTCGGCCGAAATCGTTGAGCGCGAAGGTGTCGGTCTGGTATTCGAGCCCGAGAACGCGGAGCAGCTTGCCGCGGGCGTACAACGCCTGCATGACGATCGCACGCTGAATGTGCAGTGCCGTGCAAGGGGCCTCAAGGCAGCCGGACACTACGACCGCAACGCGCTCGCGCTCGAGATGCTGTGCAAGCTGGAAGAAGCCGCCCAGGGGAGGCGCTGACGACGACAAGTTCGGGGCGGCTGCCGACTTGGCTGGGATCAGATCACACCTGTCTGGAGGCTCGAATTCGAGTTCAGGCGCGAGATCCTGGCTCAATTGAAGCTAGATGGCTTGCCTGCCTGTTTGGGCAGCCTGGAGGGCCTCTGGGGCTACGGCAGCACGCGTTTCAGAAGAAGTCCAAGGCCGGCATCGCGACGCCACGGCAGGATGTTGAGTTGGTTGAGAACCGATTGAAGGCAGTGCTCGCCCGTTATGGGCTTGGCCGGGGGTAGCGATGGAAAGCAAGCGTAGTCAGAAGGGTACCGAGAACGTGCTGGTCGACCTCGGGTTCGAGGACGCGGAAGAGTTGACGGCCAAGGCATCTCTCGCAGTCAAGTTGAACGAGCTGGTCGAAAGGCGTGGCCTCAGTCAGACGGAAGTCGCGGCGATCACCGGGATGACGCAGCCTAAGGTGTCGCAGGTGCGGCGGTACAAGCTCCAGAACATCTCGCTCGAGCGCCTGATGCAGGCCTTGGTATCGCTCGACCAGCGGGTGGAAATCATTGTTCGACCTGCGCGTCGCGCGCACGGCGCTGGCATCACGGTGGCTGCATAGAGATGGTCCCCCAATGTTCAGGCCTGGGGACTTCGGGCCAGGCTAAACGATCAAGCGGCTCTGCCATCGGCGCTTGCAGCACGACGTTGCTACGTGAGCAAAGCACGGCCAATCGCTCGTCGGCGGACAACAAGTCGTAGTTGCCTGGAAGCGCCAACGCCCGCTCTACGCGTTGGACGGTCACCGAGTCGAAGAGGACCTGCCGCATCCGCAACTGCAGTGCCTCCAATTTGCTCTTTGGTTGATGGCGTTCGGCCAGTCGCTGCGCGATGTCGCAGAACAGTTCCCTCATGGCGAGGTGATGCAGTTCCGCAAGGTGACCGACACTGGCACTGCCGTTTTCAAGCTCGGGAGCAACGTCGATCAGACATACGTGACTCCAAAGGCTGGGGTCGAGCGCGATTTTGGCGGCCAGTCGATTGAAGGCTCCGCGGAGCCTTGACACCAGCTCGTGCACCGAGACGACGGCAATCAGGTCGGCACGCTCCCAGGCGCGGGCTGACCGGGCGACAAGCGTGACCCAACCCGGGGCCACCGAGTGCGCGGCCAGTTCCATCTTGCATCGTTGCCAAAGGTCCGTGCCGCAGTGATCCACCCCCCAAGCGACCGCGTTCGCCCACAGTGACAGCCGAAGGGCATCACCCCTGCGCAACTCGCACTCGAACCGGTCTGTGCTGGTGACGATCGTGAACGCGATCTGCCCTTCGTGCCCTGCCACGGCCAACACATCAAATTTGGTCACGAGTTCCAGGACCTCTGCGCTCGGCACGCAGCTCATGGAGGCGAATCCGGCGTATCCGCTGACCATGTTTGTTGGCGCCGACCGAAAACTGAGCCACTTATGAGGGTTGTGCCGACCCAAAAC
>CADEDE010000026.1 GCA_902825995.1 uncultured Burkholderiales bacterium
AGTTTTGGGTCGGCACAACCCTCATAAGTGGCTCAGTTTTCGGTCGGCGCCAACATGTGTAGACGGACGCGGCCAGAACCGCGACGAACAGCAGCTTGTTCCTCGACATGCTTGCTTCCTCCTGGGTTGACGAGAGGGGGCGCCGACGGCTCTGCGCAGGCGTCGCGCGCCCTCGGCCCCAGGATTGTGACTTAAACGCGGCTGACTCAAAAGCAGCGCGCCGGGAGACTGAACCTCGATGTCTCCAGGAGCCGCAAACCAGTCAAAGAAGCACGCCAGCGCAAGGGAAGCGCTGGCGGCGAACATCGTCGCCCTCAGGCACGAGAAAGGCTGGTCGCAGGAGGTCCTGGCGTTCGAGTGCGGTTTGCACCGAACCTTTGTCGCTCACGTCGAGAGGTTGTCGCGCAACATCTCGCTGGACAACGTCGAGCGGCTCGCCGTCGCGCTGGGCGTGCAGCCGCACGAATTGCTGAAGCCTCGAAGCGACTGAAGCGCGGGCGTCGTTGAGGAAGAACGAGCCTTCTGAAATCGCAGGGCCCACAACCAAGAAGGAGCGGTCGGCTGCCAGGTGGCGGACCTTGCTGCCTATGGATTTGTGGACTTCTCCTTCGCTTCGCTACGGAGACCGGCTGCTTCCTATGGACAACCCTGCGGGTTGCCCACAGGACTCCAGCCTAGCCCACAAGCTCCACAGGCACCCACCACCGTTTGAATCTTCCATAATGCGAAGGCAACAATGCCTCTCATGAACCACCTGAGCATCCTCGCTCGGCTTCCAGGTTCCTCTGCCCAGTCACAGGGTCACAGAGCAATACCGCACCTTTGTTTGAGCAATTTCGGAGAGATCCGGTTCGCCCTGGCCAGTTGGATGCGCAGGCGCCCGGCGCTGGCCACGGCCTTCGAGGGCAGCCTCGCGGTGGGTACCGTCTTCCTCACCCTGGTGATTCCCTTCGCGCTGGATGCCCACAGCACCGCCGGGGCCTGGGCGCTCGAAGGCGCCGGCCTGGTGTGGCTGGGCTTCAAGCAATCGCGCGGGCTGGCGCGGCTATTCGGTTATGCGCTGCTGGTGCTGGCGGGCGGGGCGATGCTTCATGCGCGCGACCGCTGGGGCGCGCCCACCGAAATCATCAACGCCGCGCTGATCAATGCGGTGATCGCGGCGGCAGCCTCGCTAGCCGCTGCCCTGTTCGTGAAGCGTTTTGCCGATCCTGGCAGCAGCGCTTCGCCGCCGCGACAAGAGGCGCTCGCCGAACCGCTGCTGATCGCCTGGGCCACGCTGTGGCTGCTCAGCGTGGCGGCGGTGCAGATCGACGCCTTCGTCATCGGGCGCTTTGAATGGGCGGCCTGGCTGGCCAGCTTCAGCGGCATCGCGCTCTTGTTTGCGCTGTTGCGGGTGCGCCTGGCCTGGCCGCGCGTGGGCCTGCCGGCGATGGCCCATGCGCCGCTGCACCTGTTGGGCGCCTTGTACTGCGCGGCCCTGCTGGCGCGCCCACTGCAAGACGGCGGCTGGTGGGCCTGGCCGCTGGCCCTGCTGGCCCACGGCGTGGTGCTGTGGCGCCTGGCGCCGCATTGGCCGGCCCTGGCGCGCGATGCGGTGCATGCGCTGGGCGCGTTGATCCTGGCCTTGCTCGGCGCCCTGCAGGGCCGCGCGATCAGCGCCGATTGGGGCGATGCGGCAAGTGCCTGGCCCTGGCTGGGCTGGCTCTTCGCCCCGGCGGCGTTGCTGCTCTTCCTGCCGCGCCCGGCGACGGCGCTGCGCTGGCCGGTGAGTGCCGCGGCCAACGCCTACCAGTGGACAGCCAGCGCGCTGCTCGCCGCCGGCCTGCTGCTGTGGACCCTGCTGGCAAATATCGCCTCCAACGGATCGGCCTCGCCGCTGCCGCATGTGCCGCTGCTCAACCCGCTCGATCTGGGCATCGGCGTGGCGCTGGTCGCGGTGCTGATCTGGTCGCGCAGCGAGGCCGCGCGCGCGGAGCTGGGCCGGGCGCCTGCATTGCCGCTGGCCCTGCTCGGCGGCGCGGCCTTCGTCTGGCTGAATGCAATCCTGATCCGCGGCTTCCACCATTACGGCGGGGTTCCGTTTCGCATCGATGCCTGGGTGCATTCGCTGGCGGTGCAGACCGGCATCACGCTGCTGTGGGCCGCCACCGCGCTGGTGCTGATGTGGTTCTCGGCCCGCCGTGCGCTGCGCCTGCCCTGGACGATCGGCGCTGTGCTGCTGGCCGCCGTCGTGCTCAAGTTGTTGTTGGTCGATCAGTCGGGCACCGGCACGGTGACGCGCATCGTCTCGTTTATCGGCGTTGGCTTGTTGATGCTGGTCATCGGCTATGTGGCGCCGCTGCCGGGCAAGGAGAAAGACCATGTTTCAGCTTGACCGCCGCGCCGCGGCCTGGGCACTCTGCGCGGGCTTGCTCCTGGGCTGGCTGACTGGCGCGGCGGCGCAGGCCGAAGAAGCCGCCTACCGCTATCGCGCGCCGGTCGCCGTCACCGCGCCCGCCACCTTCGTGCAGTTGGCGCTGCCGGCCAGCGCTTACGGGCGCAGCCAGCAGGCCGGCTTGCAGGATCTGCTGCTCGTCGATGCCAAGGGCGAGCGCGTGCCTTTCGCGCTCCTCGCGCCGCGCGCCGACGAGGTGCGCAGCAGCGAGCACGAGCGCGATACCGTGCTCTATCCGCTGCCGGCCAAACCGATGCGCGACGGCGCCTGGGCCTCGCCGATCGAAGTCAGCGTGCAGGGCGACAATATCAGCGTCAGGCGCCTGGGCCGTGGCACGGCCGGCGCGGCGCCGCCATTGTCGGGTGGCTGGTTGATCGATACGGGAGAGCGCAAGCGCGGCGATCCCGCGCTGCAAGCCTTGCACATGGCCTGGTCGGGGCCGCAGGAATTCAGCGCGGCCTATCGGCTGGAAAGCAGCGACGATCTGCGCGCCTGGCGCGCGGCAGGCGTCGGCCAGTTGCTGGCCTTCAGCGGCGAGAGCGGCGCGCTCACCCAGCCGCGCGTCACGCTGGCCGCCGACAGTGGCCGCTTCGTGCGCCTGGTCTGGGCCGATGCCGCCACGGCGCCGGCCATCAGCGGCGCGAAAACCATCGCCGCCACGCAGCGCAGCGTGGCCATCGATCCGCCGACCGAACTGGTCTTCGCCGCGAGCACAGCGCCGGCGAGCAAGGCGCCCGACGAAGCCACCCAGCGCGCCCTGCATTTCGACCTCGGCGGCGCACTGCCGCTGGTGCAGATCGATCTGCGCCTGCCGCCGGGTACGCGCGTGGCCCCTGTGCGCGTGCAGGGCCGCGCGCACGAAGGCGAGGCCTGGCGCGATCTGGCATCGAGCGTTTTCTACCGGCTCGAGCGCGGCGGTGACATCAGCGTATCGCCGCCGCTCGAATTGCACACCACGCTGCGCTACCTGCGCCTGCTGCCCGATGCGCGCGCCGCCGCGCTGGATGCCGCGCAGACCCGGCTCGTCGTGCAGGCGCGCTTGGCGAGCCTGGTCTTCGTCGCGCAGGGCCAGGCGCCTTACGCCCTGATGGCGGGGGCACCGAAGGCCGCGCCAGCGGCGTTGGCCATGGCCACGCTGGTGCCAGCCTTCGAGTCCGAGCGCGCGCGCTTCGGCCGCGCAGCGCTGGGCGAATGGAGCGAAATCACCGAAGTGGCGCGCGCGGCGGAGCAACAGAAACAGCGTGCCGCCTTGCGGCCCTGGCTGCTCTGGGCGGTGCTGCTGGCCGGCGTGGGCGGCCTGGCCTTCATGGTCTGGCAATTGACGCGGCCTCCCGCGCCCCAGGGATGAAACCGACTTCGTACCCTGTGGCAGCTTCCGGCCCAATGGCGACCTTTGCAGATCCATCTGCGAACACCACTTTTCGGCGCAGCAAAGTCGCGCCCGGGCAGGCGGCAGCGCTTCGGCGAGACGGTCGGTAGGTACACCGACTGCCCTGCGATGCTCGGCTCCGTGGCCCCGCCGCGTAACTCGCTACGCTCACTGCGTTCGCTGCACTCGAACAGACGCGGCGAGTCAGTTGACGAGGCGCGCTTTGCGCGCGGGCCCCGAACCCTGCGCTTCTCGGCGCCTCGCAGGCGCGCTGCCACCTGCCCGGACGCGCCTTTGCATTCGGGGCTGGGTTTTCCTCGCGCAAAGAACGCGAAAGCGGACACACGCAAAGGTCGCCTTTGGGCCGGTTGCAATCAAACGGGGTGCGGAAACTGAAATGTCTGGCCCAAGCTCGCTGCCCCGTCGGACCGGTAGCGCCCCGGTACCGGCCTAGCGCGGGCGCATAAACTGCGCCCATCCGCAACGCTCGCCAAGGATATCGTCATGCGCATCAGCACCCGCCGCTTCCTGCAAACCGCCGGCCTCGTCGCTGCCGGCCTGTTGCTCGCCGCCTGCGGCAAGAAGGAGGCGCCGCCCGCGCCCAGCGCCGCCGCGCCGGCCTCGGCCCCCGCGCCGGCCAAGGTCTATGTCGTCGGCACCGACGCAGCCTATGCGCCCTTCGAATCGCAGAATGAAAAAGGCGAGATCGTCGGCTTCGATATCGATGTGGTGAAGGCCGCCGCGGCCAAGGCTGGCATCGAGGTCAAGTTCGTCAACACCCCCTGGGAAGGCATCTTCAATGCCCTGGGCCAGGGCGACCGCGACATGATCGTTTCGTCGGTGACCATCACCGACGAGCGCAAGCAGACGATGGATTTCAGCACGCCGTATTTCGACGCCGTGCAACTCATCGCCGTCAAGGCCAACAGCAAGATCGCCAAATTCGACGACCTGAAGAAAGCCAAGGTCGGCGTGCAGACCGGCACCACCGGCGACGAGGCGGTGACCAAGCTGCTGGGCAAGACCAGCACCGCGATCAAGCGCTTTGAGTCAACGCCGCTGGCGCTGAAGGAATTGGAAGCCGGCGGCGTGGATGCCGTGGTCGCCGACAACGGCGTGGTGATCCATTACGTGGCCAATAACGCCGGCGCGAAATTCAAGACCGTGGCCGACAAATCCTTCGCCCCCGAGCAATACGGCGTGGCCATCAAGAAGGGCAATGCCGAGCTGCTGGCCAAGGTCAACCAGGGTCTGGCTGCGATCAAGGCCGACGGAAGCTACGACAAGCTCTTCGCGCAGTATTTCGGCGCGGCAGCGGCGGCGCCGGCAGCGGCGGCCTCGAAGTAGGCCGACGCGGCGATGGATCTTCGCTGGGAGATCCTCGCCGGCTACGGGCCGCTGTTCGTCAGCGGCCTGTGGATGACGATCGAACTCACGCTGGTGGCCATCGGCGCGGGCCTCTTCCTCGGCGTGGCCTTCGGCCTGGTCAGCAGCTCGGCCGATGCGCCGGTGCCGCACTCAAAGCTGTGGGCCTGGGGCCTGAAGATCGCCCGTGGCATCACCCTGGCTTATGTGACCTTCTTTCGCGGCACGCCGCTGTTCGTGCAAATCCTGCTGGTGCATTTCGCGCTGATGCCGGCCTTGATCCACCCCGACGGCGGCCTGCTGATGGGCGGCGAGGTGGCGCGCACGTTCCGCCAGGAACACGGCGCCTTCTTCTCGGGCTCGCTGGCGCTGACGCTGAATGCCGGCGCCTATATCAGCGAGATTTTTCGCGCCGGCATCCAGAGCATCCACCGCGGGCAAACGCAGGCCGCGTACAGCGTGGGCCTGACGCATGTGCAGGCGATGCGCTATGTGGTCCTGCCGCAGGCCTTCCGGCGCATGGTGCCGGCGCTGGTCAACGAAGGCGTCACGCTGATCAAGGATTCGTCGCTGGTCTCGGCGATCGGCCTGGCCGAACTCGCTCTCGTGGCGAGAACCGTGGCCGGGGCCTACTCGCGCTATTGGGAGCCCTATCTGCTGATCTCGGCCGTCTATCTGGTGCTCACGTTGCTGCTGTCAACACTGGCCAAGCGCCTGGAGGCGCCGGCCCATCTGCGTGGGCGGTAAGCCGCGCTGGGGCGATTTTGTGCGCAGGCTATCCGGGCATCGGTGCGGCCGCCTCGAGCCCGCTCTCGAAATGCGCGCGCATCAGGCGTGTGGCCTTGATGGCCTCCCGCGCCTCGATGGCTGCCATCAGCGCGCGGTGTTCAGCCAGCGAATCGGCCAGCCGGCCCTGCTTGAACAGCGAGTGGTGACGGTTCAGCTTCATCACCTTGCGCAGGTCGGCAACGATCTGTTCGCACCAGCGGTTGCCGGCGACGGCCAGGAGCGCCATATGGAAGCGCTCGTTGGCCGCGAAGAAGGCGTCGCGCTGGCGCACCTGCCTTTCGAGCCGTTCGTGCAACTGGCGCAGTGACTCGATCTGGGTTTGACTGGCGTGGCGCGCGACCACACCGGCGGCGTCGGACTCCAGCAGCGCGAGCAGGCGATAGACCTGGGCCACGTCGTCGCGCGACATCTCGGTGACGTAGGCGCCGCGGCGCACCTTCATCGTCACCAGGCCTTCGACCGCCAGCACCTTCAGCGCTTCGCGCAGGGGGGTGCGGCTGATGCCGAATTCGGCGGCGAGCTTCTGTTCGTCGATCCAGGCGCCCGGTTCGAGCTCGCGGTTGAAGATCTGCGCGCGCAGGCGTTCGGCCACGTCCTGGTAGAGGGCTCGGGGCGACAAAGATCGATGGGCGGGCGCGGCGGTGGACACGGGTCAATGCGCGGATGTCGGTTCAGTGTTGGATTTGAATTCATAATTATGGATAATGCAAGCGCGCACCGACCGAGGAGACTGCCCCATGCCCCAATCCAGCGCCACACTCAAAGACTGGCAGCGTGCTGCCGCCAAATCGGTGCCCGGCGGCGATGTCGCGGCGTTGAACTGGCTCACGCCGGAGGGCCTGACGGTCAAACCCTTGTACACCGCGGCCGATCTGGCGGGATTGCCGGATGTCGATACGCTGCCCGGCTTTGCGCCCTACCTGCGCGGTCCGCAGGCCACGATGTATGCGCTGCGGCCGTGGACGATTCGCCAGTACGCGGGGTTTTCCACGGCTGAAGCGAGTAACGCGTTTTATCGCCAAGCCCTGGCCGGCGGCGCGCAGGGCGTCAGCGTGGCCTTCGATCTGGCCACCCACCGCGGTTACGACAGCGACCATCCGCGCGTGACGGGCGACGTCGGCAAGGCGGGCGTGGCGATCGATTCGGTCGAGGACATGAAGCTGTTGTTCGACGGTATCCCGCTCGACAAGGTGTCGGTATCGATGACGATGAATGGCGCAGTGTTGCCGGTGCTGGCTGGCTACGTGGTCGCGGCGCAAGAGCAAGGTGTGTCGCAGGACCAGTTGAGCGGCACGATCCAGAACGACATCCTGAAGGAGTTCATGGTCCGCAACACCTACATTTACCCACCGGAGCCGAGCATGCGGGTGGTGGCGGACATCATCGACTACACGGCACGGAAGATGCCGAAGTTCAACTCGATCTCGATCTCCGGCTACCACATGCAGGAGGCTGGCGCGAACCAGGCGCTGGAGCTGGCCTTCACGCTGGCCGACGGCAAGGAGTATGTGAAGACCGCCATCGCCAAGGGCCTGGACGTCGATGCCTTCGCCGGTCGCCTGAGTTTCTTCTGGGCCATCGGGATGAACTTCTATCTCGAGATCGCGAAGATGCGCGCCGCGCGCCTGCTCTGGTGCCGGATCATGCGGGGCTTCAACGCCAGGAGCCCAAAGAGCCTGATGCTGCGCACGCATTGCCAGACCAGCGGCTGGAGCCTGACCGAGCAGGATCCCTACAACAATATCGTGCGCACGACGGTGGAGGCGATGGCCGCGGTCTTCGGCGGCACGCAGAGCCTGCACACCAACAGCTTCGACGAAGCCATTGCGCTGCCCACCGAATTCTCGGCCCGCATTGCGCGCAACACGCAACTGATCCTGCAGGAAGAGACGCACATCACGAATGTGGTCGATCCCTGGGCCGGCAGCTACCTGATGGAGAGGCTGACGCAGGAGATGGCCGATGCGGCGTGGAAGATCATCGAGGAGGTCGATGCCCTGGGCGGCATGACCAGGGCCGTCGATAGCGGATGGGCCAAGCTGAAGATCGAGGCCAGCGCGGCCGAGAAGCAGGCGCGCATCGATACCGGGCGCGATGTGATCGTGGGCGTCAACAAATACCGCAGCGACAAGCAGGATCCGATGGAGGTGCGCGATATCGACAACCATGCCGTACGCGATGGGCAGATCGCGCGGCTCGCGGCAGTGCGTGCGGCGCGCGATGCGGCGAAGGTGCAGGTCGCGCTCGCTGCGTTGACGGCGTGCGCCGAAACGGGCCGAGGCAACCTGCTCGACCTGAGCATTCAGGCGGTGCGCCTGCGGGCTACCGTCGGCGAAGTCAGCGACGCGTTGGAAAAAGTTTGGGGGCGCCACCGCGCCGATACGCAAAAGGTGACCGGTGTGTATGCGGCCGCCTATGACGGCGCCGAGGGTTGGGACCAGATCAAGGCCGAGATCGCAGCCTTCGCCGAGCAACAGGGCCGCCGCCCGCGCGTGATGATCGCCAAGCTCGGCCAGGACGGCCACGACCGCGGCGCCAAGGTCGTGGCCACGGCATTCGCCGATCTCGGCTTCGATGTCGATATCGGGCCTCTGTTCCAGACGGCAGAGGAGTGCGCGCGCCAGGCGATCGAAAACGACGTGCATGCCGTCGGCGTGAGCACGCTCGCCGCTGGACACAAGACGCTCGTGCCCGCCATCATCGATGCGCTGAAGGCCCAGGGCGCCAACGACATCATCGTCTTCGTCGGCGGCGTCGTGCCACGGCAGGACTACGAGATGCTCTACGAGGCGGGGGTGAAGGGTATCTACGGGCCGGGCACGCCGATACCGGCGAGCGCGAAGGATGTGCTGGAGCAAATCAAGAAGGCGATTTAGGCTCGACGTGATACAGTAATACTGAAATACAAGCACGGAGCCCGTCATGGCTGTTTCGGTCCGCATGAACCCCCTGCTCGAAAAGGAACTCGAGCTTGCCGCCAAGCGTCGTGGCATCACCAAGTCGCAGTTCATCATCGATGCGGTTGAGCGTTCGCTTGGGCGCAAGAACCCGCATGGCTTGCTGATGGCCTTGCAGGCCGAGGAGCAGAGCGGTGTCTATGGCGCGGTGCCGAGCAAGCGCGCATCGCGCGAGTTGCCTTACGAAACCGACAGCGCCCGCGCCGCGATCGTGAGCAAGCTCAAGAGCAAGCATGGCCTCGGCGGCGCTCGTTGATACCAGTGCGCTGGTGGCCGCATTCGGGGCCAACCAGAAGCAGTCGAAGCATTACCTTGAACTGCTCAAGCGGGCCGAGGATGAAGCCTGGTCGCTCGCCACCACCTGGCCCTGTGTCGTCGAGGCCGGCCATCTGCTCGATGTGCCGCAGCGCTACTCGATGCTGCGTTGGGTGGCTGCCGGCGGCGCGGTGGTATTCCCCATCGAGCAGGGCGCGCTGGAGGACATGGTGCGCCTGATGCTCCGCTACACCGAGCTGCCGCGCACGGAGATGGATCTCGCGGATGCCACCCTTGTCTGGCTGGCCGAGGATACCGGCGTGCTGCGCGTGATGACGCTCGACGTGCGCGACTTCTCCCGCTACCGCCTGGCCGATGGCCGCAAATTCGAGATCCTGTAGTCGTGGCCGCCGCCCCTCACGATCAGGTTCTGGCCGACGCCGTGACGCATCGCGACCGCCGCGCGCTGGCCAAGGCCATCACCCTGATCGAATCGACCCGCGCCGACCACCGTGCGCAGGCCGACGCGCTGCTCGATGCCCTGCTGCCATGCACCGGCCAATCCCTGCGCATCGGCATCTCGGGCGTGCCCGGTGTCGGCAAGAGCACCTTCATCGAAGCGCTGGGCCTGCTCCTGATCGGGCAGGGGCACCGCGTCGCCGTGCTCGCCGTCGATCCGTCATCCAGCGTCTCGGGTGGCTCGATCCTCGGCGACAAGACGCGCATGGAGCGGCTCTCGATCAACGATGCCGCCTTCGTCCGCCCGAGCCCGACCTCGGGCGCGCTGGGCGGCGTGGCCGAGCACACGCGCGAGGCGATGCTGTTGTGCGAGGCGGCGGGCTTCGACATCGTGATCGTCGAAACCGTCGGTGTTGGCCAGAGCGAGACCGCGGTGGCCGGCATGACCGACCTGTTCGTGCTGCTGCAACTGCCCAACGCCGGCGACGATTTGCAGGCCATCAAGCGCGGCGTGATGGAGCTGGCCGATCTGGTGGCGATCAACAAGGCCGACATCGACGACGCCGCGGCCACGCGCGCGCAGGCGCAGATCAGCAGCGCGCTGCGCATCTTCGCCTTCCAAGGATCGCATGGCCATGCGGCGCCCGTGCTCAAACTCAGCGCGCTCAAGGGCGATGGCCTGCAGGCCTTCTGGGATGCCGTTCAGGCCCTGGCGCAGCAGCGACGCGACTGCGGCGCCTTCGATACGCGCCGCCAGGCGCAGCGCCAGGCCTGGCTGTGGGACATCGTGCACGCGCGCCTGCGCGCTGATTTCGAGCAGCACGCCGCCGTGCGCGAAGCCCTGCCGCGGCTGCTGGCCGAAGTCGATGCCGCGCGCACGGCGCCCACGGTGGCCGCGCGCGCGCTGCTCGACCTGTTCGAGAAGCACTGAATTTCCGGAGACGACAACACCATGCATGACATCATCGAACAGCTCGACAAGAAGCGCGCCGCGGCGCGCCTGGGCGGCGGCGAAAAGCGCATCGAGGCGCAGCACAAGAAGGGCAAGCTGACCGCGCGCGAGCGCCTGGAGCTGCTGCTCGACGAAGGCAGTTTCGAAGAGTGGGATATGTTCGTCGAACACCGCTGCGTCGATTTCGAGATGGACAGGCAGAAGGTGCCCGGCGACGGCGTTGTCACCGGCTACGGCATGATCAACGGCCGCCTGGTCTTCGTCTTCAGCCAGGATTTCACCGTCTTCGGCGGTGCGCTCTCGGAAGCCCACGCCGAGAAGATCTGCAAGGTGATGGACCAGGCGATGAAGGTCGGCGCCCCCGTGATCGGCCTCAACGATTCGGGCGGCGCGCGCATCCAGGAAGGCGTGGCCTCGCTCGGCGGCTATGCCGATGTCTTCCAGCGCAACGTGATGGCCAGCGGCGTGGTGCCGCAGATCAGCCTGATCATGGGGCCCTGCGCGGGCGGCGCGGTGTATTCGCCGGCGATGACCGATTTCATCTTCATGGTCCGCGACAGTTCGTACATGTTCGTCACCGGCCCCGAGGTGGTCAGGACGGTGACCCACGAAGAGGTCAGCGCCGATGAACTCGGCGGCGCCGGCACCCACACCAGCCGCAGCGGCGTGGCCGACCTGGCGTTCGAGAACGATGTCGAGGCGCTGCTGATGCTGCGGCGCTTTTTCAACTACCTGCCGCTGAACAACCGCGACGGCGTGCCGCTGCGCCCGAACGGCGACCCGGCCGAGCGACTCGATCATTCGCTCGATACCCTGGTGCCCGACAACGCCAACAAGCCCTACGACATCAAGGAGCTGATTCACAAGGTCGTCGATGACGGCGACTTTTTCGAGCTGCAACCCGACTATGCGAAAAATATCGTCATCGGCATGGCGCGCATGGCCGGGCGCACGGTGGGCATCGTCGCCAACAATCCGCTGGTGCTCGCCGGTTGCCTGGATATCAAGAGCAGCATCAAGGCCGCGCGCTTCGTGCGCTTTTGCGATGCCTTCAGCATCCCGGTGATCACCTTCGTGGATGTGCCGGGTTTCATGCCGGGCACCAGCCAGGAGTACGGCGGCATCATCAAGCACGGCGCGAAATTGCTCTACGCCTATGCCGAATGCACGGTGCCGAAAGTGACAGTCATCACGCGCAAGGCTTACGGCGGCGCCTATGACGTGATGAGCAGCAAGCACCTGCGCGGCGATGTCAATTTCGCCTGGCCGAATGCCGAAATCGCCGTGATGGGCGCCAAGGGCGCCGTCGAAATCATCTTCCGCGAAGAGAAGGGCGACGCCGGCAAGCTCGCGGCCAAGGAGGCCGAATACAAGGCGCGCTTCGCCAACCCCTTCGTCGCCGGTGCGCGCGGCTTCATCGACGATGTGATCCAGCCGCACGAAACGCGAAAACGCATCTGCCGCTCGCTGGCGATGCTGGCCGACAAGAAGCTCGAAAACCCGTGGCGCAAGCACGGCAACATTCCGCTTTAGCGCGTGTGCATGGACGTGTTCTTAAAGGATTCCATGTCTTACATTGTTCGAATCGATCGGCTCAAGGAGCGGTTGGAGGCGATGGGTTCGCCTGCACGACTCGACCTTCCATTCATCGAGGCGCGACCGCCGACGCAAGCGTTTTCCGAATTCCTGACGAACAAGGAACAGGGAGACTGGGCGGAGCGGACGTTCGTCGAGAACTTCAATCGCGACCAACAGCGATGGTGGGCGGTGAAGTACGGCCGTTCAGAAGACTTGGTTGCCGGGGAGGAGGGCTTTGATGCCTACTACCGCGCCTACCAAGCCGAGTTGCAGGAGATCGGTAAGCGCCCAGATCTGCTGATATTCGAGCGCGATGCTTTCCATGCACAGTTCGGTGACAGGACGGATATCTCAACGCTGGCGCGAGCTGACCTGGAAACTCTTGTGCCTCGCGCTGCGTGGGCGGTGGAAGTTAGATCCAGCGCATTCTTGTCTCGACGCTATGACGCCTATGCCGCTACAACTCGCGATCGCACGCTGGAACAGATTCGAGGCTGCGCACGGCAGCTTTTGGAGGAGCATCGCGATGAGTTAGCGGGGGCCGGTGGCTGGATTCAATACCTTGAGCATCTGACCGCTGTTGGCATCGACCCTATGGCGGATGTACCGCGGGCACTGAGCCGTCGCAGCACTGCGAGAGCCTTGCACAAGCCAGCGACCTGACGAAGCAGATCAAGGCGGGCCTCAGGGCGCTGACGCAGCGGGATTTCCTGAGCATGACGCCGAAGGCGGAAGACCTGACGCTGGTCTATCGTTGGGTGCGGCGGTATGGCGTGCCGCACTACTATTGCCAGGTCTTCTTCGATCGCGGTGTGATGCTGTCATTCGAGGAAATTCTGGAAATATTGGCCACTCCCGAACGCGAGAATCGAGACTACTTTATCGAGGCCGATGAGAAGAATCAGAACAAGGTGACGTTCAAGATCAATGTGCAGCTTGGCCGCGAGGTGTTGGTGAACGTGGACTTGCCTAAACACTCGAGCGCGATGAAAGAACTGCCCAAGGGTCGGCTCTTGTTCTATGTTCGTTTCGGCGCCTCGCGAGCTACGATAACAACCGAGATCTTTGGCAATGAATGACGTTGAGCGCGCGCAAGAGGACTACTGTGCCGCGACTGATCGCGAGTACCGCCGTGCCGCGGGCCAGTTCTTCACGCCGAGCTGGATTGCTTCAGGCATGGCGCGTTGGGTGGTCGCGACCCGACCCGAAAAGATTGTTGACCCGGCGTGCGGGTTCGGGATGCTGCTGGATGCGTGCGCAAGGGAGGGCTATCGTGGCTCGCTTATCGGATATGAAATCGATCCGAAAGTCGTCGAATGCTGGCGCAATACGGCGGGCCAATCGGCGGCCTACGTATTGCGCCAGGCCGACTTTCTGGAAAACATCGACGGCACCATACCGGCCGCGATCGTCAACCCACCGTACAACCGATTTCAAAGAAGGGATCTGCCGGGTCAACTTCAGCTACAGCTTGCGCGCACGCTTGGAGCGGTTGCCAGCGGCTACACGAATCAGTACGCGCTTTTCTTGTACGTCGTGCTGTCGAGACTTTCCGAAGGCGGGCGAGCCGCTTTCATCGTGCCTTCAGAATTTTTGGCAACCGGCTATGGCGTACAGGTCAAGCAGTTTTTGCTTCGCAATCGACGCCTGCGACACCTCGTACTCTTCGATCCTGCGTCCCGTGTTTTCCCAGAGGCAATCACGACAGCCTGCGTGATGTTGTTCGATGGCCAGCCTGGCGAGTACGTTGACGTTTGGCACCTTGAGGGCGAGCAGGAAGCTGACGCGTTTCGCGAGGTCTGCGGGGGAGACGGGATGCGTGAGCCCGATGCCTGCGTCTCATACCGCGACCTCGATGCAACTCAGAACTGGCAAGGCTTGGGTCGCGGGCAATCTGATCGTTCCGGCTTCGCGCCATTGGGCATTTTTGGCAATGCCAAGCGTGGCATTGCGACCGGCGCCAACGAATTCTTTGTCTTGCGGCCCTCGCAAGCACGAAATCTGGGCCTGGCTCCTTCTGACGTGGTGCCGTGCATTGCCAGCGCCAGCTCGGTGCCAGGGATTGTCGTTACCGACACTCACCTGGGTTCATTGCGCGACGACGACAAGGCGGTCTATCTGTTTGATGGCTTGACCTATCCAAGCGCGGAAGGCAGTGCCTATATTTCGCATGGAGAGTCGCAAGAGTTTCACCAGAGGTACCTGACGAAAATGCGTCGGCCGTGGTACCGGCTGGAGGGCAGGAAGCCCGCGCCATTGCTGTTGGCGGTGTTTGGTCGGGAAGGATTTCGGGTTTCCCTCAATCGAAGCTCGGCAGTAAACCTGACCGCCTTTCATGGCTTCTATCCCAAGGCCGAGTTCATTCAATTCGTGCCGCTAATTTGGTTGTATTTTCAGACGACGATCGCGCGGTCTGCCTACGTCGGTCAGCACCGTGCGTATGGGGACGGGCTTAAGAAGCTCGAGCCAGGCGATTGGAGCAAGTTGCACATTCCGGACTGGCGGCGTTGGGACGCCGCCTCGATTGCGAACGGGCTACGACTGTCGAGTGCGACGTTGGCTCGATGTCTTGAAGGAAATCCGGTGCCCGCGCACGACGTTCTTCAAGAGTTCGAACTTCTTATCGAGGCCAAGCGCAGTTCTGAGTTGGCTGTGGGCGACGAGATGCAGTTGTCGCTGGTGTAGGAGCCATCTTGGCTCTATTGCGATCACTGACCACACGCGCAATGAAACCTGACGTGGAGAGGGCCGAGAAGTGTTCGAGAAAATCCTGATTGCCAACCGCGGCGAGATTGCCTGCCGCATCATCAAGACGGCGAAGAAACTCGGTATCGCCACCGTCGCGGTGTACTCGGAGGCCGACCGCGATGCGCGGCATGTCGAACTCGCCGACGAAGCCGTGTTGCTCGGCCCGGCGCCTTCGCGCGAGAGCTATCTCGTCGCCGACAAGATCATCGCCGCGGCCAAACAGACCGGCGCGCAAGCCATTCACCCGGGCTACGGCTTCCTGAGCGAGAACGAAGCCTTCGCGCGCCGCGTCGAGGAAGAGGGCTTGGTCTTCATCGGGCCCAAGCACTACAGCATCGCCGCGATGGGCGACAAGATCGCCTCGAAGAAGCTGGCCATCGAGGCCAAGGTCAATACCATCCCGGGCTGGAACGCGGCGATTGAAACGCCGGAACGCGCGGTCGAGATCGCGCGCGATATCGGCTACCCGGTGATGATCAAGGCATCGGCCGGCGGCGGCGGCAAGGGCCTGCGCGTGGCCTATAACGACAAGGAAGCCTTCGACGGCTTCGGCGCCTGCCGCAACGAGGCGCGCAACAGCTTCGGCGACGACCGCATCTTCATCGAGAAGTTCGTCGAGAGCCCGCGGCATATCGAAATCCAGGTGCTCGGCGATGCGCAAGGCAACGTGGTTTATCTGCATGAGCGCGAGTGCAGCATCCAGCGCCGGCACCAGAAAGTGATCGAGGAAGCGCCTTCGCCGTTCATCAGCGACGCGACGCGCGCCGCAATGGGCGCGCAGGCGGTGGCGCTGGCCAAGGCGGTGAAATACCAGAGCGCCGGCACGGTCGAGTTCGTGGTCGGCAAGGATCAGAGTTTCTATTTCCTCGAAATGAATACGCGGCTGCAGGTCGAGCATCCGGTCACCGAATGCATCACCGGCGTTGACCTGGTCGAGCTGATGATCCGCGTCGCCGCCGGTGAGGCGCTGCCGTTCACGCAGGCGCAGATTCCGCGCCGCGGCTGGGCGATGGAATGCCGCATCAATGCCGAAGATCCGTTCCGCAATTTCCTGCCTTCGACGGGGCGGCTCGTGAGGTACCGGCCGCCCACGCAGACGATGTTCGCCGCCTGTGTTCGCCCTGAGCCCATCCTTCGACAAGCTCAGGATGATCGGAATGCGCCCGTTCGCCCTGAGCCTGTCGAAGGGGGTGTCCGCGTCGATACGGGGGTCTATGAAGGCGGCGAGATCCCGATGTATTACGACTCGATGATCGCCAAGCTGGTCGTGCACGGCCGCGATCGCAGCGATGCGATCGCCAGGATGCGCGAGGCGCTCAACAGTTTCGTGATCCGCGGCGTTTCGAGCAACATTCCCTTCCAGGCCGCGCTGCTGTCGCACCCGAAATTCGTCGCCGGCGATTTCAATACCGGTTTCATCGTCGAGCATTTCGGCGCTGGTTTCAGCGCCGCCGACGTGCCGCACGACGACCCGCTGTTCCTCGTCGCGCTCACCGCCTTCGTGCGCAGGAAGGCGCGCGAGCGCTCGGCGGGCATCAGCGGGCAGTTGCCGGGGCACGGCGTCAAGTCGTTGCCCGATCTGGTGATCATCGTCCTCGGCGCCGGTGGCGCGCAGACGCACCATGAGGTGCGCATCGAAGAATTCGAGCCGGTGTCGGGCAAGGCCGATGTGGTCATCGGCGAGCGCCACTTCGCGATCCAGAGCACGACCCAGCTCGGCGACATCCTGATGACCGGCACCTGCAACGGCAAGGCCTTCACGGCGCAGGTCGAACGCGGCGGCGCGAAGAACCCGCTGGCCATTCGCGTGGCGCACAACGGCACCCAGATCGATACCCTGGCCCTGCTGCCGCGCGCAGCCGAGCTGATGAAGCTGATGCCGCGCAAGCCGCCGCCGGATTTGTCGAAGTTGCTGCTTTCGCCGATGCCGGGCCTGCTGGCCGAACTCAGCGTGGCGCCGGGGCAAAAGGTGCTGGCGGGAGAGAAGCTCGCGGTGATCGAGGCGATGAAGATGGAGAACATCCTGACCGCCGCGACCGACGGCACGGTCGCCGAGTTGCTGGCCAGGAAGGGCGAGAGCCTGGCGGTCGATCAAGCGATCCTGAGCTTTGCCTGATGGACAAGCCGTTTCGCATCCTCGGCATCCAGCAAATCGCCATCGGCGGCCCCGACAAGCAGCGCCTGAAAGCGCTGTGGGTGGACATGCTCGGCCTCACGGTCAAGAGCACGTTCGTCAGCGAGCGCGAAAACGTCGATGAGGATATCTGTTCGATCGGCGTAGGCGCTCACGCGGTTGAAGTCGATCTGATGCAGCCGCTCGACCCGGACAAGAAGCCGGCCGTGCACACCCCGCCGCTCAACCATGTCGGCCTGTGGGTCGATGACCTGCGCGGCGCCGTGCAGTGGATGGCCGAGCACGGCGTTCGCTTCGCACCCGGCGGCATTCGCAAGGGTGCCGCGGGACACGATATCTGCTTCATCCACCCCAAGGGCAACGAACAGTTCCCGCTCGGCGGCGAGGGCGTGCTGATCGAGCTGGTGCAGGCGCCGCCGGAGGTGATCGCCGCGCTTGGGTGAAAATGCCGCCATGAGCGGACGCACCCTTTACGACAAACTCTGGGACGAGCACGCCGTCCATGGCGAGCCCGACGGCACGACGGTGCTCTATATCGACCGCCATCTGGTGCATGAAGTGACCAGCCCGCAGGCGTTCGAGGGGCTGCGCCTGGCCGGGCGCAAGGTCTGGCGCGCGAGTTCGATCGTCGCCACCGCCGACCACAATACCCCGACGGACCACTGGGAAGACGGCTACGACGGCATCGCCGATCCGATCAGCCGGCAGCAGATCGTCACCCTCGACGCGAATATCAAGGCCTTCGGCGCGGCGGCGTATTTTCCGTTCCTCGACAAGCGCCAGGGCATCGTGCATGTGATCGGCCCGGAGCAAGGCGCCACATTGCCGGGCATGACCGTCGTGTGCGGCGATTCGCACACCTCCACGCATGGGGCTTTCGGCGCGCTGGCGCAGGGCATCGGCACCAGCGAGGTCGAGCATGTGCTGGCCACGCAGACCCTGCTCACGCGCAAGGCGAAGAACCTGCTGGTCACGGTCGAAGGCGCGCTGCCGCGCGGCTGCACGGCCAAGGACATCGCGCTGGCGATCATCGGCAAGATCGGCACCGCCGGCGGCAATGGTCACACCATTGAATTCGCCGGCAGCGCCATCCGCGCGCTGAGCATGGAAGGGCGCATGACCCTGTGCAATATGTCGATCGAGGCCGGCGCGCGCGCGGGCCTGGTGGCGGTCGATGAGAAGACGATCCAGTATGTGCAGGGGCGGCCCTTTGCGCCGGAGGGCATTGAGCTGCAGCAGGCGATCGCGCACTGGCGCACGCTGCAATCGGATGCCGATGCGCATTGGGATCGCATCGTCGAACTCGACGCCGCCGCGCTCAAGCCACAGGTCACCTGGGGCACCAGCCCGGAAATGGTGCTGGCGATCGACGAGCGCGTGCCCGACCCCGAGCGCGAGAAGGACGCCGGCCGCCGCGACAGCATCGAGCGCGCGCTGGCCTATATGGGCCTCACGCCGAACAAGGCCATCGCCGATATCCGCATCGACAAGGTCTTCATCGGTTCCTGCACCAACAGCCGTATCGAGGATCTGCGCGAGGCCGCCGCGGTGGTGAAGCGCCTGGGTCGACGCGTGGCCGACAACGTGAAGGCTGCACTGGTGGTGCCGGGCTCGGGCCAGGTGAAGGCGCAGGCCGAACGCGAGGGCCTGGATGTCATCTTCAAGACCGCCGGTTTCGATTGGCGCGAACCCGGCTGTTCGATGTGCCTGGCGATGAATGCCGACCGTCTGGAGCCCGGCGAGCGCTGCGCCTCCACCAGCAACCGTAATTTCGAAGGCCGCCAGGGCGCCGGCGGCCGCACCCACCTGGTCAGCCCGGCGATGGCCGCGGCGGCGGCGATCGAGGGGCATTTCGTCGATGTGCGCCGGATTTCTTGAGATTGGAAGGACAGAGCGATGAAGAAATTATTCGGTTCGATGGTCCCTGCGATGCTGCTTTTGCTGGTCGGCTGCAATACCGTGGAAGGCCTCGGCAAGGACATCACCAAGGCCGGCGAGACGATCGAAAACGCCTCGAAGAAGAAGTAGCGTGCAGGCCTTCACCGTGCACAAGGGCCTGGTCGTGCCGCTGGCCCGCGCCAACGTCGATACCGACGCGATCATCCCCAAGCAGTTCTTGAAGTCGATCAAGCGCTCGGGCTTCGGCCCCAACCTGTTCGACGAGTGGCGCTACCTGGATCGCGGCGAGCCCGGGCAGGATCCGGCCAAGCGCAAGCCGAATCCCGATTTCGTGCTCAACCAGGCGCGCTACAAAGGCGCCTCGGTGCTGCTGGCGCGCAAGAATTTCGGCTGCGGTTCGAGCCGCGAACATGCGCCCTGGGCCCTCGATCAATACGGCTTCCGGGCCCTGATCGCGCCGAGCTATGCCGATATCTTCTTCAACAACTGCTTCAAGAACGGCCTGCTGCCGATCGTCTTGCCCGAGCATGAGGTGGCGCGCCTGTTCGATGACGTCGCGGCCTTCCCGGGCTATGCGCTGACGATCGATCTGCCGCGCCAAGTGGTGGTGAAGCCCGATGGCGCCGAGCTGCCCTTCGAGGTCGAGGATTTCCGCAAGCAGTGCCTGCTCAACGGCTGGGACGATATCGGCCTGACGCTGCGCCATGCCGACAAGATCCGCGCTTTCGAGGCCGAGCGTCTGGCGCGCATGCCCTGGCTCGACCGCCGGCCGGTCTAGGGCGTAGCCGAGCTGCTGCGTTGGCTGGCCCACTCTGAGGACAATATCGAATGAAGATCGCAGTCTTGCCGGGCGATGGTATCGGCATCGAGATCGTGGCCGAGGCGGTCAAAGTGCTGCGCGCACTCGAATTGCCGCTCGAATTGGAGACCGCGCTGGTCGGTGGTGCGGCCTACGAGGTGCATGGCCATCCGCTACCCGATTCGACGCTGGCGCTGGCCAAGACGGCCGATGCGGTGCTGTTCGGGGCTGTCGGCGATTGGAAGTACGACAAGCTCGAACGCGGGTTGCGCCCCGAGCAGGCCATCCTCGGCCTGCGCAAGCACCTCGGCCTGTTCGCCAATTTCCGCCCGGCGATCTGCTACGAGCAACTCACGCAGGCGTCGAGCCTGAAGCCCGAATTGGTGGCCGGGCTGGACATCCTGATCATCCGCGAGCTGACCGGCGATATCTACTTCGGCCAGCCGCGCGGCCGCCGCGTTGCGGTCGATGGCCATTTCCCCGGGGCCGACGAAGCCTTCGACACCATGCGCTACAGCAAGCCGGAAATCGAACGCATTGCGCATGTGGCCTTCCAGGCCGCGCGAAAGCGCAACAAGAAACTCACCAGCGTCGACAAGGCCAATGTGCTCGAGACCTTTCAGCTCTGGAAGGAAGTGGTCAGCGAAGTCCATGCCCAGTATCCCGACGTATCGCTCGAACACATGTATGTCGATAACGCGGCGATGCAACTGGTCAAGGCGCCGAAAGCCTTCGACGTGGTGGTCACCGGCAACATGTTCGGCGACATCCTGTCCGACGAAGCCGCGATGCTCACCGGCTCGATCGGCATGCTGCCGTCGGCCTCGCTCGACAAGGCTAACAAGGGCCTGTACGAGCCCAGCCACGGCAGCGCGCCCGACATTGCGGGCTTGGGGCTGGCCAATCCGCTGGCTACAATCCTATCTGCCGCCATGATGCTTCGCTACTCACTCGCCCAAGCCGCCGCCGCCGACCGCATCGAGTCGGCCGTGCAAGCTGTGCTGTCCGCCGGCCTGCGTACAGGCGACATCTGGAGCGCAGGCACCAGGAAGGTCGGCACGCGCGAGATGGGCGATGCGGTCGTTGCGGCCCTGACGCAGAAAACCATTACCAAGAGCTAGCGGCTCTCGGATCGTCTCGCCCCCAGTTCTGGACCCCGGCGACGCGAACCGGGAACCGGTAGGGGTCCGCAGCAGGAAAGGCAAGACTGGAATGGCACTCGTAGGATTGGTTGGCTGGCGCGGCATGGTCGGCTCGGTATTGATGGAGCGCATGCAGGCCGAAGGCGACTTCGCGCTTATCGAGCCGAGGTTTTTCTCGACATCGAATGCGGGCGGGAAGGCGCCATCGATGGCCAAGAACGAAACCAGGCTCTTCGACGCGTTCGATATCGAAGCATTGAAGCGCTGCGACATCGTGGTTTCTGCGCAGGGCGGCGACTACACCACGGATCTCTTTCCCAAGCTGCGCGCCGCGGGCTGGAACGGCCACTGGATCGACGCCGCCTCGACACTGCGCATGGCCGACGATGCGGTCATCGTCCTCGACCCGGTCAACCTGCCGGTGATCCAGAATGCACTGGCCAAGGGCGGCCGCAACTGGATCGGCGGCAACTGCACATTGAGCTGCATGCTGATGGGCGTGGGTGCGCTGTACAAGGCCGGCCTCGTCGAGTGGATGAGCGCGCACACCTACCAGGCGGCTTCGGGCGGCGGTGCGCAGCACATGCGCGAATTGCTCACGCAGTACGGCACGCTGAATGCATCGGTCAAGGCGCTACTCGATGACCCGAAGAGCGCGATCCTCGAAATCGACCGCCAGGTCATCGCCGCGCAGCGGGCCTTGTCGGTGCAGGAGACCGCCCACTTCGGCGTACCCCTCGGCGGTTCGCTGATCCCGTGGATCGACAAGGATCTGGGCAACGGCATGTCCAAGGAAGAGTGGAAAGGCATGGCCGAGACCAACAAGATTCTCGGCAACGCGGTGCCGGTCCCGGTCGACGGCTTTTGTGTGCGCGTCGGTGCGATGCGCTGCCACAGCCAGGCGCTGACGTTCAAGCTGAAACAGGAGGTGCCGGTGGCCGACATCGAAGCCCTGATCGCTGCCGACAATGCCTGGGTCAAGGTGGTGCCGAATACGCGCGAGGCCACGCTGCGCGACCTGACGCCGGTGGCGGTCACCGGCACGATGACGATTCCGGTCGGGCGCTTGCGCAAGCTGGCGATGGGCCCCGAATACCTCGGCGCCTTCACCATCGGCGACCAGCTGTTATGGGGCGCGGCCGAGCCGCTGCGGCGCATGTTGCGCATCTTGCTCGAGAGTTGAGCCTGCGCGCGTCCCGTTGCCACTTGACAACAAGTTCACGACTACACCCGGTCACGCAGCGTTTCAGCCGAGGTCAGACTTTGCATGAGCTTGTTACCCTATATGCTTGATGTTGTTGTGATTTCGGCCGAAAACGGGCCGGGGTGGACGCCGTGAATTGCGGCTCTGCACCTTGCATGGACGCTCTACTGCGCGGCGAACAATCGACGCAATTCGCCGCTGGTCAATGGGAGACGACTTGAACACCTCGCACTCGACTTATTCAGGGCCCCGCGCCGGTCGTTTTATGCTGTCGGCGGTGGCCGCAGCGGTGATGGCTCTGGCGGCGCCTGGCAGCTGGGCACTCGGCCTGGGCCGCATGGCGGTTCAATCGGCCCTGGGCGAGAACCTGCGCGCCGAAATCGATGTCACCAGCATCACGCCCGAGGAAGCATCTTCGCTGCGCGTGCGCATCGCGCCGCCCGAGGCCTATCGCGCCGCGGGGGTGGACTACGGCGCCGTGCTGCCCGGCACGCAGGCCACGTTGGCGCGCCGCGCCGATGGCCGGTCCTACCTGCGCGTGTCCAGCGACCGCGTTGTGCAGGAGCCGTTTGTCGATGTGATCCTCGAACTTACGTGGGCTAGTGGCCGCCTGGTGCGCGAGTACACGATGCTGCTTGACCCGCCGTCCTCGCGGGCAGCGGCGCCTGCGTCGCCCCCGACGCCGGCGGTCGCGCCGGTGATTTCTGCCGCGCCGTCGGCTGCGCCGGCCCCGCGAGCAGTGTCGCCTGCCCCTGCACCGCGGGTTGCGTCCCCCGCTCCGGTGCCCGGCGTTGCCGCGGCAGCGTCACCCGCACGCGCTTCGCGGCCGGCCGCCGCACCGGCCGCGGCCGTTTCAGGCGACGAGTACCGTGTGCGCACGGGCGACACGTTGTCGCGCATTGCCGCACGCACGCAGCGTGAGGGTGCGTCACTCGACCAGATGCTGGTGGCGCTGTGGCGCAACAATTCGCAGGCTTTCATCGACAACAACATGAACCGCCTGAAGGCGGGCTCCGTGCTGTCGGTACCTTCTACCGCGGTGGCCAAGGACATTGCCGCGTCCGAAGCCAAGCAGCTGATCCAGGCTCAGAGTGCCGATTTCGGCGCCTACCGGCAGCGCCTGGCCAGTGGCGCACCGGCCGTCAAGACCAGCGAGCCGGCGCGCCAGGCCGCTGGCAGGGTGCAGGCCCAGGTTGACGACAAGAAGGCGGGCGCTGCCACCAGCCCCGATCGCTTGACGCTGTCGCAAGGTGGGCTGAAGGGCGCTACCGAGGCCAAGGTGTCGAAGGCTGCCGAGACAAAAGAACAGGCCGCGCGCGTGGCGGAGCTGGCGCGCAATGTCGAAGACCTGAAGAAGCTCAAGGACGGGGCCGGCATCGCGGCGCCGAAGCCTGGTGCGACACCGGGTGTACCCGCGGCACCGGTGGTGGTCGCGGCAGCGCCGCCACCTGTGCCAGCACCCGTACCCGTAGCGGCCGTCGTGGTGCCAGCCGCCCCGCCTGCACCAACCCCCGCTGCGGCCGCGTCGGCTCCTGCCGCCATCGCGTCGGCCGCCGCGCCGGTGCCTGCGGCGAAACCGACCGTGGTGGCCAAGCCGCCAGTTGCGCCAGTCGGCGAAGAGCCCAGCTACATTTCCGGGCTGCTCGATAACCCATTTGTGCTGCCGGGTGCCGGCATCGTGCTGGCGCTTCTGGCTGGCCTGGGGGTCTATCGTTGGCGCAGCCGGGCGCGCAACGAGAGCGGTGAAACCTCCTTCCTCGAAAGCCGTTTGCAGCCCGACTCCTTCTTCGGTGCCAGTGGCGGCCAGCGTATCGATACCCGCGATGCTTCCGGCGCCTCGTCGTCGATGAGCTATTCGCTGAGCCAGCTCGACGCCATCGGCGACGTCGATCCGGTCGCCGAGGCCGACGTCTATCTGGCCTATGGCCGCGATCTGCAAGCCGAGGAGATCCTCAAGGAAGCCATGCGCGGCAACCCGGATCGCCTGGCGATCCGCACCAAGCTGCTCGAGGTCTATGCCAAGCGTCGCGATACCAAGGGCTTCGAGTTGCTGGCCACCCAGCTCTTCGCGCTGACCAAGGGCGAGGGCGACGATTGGCACAAGGTGCAGGAACTCGGCCAGCAGATCGACCCCGACAACCCGATGTACGCACCGGGCGGGCGGCCGAGTGCGGTGCTGGCCGGCGGTGCTGCGGCGGTCGTTGAGCCCTTGGGCGCAAGCACCATGCCGCAGTCGGTGTTGCCGACGGCGTCCAACTACGACTTACCCGAAGCCGATGACCGCGTCCAGGCGCCGCCGGTGGATCTCGACCTCGATTTGGATCTCGCCGCCGCGATGCCTTCCCCTGCCAAGGCGCTCGAAATCACGCAGCCGATCGAGCCCGCCGCCACCGCTGCCGAGCGGGACACTGCTGTGCGATTGGTCGATCTGAAACTGCCGACCGGCGACGCCGACGCGGCATCCACGACCACCGCCGCGGCGTTTGACTTTGGCTCGATCTCGCTCGATCTGGGCAACGCCGGCCAGGCGGTGACCAGCGAGCCGGCGCTCGATTATTCGTCGATGCCGGGTGCGCTCGACAGCCCCCCCGCTGTGCCGGGCGATCCTACCGACCCGTTGGTGCGCAAGCTCGAACTGGCCGAGGAGTTTCGCCAGATCGGCGACAAGGAAGGCGCTCGCGACCTGCTCGAGGAAGTTATCGCCAAGGCCAGCGGGCCGCTCAAATCCCGCGCACAGAGCCTGCTCGACGGTCTTGCGTGAGACCCGGCGCCGCGATGCGTCGGCGGCGTGCCGGCGCATCGCGCTCGGCGTCGCCTACCGCGGTGGCGCCTACCGCGGCTGGCAGAGCCAGCCAGACGGTCTGACCGTCCAGGATCAAGTCGAACAGGCGCTGGCGACGTTTGCCGCTACCCAGGTTGTCACAGCCTGCGCCGGGCGCACCGACGCGGGCGTCCACGCGCTGAACCAAGTGGTGCATTTTGATGTGCCCGTTGAACGCGATCCGTTTTCCTGGGTCCGCGGTACCAACCGCTATCTGCCAAGAGACATTGCCGTGCAGTGGTGCCGGCCGGTGGCCGATGGTTTCCACGCGCGCAACAGCGCGCGTGGCCGCCGCTACGCCTATCTGCTGCTTGAATCGCCGGCGCGCCCGGCGCTCGAAAGCGGGTTGGCAGGCTGGGTTTTCCGACCCCTGGACGGCGTTGCAATGCAGGCCGCCGCACAACACCTTGTCGGCGAACATGACTTCTCATCGTTTCGCAGTTCGATGTGCCAGGCGGTTACGCCGGTCAAGCGCCTGAATGCCATCACGATCACCCGCCACGGTGCCTACTGGCGCTTCGATTTCGACGGTGTTGCCTTCCTGCACCACATGGTGCGCAACATCATGGGCGGTCTGGTCGCCGTCGGGCAAGGCGTCCGCGCGCCTGCCTGGATGGCGGATGTCTTGTCTGCGCGAAACCGCAACGTCGCCGCGCCGACCTTTGCCGCCGCCGGCCTGTACTTCGCCGGCCCGTACTACGATGCGGTGCATGGCATTCCCGCCCGCACACCGGCCTTCGACTGGCTGCCTTGTTGAATGAATGCGCGCACGCGGGTCAAGATTTGCGGGCTGACGCGCGAGGCCGATGTGGCGGCGGCTGTCGAGGCCGGCGCCGACGCCATCGGCTTTGTGCTGTACGCAAAGAGCCCGCGGTATGTGAGTGTCGAACGTGTCGCCGCTCTGGCACGCAAGCTGCCGCCGTTCGTAACGCCGGTGCTGCTCTTCGTCAACGCGGCGCCCGCTGAAATTGCCGTGGCGGCGGCTGCGATCCCGCACGCGTTGCTGCAATTCCACGGCGACGAAACGCCGGCCGCATGCGACGCCGCCGCGCGGCCCTACCTGCGCGCCGTGCGCATGGCCCCTAGCCTCGATTTGCTAGACTGCGCACAGCGTTTTCCCAATGCCAAAGGCCTGCTACTCGACGCACCCGTCGAGGGCTACGGCGGTGGCGGCAAGGTGTTCGATTGGTCGCTGGTCCCTCAAAATCTGCCCACAGGCGTTCGCTCTCGCCTCGTTTTGTCTGGTGGGTTGAATCCTGCAAACGTGGTCGATGGGGTGCTGCACATACGGCCCTGTGCCGTTGATGTGAGCTCCGGCGTCGAACAGGGCAAGGGCATCAAGGATGCCGCGCTGATACGCCGGTTCTGCGAAGCGGTTCGAGAGGCGGATGCGCGTCTTGCCGATATCGCCACCTGAACCCGGGAACCCATCATGCTGAACTACGCCCAACCCGATGCCACGGGGCACTTCGGGCCTTACGGCGGCAGCTTCGTCGCCGAGACCCTGATCCATGCGCTCGACGAGTTGAAGGCCGCCTACGAGCACTACCGCAAGGACGCTCAATTCGTCGCCGAATTCAACAGCGAACTGGCGCATTTTGTCGGCCGCCCCAGCCCGGTCTATCACGCTGTGCGCTTGAGCCGCGAGATCGGCGGCGCGCAGATTTACCTGAAGCGCGAAGACCTGAATCACACCGGCGCGCACAAGGTCAACAACACCATCGGCCAGGCGCTACTGGCGCGGCGCATGGGCAAGCCGCGCGTGATCGCCGAAACGGGGGCCGGCCAGCATGGCGTGGCCACCGCCACGATCGCCGCGCGCTACGGCATGGAATGCGTGGTCTATATGGGCAGCGAGGATATCAAGCGCCAGTCGCCGAATGTCTATCGCATGCATTTGCTGGGCGCGAAAGTGGTGCCGGTGCAGAGCGGTTCGCGGACCTTGAAGGACGCGCTCAACGAAGCCCTGCGCGATTGGGTCACCAATGTCGAAAATACCTTCTACATCATCGGCACTGTGGCCGGGCCGCACCCCTACCCGACGATGGTGCGCGATTTCCAGCGCGTCATCGGCGACGAATGCCTGACGCAGATGCCGGCGATGATCGGCGCGGGACGCCAGCCCGATGTGGTGATCGCCTGCGTCGGCGGCGGCAGCAATGCGATGGGGATCTTCTACCCGTATATCGAGCACGAGGCGGTGCGCCTGATCGGCGTCGAAGCCGCGGGCCTGGGCCTGGATTCGGGCAAGCATGCGGCGTCATTGATCGCCGGCTCACCCGGCGTGCTGCACGGCAACCGCACCTACCTGCTGCAGGACGCCAACGGGCAGATCACCGAAACGCATTCGATCTCGGCCGGCCTCGACTATCCCGGCGTCGGCCCCGAACATGCGTACCTGAAGGATATCGGCCGTGCCGAATATGTCGGCATCACCGACGATGAAGCGCTGGCTGCATTTCATCGGCTGTGCCGCACCGAAGGCATCATCCCGGCGCTCGAATCGAGCCATGCCGTGGCCTACGCGATAAAGCTCGCGGCGACGATGGGCAAGGACAGGCACCTGCTGGTCAATCTGTCGGGCCGTGGCGACAAGGATATCGGCACCGTGGCCGACCTGTCGGGCGCGGAATTTTTCTGCCGCCCGTCGTGCAAAGGTCAGGCGGTGAAACGATGAGCCGCATTGCCGCAACTTTTTCTGCTTTGAACAAGCAGGGCCGCAAGGCGCTGATTCCCTATATCTGTGCCGGCGATCCTTTGCCTGAGGCAACGACGGACGTGATGCTGGCGATGGCCCGGGCCGGTGCCGATATCATCGAACTCGGCGTGCCCTTTTCCGACCCGATGGCCGATGGCCCGGTGATCCAGAAGGCCAGCGAGCGCGCGCTGGCCAAAGCCATCGGCATGGCCCAGGTGCTGGGCTTCGTGCGCGCTTTCCGCGAGCGCGACGGCGCCACGCCGGTGGTGCTGATGGGCTACGCGAATCCGATCGAGCGTTACGGCATCCCGCGCTTCATCGCCGACGCCAAGGCCGCAGGCGTCGATGGCGTGCTGGTGGTTGACTACCCGCCCGAAGAGGCCGAGAGTTTTGCCGTCGCGCTGAAGGCCGCGGCGATGGACCCGATCTTCCTGCTCGCGCCCACCTCGACCGAGCAGCGAATGAAGCAGGTGGGCCGCATCGCCAGCGGCTATGTCTATTACGTCTCGCTGAAGGGCGTCACCGGGGCCGGGCACCTGGATACCGATGCGGTGGCCGCCGTGCTGCCGCGCATCCGCCGGCATGTGGGTCTGCCGCTGGGCGTGGGCTTCGGCATCCGCGATGCGGCGACCGCGAAGGCGGTCGCGCGAAGCGCCGACGCGGTGGTGATCGGTTCGGCACTGGTCCAATTGCTCGAAACCCAAACGCGCGATACTCTGGCCCCCGCGGCGGCGGCGTTCATCACTGAAATCCGCGCTGCGCTCGATGAAGGGACGACTCCATGAGCTGGCTCGAAAAACTGCTGCCGCCGAAGATGCAGCCGACCGACCCGAGCGAGCGCCGCACGGTGCCCGAGGGTCTGTGGATCAAATGCCCGTCGTGCGAAACGGTGCTCTACAAGACCGACCTGGACCAGAATCAGAATGTCTGCCCGAAGTGCGATCACCACCACCGCATCGGTGCGCGCGCACGTCTGGATGCCTTCCTCGATCCCGAGGGCCGCTACGAAATCGGCCAGGAAGTGGTGCCGGTCGATGCGCTGAAATTCAAGGACAGCAAGAAATACACCGAGCGCCTGCGCGATGCGCTCGAAGCCACCGGCGAGACCGATGCGCTGATCGTCGTCGGCGGCGCGGTGCACACCATCCCCGTCGTCACCGCCTGCTTCGAGTTCGACTTCATGGGCGGCTCGATGGGCTCGGTGGTCGGCGAGCGCTTCGTGCGCGGCGTGCATACCGCGATCGAGCAAAAGGTGCCCTTCATCTGCTTCACCGCCACCGGCGGCGCGCGGATGCAGGAGGGTCTGTTGTCGCTGATGCAGATGGCCAAGACGAATGCCTCGCTGACGCGCCTGGCCAAGGCCGGCCTGCCCTATATCAGCGTGCTCACCGACCCGACCATGGGCGGCGTTTCGGCTGGTTTTGCCTTCATGGGCGATGTGGTGATCGCCGAGCCCAAAGCCCTGATCGGTTTTGCCGGCCCGCGGGTGATCGAGAACACCGTGCGCGAGAAATTGCCCGAAGGTTTCCAGCGCAGCGAATTCCTGATCGGCAAGGGCGCGCTGGACATGATCGTTGACCGTCGCCAGTTGCGCGGCACGATCGCGCGATCTTTGGCGATGCTTCAGCGCCAGAGCGCCGACGCGGTGGCGTAGAAATGACGGCCCCCACGCTTGCCGCGTCGCGGCGGCGCTGCCCCCCAAGGGGGCGTTTGCGTGACGGCTGAGTTGCAGTCGCTGGCAGCGTGGCTCGCGCACTGTGAGCGCATGCACCCGGTCTTGATGGATCTGTCGCTAGAGCGAACGGTCGAGGTGCGCAAGCGCCTGGGCCTGAAATTCGAGGTGCCGGTGATCACGGTCGCCGGCACGAATGGCAAGGGCTCCACCTGCGCGATGCTGGAGTCGATCGCACTGGCGGCGGGCTGGCGCGTCGGCACCTACCAGAAGCCCGAGTTGGTGCACTTCGAGGAACGCTGTCGCGTCGGTGGCAAGCCGGTTGCCGCCGATGAATTGCTGCCGCACTTCGCAGCGGTCGAGGCGGCGCGCTGCGAGATCACGCTGACCAAGTTCGAGTTCACGACCCTGGCCATCGCGCGCCTGCTGGCGCATGCGCCACTCGACCTGGTGATCCTCGAAGTCGGCCTCGGCGGGCGCTACGACGCCGTCAATGCCATCGACACCGATTGCGCCATCCTCACCAGCATCGACCTCGACCACACCGAGTACCTCGGCCCGGATCGCGAATCGATCGGCCTGGAAAAGGCGCAGGTCATGCGGCCCGGCAAGCCAGCCATCGTCAGCGACCCCGTGCCACCGCGCTCGGTGGTGGCCCACGCCGATGCGGTCGGCGCCGACCTCTGGCTCGTCGGGCGCGACTTCAAGCATGCGGGCGATCGCCAGCAATGGGCCTGGTCGGGCCGTGGCCGGCGCTACAACGGTTTGGCCTACCCGGCCTTGCGCGGTGCCAACCAACTGGTCAACGCCGCCGGTGTGCTGGCCGCCTTCGAGGCCCTGCGCGAACGCCTGCCGGTGGCGGCGCAAGCGGTACGCCAGGGCCTGGCGACGGTCGAGTTGCCGGGGCGCTTTCAGATCGTGCCCGGGCAGCCAACCCTGGTGCTCGACGTGGCGCACAACCCGCACGCGGTGGCAGCGCTGGCTCTGAATCTCGACCAGATGGGCTTTTATCCGCGCACGCATGCTGTGCTTGGCGCCATGGCCGACAAGAACCTGGTGGGCCTGATGGCGCGCATCGCACCGTTGGTCGATGCCTGGTATTGCACTGACCTGCCGTTGGCGCGCGCCGCCACGGCGGCACAGCTTGCGGCGCATGCGCGTGCGCTGCGGCCCGCGTTGGGGGTCACCGAGCATGGCGATCCCGTGGCCGCTCTGGCGGCAGCCCTGGCCGCAGCCGACCCCGCTGATAGAATTTTGATTTTCGGCTCGTTCCTCACGGTGGGTGGCGTGCTGCGGCAAGGCCTGCCGCGTCTGGCGGCCAAGCACGCGGCGTAAGCGCTGCGCGCCGCAGCCGGAACCCCACTCACCGTCTGCCGCTCCCAACGCATCGAAACGCCACGGCAATCCACTCGCATGGGCCTGTTTTCCTTCCTCAAGCGCCCGGGCGCCACTGCATCGGCAGGCAGCGACTCGGCGCAGGCGGTCGATGCGGCACGCATGCGCGCGCGGCGCCGGCTGATCGGCGCTGTCTTGCTGCTGGGCATCGGCGTGATTGCCTTCCCGCTGCTGTTCGAGACGCAGCCGCGGCCGATTCCGGTCGATATCCCGATCGAGATTCCGCGCAAGGAAGGCGCTGCGCCGCTGGCGGTGCCTGCCCCTCGGCCCGCTGCACCGGCTGCGGTTGTGGCATCCAGGCCGCTGCCGGCCGCAGCCGTGATCACTGAATCGAAGGCCGACGCCGGCCAGGAAGTCGCTGCGCCTGCCAAGGCGGCAGCCAAACCCGAGCTGGCGCCGAAGGCCGCTGTGCCGAGCGCGCCGGTGCAAACGCCAGCCACCGAGGTGTCCGGGCGTTTCGTGGTCCAGATCGGTGCCTTCGCTGATGCCGCCATCGCGCGCGAAACGCGGGCCAAGGTCGAGAAACTCGGTCTGCGCACCTATACCCAAGCGGTCGATACCGACAACGGCAAACGCATTCGTGTACGACTCGGCCCGTTTCCGTCGCGTGACGACGCTGAGAAGGCGGCGACCAAGGTCAAGGCCGCGGGCCTGCCGGCGGCCGTGCTGAGCTTATGACCTTACCCTTGCTCGGCTGGGTCGATTGGGCGCTGGTGGCGGTGTTGCTGCTTTCGATCGCCGTCGGCCTGTGGCGTGGCCTGGTGTTCGAGGTGTTGTCGCTGGCCGGCTGGGTCGCAGCCTACATTGCGGCCCAGGTCTTGGCTGCGACGGTGGCGCCGATGCTGCCGATCGGCACCCCGGGCGGTGCGCTGAACCAGGGTGCGGCCTTCGCACTGGTCTTCGTGCTGGCCCTGGTCGTGTGGGCCTTGCTCTCGCGCCTGCTGCGCATGGTCATTCACGCCACGCCTTTGCAGCTGGTCGATCGGGTGCTCGGCGGCGGTTTCGGCCTGTTGCGCGGCGCTGTGCTGTTGCTGGCGGTTGCCACCGTGGTGTCGCTGACCCCTGCCGCGCGTTTACCGGCATGGCAGCATTCGCAGGGTGCGGCCTGGCTGGCTGCCATGCTGCAAAGTTTGAAGCCGGTGTTGCCCGAGTCGCTGGTGCAACACCTGCCGGCCTGAAATGACACAGCCCCAAGCTCGCAATGCTCGCTGCCCCCAAGGGCATAAGCGCTAACTTAGTATGA
>CADEDE010000027.1 GCA_902825995.1 uncultured Burkholderiales bacterium
CCCTGGCTCAATATTGAGTCGGCACGGTGGCTCAGATTTGAATCGGCGCCGACATGATACAGCCCTAGAGAGTGCCTTCGGGCCAGTAGAAGGCGGCCTTCCGGGCCGCAGGCCCCGCCCAAAGCGGGGTCGGGTTGTTCATGCGGTGCAAGCCGTGTGATGAGTTGTTGCTCGGGCGCAAGCCTGCATGCAACCTGGCGTTCAGCCGCCAGTAGCCTAGGTGCAGTGCGGGGTCGGCAACGACCTCGTGCCGAGCGCACCGACAACGTAGCCACCCTCGACGGGTACGCGATGCCCGTGAGGGTCGTCGTGTGATTCTGGAAGTCGAAATCCGGATGAGGCGCAAGGCTGGGTCAAAGGACCAACATACGTGAACCACTGGTAAATGCCGTCAAGCTTGAGCGAGCCAAATCGACTGACAGGCTCTGACCAAAACGGTACGTGATCGGATGTCTCCCTGCTTGGTGGGGACACGCTGGCAGAACGATCATCGGCAGAAAGGTGGGATCCTCCTGACTCGTGCTCGTCGCACGGAACAGGGTAAGCCCGAAGCAGGGTCGCGCCGCGAGGCGTGACAAGTCTGGTTGTAAAATCAGGCGCATCTGTTGCGGGTAGAGGATCGCGGAGAAAGCGAACGCCGGGCTGTAACGGTCCGGATAGGGGATGCAACGATCGCCCCGGCTCGAAAGAGCGCTGACTTCCGCGTGGTGGCCTGTCGCGAGACAGGTCTGCTTCAACCCATCCCGGAGGGGGACACGCCCTTCGGGGCAGTTGTCCATCCTTCGGGACCGGGCGGGCGTAGTTCAATGGCAGAACTTCTGCTTCCCAAGCAGATAGCGTGGGTTCGATTCCCATCGCCCGCTCCACGTCAACGGAGGTTGATATGGACGCAAGCAATTGCGATGTTGCCTCCACCAACTGGACGCACTGGCACGGCATACCGTGGCAGGACGCGCATCAGGTGGTCGGGAGGCTGCAGGCAAGAATCGCGAAAGCAGCAAAGGCAGGCGAGTGGCGCAATGTCAAACGCCTGCAGAGACTCCTCACCCGCTCCATCAGCGCGAAAGCGCTGGCGGTCAAACGGGTAACCGAGAACCAGGGTCGCAAGACCCCGGGGATCGACCGGCAGACATGGAGTACTCCGGACGACAAGTGGCAGGCGGTCGGCACCTTGCACCACAAGGGCTACAAGCCGAAGCCGATGAGACGGGTCTACATCCCGAAAGCAAATGGTGACCGACGCCCCCTGGGCATCCCGACCATGCGCGACCGGGCCATGCAAGCGTTGCACCTGTTGGCGCTCGATCCGACAGCCGAGACGACCGGCGACACTCACTCCTACGGCTTCCGCCGTGGGCGCTCGACGGCAGATGCAATCGAACAGGTGCGCAACGCGCTTGGACGAAAGCACTCGCCGAAATGGGTGCTGGAGGGAGACATCAAAGGGTGTTTCGACAACATCAGTCACGAGTGGCTGCTCGCCCACGTCCCGATGGACAAAGGCGTGCTGCGCAAATGGCTGAAAGCCGGGTACTTCGAGGGCAATGCCCTCTTCCCGACAGAGAGCGGGACACCGCAGGGCGGGATCATCTCGCCAGTTTTAGCGAACTTGGCACTGGACGGTCTGCAAAGCAAGCTGGCGGGACTCTTCCGCACGGTGCGCGATGCCAGGGCGGCCAAGGTCAACTTCGTGCGCTACGCCGATGACTTCATCATCACCAGCAGTTCGCGAGAGCTGTTGGAAGAGAAGATCAAACCGCTCGTGCAGGAGTTCATGCGCGAGCGCGGGCTTGAACTTTCAGAGAAGAAGACGTTGATCACCCACGTGGACGACGGCTTCGACTTTCTGGGATGGACGGCCCGCTGGCAAGGCGGCATGTTGTTGACGAAACCAGCCAGGAAGAACGTCAAGAACTTCTTGGAGAAGATTCGCGGGACGCTGCGGCAGATGCGCACAGCCAGACAGGAAGACGTGATCGACAAGCTCAACCCGGTCATACGGGGCTGGGCCAACTATCACCGAAGCCAGATGGCGACGCGCACGTTCGCGAAGACCGACCATTTGATCTGGCAGGCGCTGTGGCGCTGGGCTCGCCGCCGTCACCCCAACAAAGGTGAGCGGTGGATCAAAGCCCGGTATTTCCGGCGCATCAAGGGTCGCGATTGGCGGTTCGCGGAGAAGGACAAGGCGCTGTTGACGCTGGTGAGCTTCCGCAAGAAGCCCCACACCAAAATCGACGGCAGCCGAAATCCGTACAGCCCGGAAGACGAGGACTACTTCGACGCGCGCCTCGCGCGCAAGATGGAGTCCGACTTGAAGGGCCGCCGGAAGCTGGCGTGGTTGTGGTACTGGCAGGAAGGACTGTGTCCGTGCTGCAACCAGAAGATCACGAAGGAGACGGGGTGGCACATCCACCACGTCATCAAGCGATCGGAAGGCGGGTCGGAACAGATGAGCAATCTTCAACTGCTCCATCCGAACTGTCATCGGCAACACCACGTCAACGAGTGAGTCAGGGGCACGACCGAAGGCCCCGAAAACTTTGCAGCGGTTACCATTGCCGGAAATGGCGGGTGACTTCAGGCTGCTTGAGCCGGATGCGAGGAAACTTGCACGTCCGGTTCTTAGGGGGGAGGGGTCACCGCGAGGTGCCCTTCCTACCCGACTTCATACGAGGGTTCGATTCCCTTCGCCCGCTCCAACGATCACGGCCCCCGCGCGGGGCCATTCGTTTATTCGCCGATGAGCCAGGACCGTGCCCGAACCAAGCCCACTGCCACCCTGCTGTGCGTGGGTCTGGATGTGCCGGGGGCAACGTGTTGTGCCAGCCTGGAGGAAGCCGCAGCCCACCTGCGCGACGTGACTTTCGAGGTCATGGTCGCTGCGGTGCCGGCCGCGGCCTTGTTGCACTGGCCCGCGCTGTCGCACGCGGTCCTCGATACGGCGGTCGTCGCGCTGCTGATCGAAACACCGGCCGAGGCCATGCTGGCGGCCTTGCTCGAGCGCGGCGTGCAAGACGTGGTGGTGCAGACCGATGCCCCGGTCGAGGCCCTGCAGCGGCGCATGGATATCGCGGTGCGGCGCAAGGCCCTGGACCGCGCCGCGCGCAAGGCCTTCGCCACCGACCTCGCCACCGGATTGCCGAATCATGCGCAATTGCTCGAACACATGACGCACCTGCTGGCGCTGCGCGAGCGCGAGCCGGCGCCGATGGCGGTGATTGCGCTGCGTATCGAGGGCCTGGCCACGGTGCAGGCTTCGCTGGGGGCCGAATCGGCCAACGTGCTGCGGCGCAAGGTGGCGGTGCGCCTGCGCGCCAGCCTGCGTGCGAGCGACGTGGTGGCCTCGATCGGCAACGATGCCTTTTTGGTGCTGCTGGCCTGGATCGATGCTGCCAGCGACGGTGAGCGTGTGGCGACCAAACTGGTGCAATCGCTGTGCCAGCCGTTCAATGTGGCCGGCAGCGATGTGGCGGTCGCCGTCAGCGCCGGCCTGGCGCTGTACCCCGAGCATGGCAAGACGGCCGATGCGCTGCTGCGCCGTTCGGTCGGCCAGGCGGCGAGCCTGGCCACGCTGGGGCAAGATGATTTTGCCAACCGCATCGAGCGCGGGCCGAGCGTGGCGGCCAACGACGACGCGCCCTGAAGCGGCCGGCGTCCGCTCACCAGAACAGGGCCCACAACAGGCCGCCGATCAGCAGCCACTTGCCGGCGTAATAAACGCCGCGCTGGCGGGCCTTGAGTTGTTTGGCCTTGATCCGTACCTGGTAGGCGTAGTGGAAAAAGCGGTTGATGCCGCCGACGCTTTCGGCTTCGGTATTCTGCGACGACGCGGCGGCCATCACCCACTTGGCAAAAAAACGATTGAACCCCCTGACAGGCGCGCCCCACAGAGGTCGTTCGATATCGCAGAACAGGATCACGCGCTGGCCCTGCGTGGTGTTTTCGGCGTGGTGGATGAAGGTCTCGTCGAACATCACCGCTTCGCCGTCTTTCCAGTGGTAGCGCTGGCCATCGACGACGATGTAGCAGCCGGGATCGTTCGGCGTGGCCAGGCCCAGGTGGTAGCGCAGCGAGCCGGCATACGGGTCGCGGTGGCGCATCAGACGTGCGCCCGGCGGCAGCGACGCGAACATCGCGGCCTTCAGCGAAGGGATGCCGCGCAGCAGGGCCATCGTGCGCGGGCACAGCTGCTCGGCGGTGGCCATGTCGCGCCCGTACCAGGTCAGATAAAAGCGCGTCCAGCCGGTGCGGAAAAACGAATTGAAGCCGATATCGTTGTAGCCCGTTGCGGCGCAGATCGCGCCTTCGTCGTTCAGGCGCACGGCCTCATCGCGAATCTCCTGCCAATGTTCGCGCAGCGTTGCCAGCTCGGGGAAAGCCTGCGGGTCGATGTAGGCGCTGCGCGGCACGCGCGAGAACAAATACATCAGCACATTGATGGGCGCCAGCAGGATCGTGAAGTCGAGCGCGCGCTTCAACCCGAAGCGGTCGTGGCCGCGGAAATGGATGAACAGCGCCGATCCCACCAAGATCAGCAAGACCCAATGGCGTGCCGGCAGGGCTGACAGGATCCCAGTCATTTCAGCACTTTAGCGCGGTGCCACGTGGCCCCTTCCTATAATCGAAAACTGCGCGCCTGCCAGTGAAAGTGCAGCACTTGGCGCGCGTCTGCCCTGACTGAAAGCCCCGGATGAAAGCCGCCGAGATCCGTTCCACGTTCCTCAAATATTTCGAGTCCAAGGGGCACCAGCTCGTGGCCTCGAGCCCCGTGGTGCCCGGCGACGACCCGACCCTGCTGTTCACCAATGCCGGGATGAACCAGTTCAAGGATGTCTTCCTCGGCTTCGACAAGCGCAGCTACAACCGCGCCGCGACGAGCCAGAAGTGCATCCGCGCGGGGGGCAAGCACAACGATCTGGAGAACGTCGGCTATACCGCGCGCCATCTCACCTTCTTCGAGATGCTGGGCAATTTCAGTTTCGGCGACTATTTCAAGCGCGATGCGATCAAGTTTGCCTGGGAGCTGCTGACCGAGCACTTCAAGCTGCCCAAGGACAAGCTCTGGGCGACCGTGTATGCCGAGGACGATGAGGCCTACGACATTTGGGCGAAGGTGATCGGCCTGCCGACCGAGCGCATCGTTCGCATCGGCGACAACAAGGGCGGGCGCTATGCGTCGGACAATTTCTGGATGATGGGCGACACAGGACCCTGCGGCCCGTGCAGTGAAATCTTCTACGACCACGGCCCGGCTGTGGAAGGCGGCCCGCCCGGATCGCCCGGGCAGGATGGCGATCGCTACGTGGAGATCTGGAACAACGTTTTCATGCAGTTCAACCGGACCGAAGACGGCTTGATGCACCCGTTGCCCAAGCCGAGCGTGGATACCGGGATGGGCCTGGAGCGGCTTTCGACGGTGCTGCAGGGCGTGCACAGCGTGTTCCAGATCGACTTGTTTCAGAGCCTCATTGAGGCAACTCGCAATGCGCTCTTCAGGGTTGCCAAGGATGACGAAGCGCTTGCCATCATCCTTGACAAGACAACGGTCAACCCATCGATGCAGGTCATCGCTGACCACATTCGTTCCTGCGCGTTCACAATCGCAGACGGTGTGATCCCCGGCAACGAAGGCCGAGGCTACGTGCTGCGCCGCATTGCGAGGCGCGCGATCCGTCATGGCTACAAGCTCGGCGCGCGCCAACCCTTCTTCCACATGCTGGTGGAGCGCTTGGCGGCCGAGATGGGCGATGCCTACCCCGAACTGCGCCGCGACGCCGCGCGCGTGACCGAGGTGCTGAAGCAGGAAGAGGAACGCTTCTTTCAGACCATCGCCAATGGGATGGAGATTCTCGAGGCGGCGCTCGCTGCGCTCCCTCTCCCTCTGGGAGAGGGCCGGGGTGAGGGCGGGGCGTCAACCAAGAGCCCTCACCCTAACCCTCTCCCCCTGGGAGAGGGGACCAGAGGGCTCTCGGGCGACCTGGCCTTCAAGCTGCACGATACCTTTGGCTTCCCGCTCGACCTCACCGCCGATGTCTGCCGCGAGCGCGGCGTCGCGGTCGATGAAGCCGGCTTCAACGCCGCGATGACACGCCAGCGCGAACAGGCGCGCGCCGCGGGCAAATTTAAACTCGCCCAGGGCCTGGCCTACAGCGGCGTCGATACGGCCTTCCACGGCTACGAGCACCTGGTCTGCGAGCACAGCAAGATCACGGCGCTGTATATCGACGGTGCGCCGGTGAACCGCGCAAGAGCCGGCGACGATGTGGTGATCGTCCTCGACCACACACCTTTCTACGCCGAGAGCGGTGGCCAGGTCGGCGACGCCGGCGAGCTGCGCAACCCGCGCGCCCGCGTGATCGTCGAAGATACGACCAAGATCCAGGCTGCGGTGTTCGGCCACCAGGGCCGCATCGTCGAAGGCGAGGTCGAAGTCGGCGACGGCTTCGTCGCCCGCGTGAATGCCGAGCAGCGCGCCAGGATCGTTCGCAACCACAGCGCCACGCACCTGATGCACAAGGCCCTGCGCGAAGTGCTCGGCGCGCATGTGCAGCAGAAGGGCTCGCTGGTGAATGCCGAGCGCACGCGCTTCGATTTTGCGCACAACGCGCCGGTCAGCGATGCGCAGGTGCGTCAGCTCGAGGCGCTGGTGAATGCCGAGGTGCTGGCCAACGCGGCCGTGCAGGCGCGGGTGCTGCCGATCGAGGAGGCGCAAAAACTCGGCGCGATGATGCTCTTCGGCGAGAAATACGGCGATGTCGTTCGCGTGCTCGATATCGGCAGCAGCCGCGAACTCTGCGGCGGCACCCATGTGCAGCGCAGTGGCGATATCGGCCTGTTCAAGATCGTCGCCGAGGGCGGCGTCGCGGCCGGCATTCGGCGCATCGAGGCCGTGACCGGCGACAACGCGCTGGCCTATTTGCAGCAGGTCGAGGCCACGCTGGGTGGCGTGGCCGGCGCGCTGAAGGTGACGCCGGCCGAAGTGCCGGCGCGCGTGGCGGCCACGCTCGAGCAGATGCGCGCGTTGGAGAAGGAAATCGCCGCGCTGAAGGGCAGGCTGGCCTCGTCGCAAGGCGATGAATTGATGGCGCAGGCGATCGACGTCAAGGGCCTGAAGGTGCTGGCCGCGATGCTCGAAGGGGCCGACGCCAAGACCCTGCGCGAAACCATGGACAAGTTGAAGGACAAGCTGAAGAGCGCAGCCATCGTGCTGGCCACTGTGGAGGGCGGCAAGTTGCAGATTGCCGCCGGCGTCACCGCCGACCGCATGGGCCGCATCAAGGCCGGCGAACTGGTCAACTTCGTCGCCCAGCAAGTCGGCGGCAAGGGTGGCGGCAAGGCCGATCTGGCAATGGCCGGCGGCAACGACGCGGCGGCCTTGCCCAAGGCCCTGGCCTCGGTGGCCGGCTGGGTCGCGCAGCGGGCCTGATCCGTGGACCATCGCCGCGATGACGTGCCCGCATGGCACTGAGCCGCTGCTAGAGTCGCGCTCCATGAGCGATCGACAAGACCTCGCTGGGCGCCATATCGTGCTCGGCCTGACCGGCGGCATCGCCTGCTACAAGGCGGCCGAGCTGACACGCGAACTGGTCAAGGCCGGGGCCACGGTGCAGGTGGTGATGACCGAAGCGGCCGAGCATTTCATCGGCGCGGTGACCCTGCAAGCGCTGTCGAACCGGCCGGTCTTTACCAGCCAGTGGGACGCGCGCGAGGCCAACAATATGGCCCACATCAATCTCACGCGCGATGCCGATGCCGTGCTGATCGCACCGGCGAGTGCCGATTTCATCGCCAAGCTCGTACATGGCCGCGCCGATGAATTGCTCAGCCTGGCCTGCCTGGCGCGGCCGATCACCAGTTGTCCCTTGCTGCTCGCGCCGGCCATGAACCGCGAGATGTGGGCGCACCCGGCAACGCAGCGCAACGTGGCCCAGGCCATCGCCGATGGCGGGCATATGCTCGGCCCCGCGGCGGGCGACCAGGCCTGCGGCGAAACCGGCGCTGGCCGCATGTTGGAAGCGGCTGAACTGTGCGACGAATTGATCGCCTTCTTCCAGCCCAAGCTGCTGGCCGGGCGCCGCGTGCTGGTCACGGCCGGCCCGACCTACGAGGCCATCGACCCGGTGCGCGGCATCACCAATTTGTCCAGTGGCAAGATGGGTTTTGCGATCGCCCGCGCGGCCGCCGAAGCCGGTGCGCGGGTGACGTTGGTGGCCGGCCCGGTGAGTTTGAGAACGCCCCGTGGCGTCACGCGCATCGATGTGCGCAGCGCCGTGCAGATGCACGATGCGGTGCTGCCGCTGGCGGCGTCGAGTGACATTTTCGTGGCCACGGCGGCAGTCGCCGATTGGCGGCCTTCGAGCGCGTCAGCGCAAAAGATCAAGAAGCTCGCGGGCAGCAGCGCGCCGAGTTTCGAGTTGACCGAAAATCCCGACATCCTGGCCGCCGTGGCCGGGCTGGCGAAGCCGCCCTTCTGCGTCGGCTTCGCGGCCGAGAGCAGCGATGTGGCGCGCCACGCCCGCGAAAAACTCAAGCTCAAGAACGTGCCATTGATCGTCGGCAACCGCGGCCCTGCCACTTTTGGCCTTGATGACAACGCGCTGCTGTTGGTCGATGCCCAGGGCGAGCGCGAACTGCCTGGCGGCGGCCGGCGCGCCGACAAGCTCGCGCTGGCGCGGCAACTGGTGGCCGAGATCGCGCGGCGGATCAAATCATGACCATCATCGACGTCAAAGTGCTCGATGCCCGCATGGCCGCGCACCTGCCGCACTACGCCACCCCCGGCAGCGCGGGGCTGGATCTGCGCGCCTGCCTGGACGAGGCGCTGGTCCTCGCACCGGGGCAGACGCAGCTGATCCCGACCGGCCTGTCGATCCATATCGGCGAGCCGGGTTTGTGCGCCATGCTCTTGCCGCGCTCGGGCCTGGGCCACAAGCACGGTATCGTGCTCGGCAACCTGGTCGGCCTGATCGACAGCGACTACCAGGGTCCGCTGATGGTGAGTTGCTGGAACCGCGGCAACGCGGCGTTCACGATCGAGCCGATGGAGCGCATCGCGCAGATGGTCATCGTGCCGGTGGTGCAGGCGAGCTTTCGTCGCGTCGATAGCTTCGCCATGTCGGAGCGTGGCAAAGGCGGGTTCGGCTCGACGGGCAAGCGTTGACAGGGCGGTCCTCTGTCAAGAGGCGGCGCCCCAAGACAGGATGGTGTTGCGCACCCCGGTCAGCGCAGAATCAGCGCCGGCACGCCACTGAGCCGCAGCAAGCTGCTGGTGGTGCTGCCGAAGACCAGCTGGCGCAGCCGGGAATGACCATAGGCGCCCATGACCAGCAGGGCCGGCCCCTGCGCCTTCGCCAAAGCCGGCAGCACCTGCTGTGGCTCACCGACCGCCGATGCGGTTTCGGCCTCGACGCCGGCTGCATTCAACAGGGTTTGTGCCTCTTTCAAATGCTGTCGTTGCGCAGGCGTGTCCGGGCCGACCATGGCCACCAGCACGGGCAGCCCCGCGGTGAGTGGGTGGTGCGACAGCACTGCCAGCGCTTTGCGACCGACGGGGCTGCCGTCGAAGGCGATCACGATGCGCCGAGGCGCCTCGAAGGCATCGGCTGTCGCCACCAGCACAGGCGCCTGGATCCCGCGGATCGCACGCTCCAGAGGGTGGTCGGTGCGGATGCGCCCCGGGCGGCTGGCGTGACAGTGCTCGCCGAACACGAACAGCCCGACCTCGATCTGCAGTTCGATCGCGGTCTCGACGAAGTCGCCATGGCGAAGCCGTGCGTCCAGCCGGCTCACCCCTGCGCCGGCGGCCCTGGCGCGGGCCCGGGCCAGCAGTTCCCGGCCGGCCTCGCGCGCATCCCGGCTGTGCTGCTCGTCCTGCGCACTCAGCGTCTGCAACAGCGACTCCTGCGCTCCCAGGCCGATGGCGCCGCTGAAGTCGGCGATTTCAGCGCGCTCGGGGTGGCGCTCCAGCACGTGCAGAAACTCCAGCGGCAGGCCCTGTCGCAGCGCCGCCCAGGCCGCCCAGTCGATCACTGCATCGGTGTTGCCGAGCCTGTCGATGCAGGCCAGTACCTTGTTCATGGCGGCCTCCTCAGTGCATCAGTTGTTCGACGGCGCCGGGCTTGTCGTGGATTGCGAAGCGATCGACCAGCGTCGCACTGGCCTGGTTGAGGCCGATCACTTCGACCTCCGCGCCCTCGCGCTTGAACTTCAGCACCAGCTTGTCGAGTGCGCTGACGGCGGTGATGTCCCAAAAGTGGGCCCGGCTCACGTCGATGCACACGCGGTCGACGACCTCCTTGAAGTCCAGCGCGGCGATCAGGCTCTCCGCCGACGCGAAGAAGACCTGTCCGACCACCGCGTAGGTGCGGGTGCGGCCATCGTCACTCAGCCAACGATCGACACGCAGCACGCGCCCGACCTTGTGCGCGAAGAAGATGCCCGACAGCAGCACGCCGACGAACACGCCCTGCGCCAAGTCGTGCGTGGCCACGGTGACGACGACGGTGGCCAGCATCACGATCGAGGAGCTCGGCGGGTGCTCGCGCAGCTTGCGGATCGAGTCCCAGTTGAAGGTGCCGATCGCGACCATGATCATCACCGCCACCAGCGCAGCCATCGGGATGCGCGCCACCCAGTCGCCGAGGAAGACCACCATCACCAGCAGGAAGCTGCCGGCCGCCAGCGCCGACAGCCGCCCGCGGCCACCCGACTTCACGTTGATGACGCTCTGGCCGATCATGGCGCAGCCGGCCATGCCGCCGATGAAGCCGGTGGCAATGTTGGCCACGCCCTGGCCGACGCACTCGCGGTTCTTGTCGCTCGCGGTGTCGGTGAGTTCGTCGACGATCGACGCCGTCATCATCGATTCGAGCAGGCCCACGACGGCCAGCGTCACCGCGTACGGCAGGATGATCCGCAGCGTCTGCCAGTTCAGCGGCACGTCGGGCAGCAGGAACACCGGCAGGCTGTCGGGCAGCTGGCCCATGTCGCCGACGCTGCGGATGTCCAGGTCCAGCGCCAGGGCCAGCGCCGTCAGCACGACGATGGTCACGAGCGGCGACGGCACCGCCTTCGTCAGGTACGGGAAGCCGTAGATGATGGCCAGGCCCGCGGCCGTCATCGCATAGACGACCCAGCTCACGTTGGTCAGCTCGGGCAGTTGCGCGAGGAAGATCAGTATGGCCAGTGCGTTGACGAAGCCGGTGATCACCGAGCGCGAGACGAAGCGCATCAACGAGCCCAGGCGCAACGCGCCGGCCACGATCTGCAGCACGCCGGTGAGCACGGTGGCGGCCAGCAGGTACTGCAGGCCGTGTTCCTTGACCAGCGTGACCATCACCAGGGCCATCGCCCCGGTGGCGGCCGAGATCATGCCGGGTCGGCCGCCGGTAATGGCGATGATCACGGCGATGCTGAAGGAGGCGTAGAGACCGACCTTGGGATCCACGCCGGCGATGATGGAAAAGGCGATGGCCTCAGGGATGAGGGCCAGGGCCACGACCAGCCCGGCGAGCAGGTCGCCACGGACATTGGAGAGCCAGTCACGGCGGAACGATGATTCGAGCATCGGGCAATGGCGCGGCGAATGCGGCCGCCGCGTTTGGGACTGCGATGAGCGGGACAGCCTCACGAAGCGAGGCTGTGCGGGGCGGCGGCCTTGCGGGCGCCAGCGAGGCGTCCCTGCTAAGGCGGGGAGACCCCACGGAAGAAGCCACGTGGCAGGCCACTCCCGCGGTATGAAACCGGGCTGGCGAAGCCCTTGCCGAGAACTTGGTGCATCGCAGCATTCTAAATCCGTGTGCCGCGATCCCGGCCCGGTCACGCAAGTGTCAAGCCGCCGTCTATACCCGCTCCGGCCAGGTCGCCAACAACAAGCCTGCCAGCGCCAACCCGAACGCCAGCAGTTGAACGGCATTCACCCGTTCACCCAGAAAGAGCAGGCCCACGGCCGCAGCGGCGATCGGCAGCATGACGGTGAAAACGCCGGCGCGCGAGGCCGGCACGTGGCGCAGGCCGGTCATCCACAGCCAGACCGTCCAGATGCTCGCGGCGAGCGAATAGAACAGCAGCAGCCACCACAGCTGGCCCGGCACGGCGGCGAAATCGAACTGCAGCGCCTGCCACAGCCCCAGCGGCGTGACCAGGGCCAGGCCCCACAGGTTGACCAGCGCACTGATGCGCCGGGGCGAAACATTGCCGGTGAGCTTCTTGCCGATGACGATATAGCTGGCTTCGCAGGCCACCGCACCGAACAAGAGCGCATTGCCGAGCAGCGATCCGCCGTCGCCGTTGCCATTGCGCCGGGCCGAGACCAGCGCGATCCCGGCCACGGCAAGGATGATGCCGCCGGCCACACGTGGCGTGATGCGCTCCTTCAGGAAGGTCCAGGACAGCAGCGCCACGACCGCCGGAATCGCCGCCATGATCACGCCGGCCGCCAGCGCGGTGCTGTTCAGCACGCCAAAGAGCATGCAGATCGAAAAGAGAAAGTTGCCGAGAAAACTTTCCCAGAACAGAAGAACGCGGTCGCGGCGCGAGAGCGCGGCATCGCCGGGCCGGCGGTGCACCCAGTGCGCCATGGCCAGCGCGGCGATGCCGAAGCGCAGCCAGGCGAGCAGGAAGACCGGGATCGCCGCGAGCAGCCATTTCGACAGACCGACATAGCTGCCCACCAGGGCCATGCTCGCGGCCAGGCAGGCGTAGGCGGCCAGCGGTGCGCGGGTCGGTCCCGGCATCAGAACGCGGTCGCGTAGCGCTGCAATTCCCAATCGCTGACGTGGCGCGAGTATTCGAGATATTCGCCGCGCTTCAAGGCCATGAACTCGCGCGCCAAGGTGTCGCCGAGGGCGCCGCGGACGGTGGCGTCGGCTTCGAGCGCGTCGATGGCTTGGCCCAGGTGTTGCGGCAGCAGCGCGATGCCGCGCTCGGCAATCTGCGCCGGCACCAGAGTGAACAGGTCGTCCTCGCACGCGGGGCCGGGGTCGAGTTCGTGTTCGATGCCGTCGAGCCCGGCGGCGATCAGGCCGGCCAGCATCAGGTAGGGGTTGGCGCTGGCGTCGGGCGCGCGCCACTCGAAGCGGCCGTGCAGCGTGCGCACGAGCGCGCTGCGGTTGTTCGGGCCGTGCGCCACACAGGCGGGGGCCCAGGGGGTGCCGCAGGGCGATGGGCCGAGCGTCAGGCGCTTGTACGAGTTGACGGTCGGTGCGGCCAGCGCGGTCAGTGCGGGCGCGTGGGCCAGCACACCGGCGATGAAATGCCGGCCCAGCGGCGACAGGGTGGCCGCGGTGTCGATCGAGCCGTCGGCGCGGTGCGGCACGAAGACGTTGCGGGCGTCGTCCTTCTGGCCCTGCCACAGACTCACATGACAATGCATGCTGCTGCCCGGCTGCTTGGAAAAGGGCTTGGGCATCATCGAAAAGACCATGCCGTGGCGTTCGGCGATGGCCTGCGCCCCGAGCTTGAACAGCATCAGGTGGTCGGCCGTGGCCAGCGCGTCGGCGAAGGCGAAATTGACTTCGTACTGGCCGTGTGCATCTTCGTGGTCGAGCTGCAGCACGTCCAGGCCGCAACGTTCCAAGGCGTCGTGCAGGTCGCGCAGGAAGGGCAGCTGGCGTGCCAGGCTTTGCAGGTCGTAGCTCGGTTGGTCCAGGCGGTCGGCAGCGTCGGCGGGCAGCCAGCGGCCGCCTTCCTGCGCCAACAAAAAGAATTCGGGCTCGATGCCGACGTGCAGCACCAGGCGCCGCTCGGCCAGGCGTGCCACGGCGCGCTTGAGCACCTGGCGCGGGCAGGCGTCGAAGGGCTCATCGGCCACGAAGCCGTCGCCGACGATGCGCGCCACGCCGGGCCACCAGGGCAGCGGCATCGCGGTGCTCGCCGCGCCGCGCGCCATGTACTCCGAGCGCGGCCCGGTGCGCGCCAGCCCGGTGCCCCGGATCGACGGGCCGGAAAATCCAGCGCCGACGGTCAGCACATCGTCGAGGTGCGCCAGCGGCACCAGCTTGCCCTTGGCCACCCCATGCAGGTCGGTGAACTGCACCAGCAGGCTGTGCACGCCGGCCGCGGTCAATCGTTCGTGCAGGGCTTTCATGGCCGGGCCTCCTTGGCTCATTCGGTCAGGCCGCGTCGATGCGCAGCCAGGTGGTTTTCAGCTCGGTGTACTTGTCCAGTGCGTGCAGGCTCTTGTCGCGCCCGTTGCCGCTCTGCTTGTAGCCGCCGAAGGGTACGGTGATGTCGTCTTCGTCGTACTGATTCACATGCACGGTGCCGGCGCGCAGCGCGCGCGCCACCCGGTGGGCGCGGTTGATGTTATCGCTCCAGACGCTGGCCTGCAGGCCGTAGCTGGAGGCATTGGCCAGCGCGATGGCCTCGGCCTCGGTCTTGAAGCGGATCACGCTCATCACCGGCCCGAAGATTTCTTCGCGGGCGAGGGTCATGCCGTTGGCGACAAAGTCGAAGATCGTCGGCTCGACGTAGTAGCCGCCGCTTTCGGCGCGTGCGCGCCGGCCGCCGGTGACCGTGCGTGCGCCTTCGCGCGCGCCGGCTTCGATATAGCCCATCACGCTGCGCAACTGGCCTTCATCGACCAGCGCGCCCATCGTGGTCGCAGCGGCCAGGGGATCGGCCGGCTGGTAGGACGGTGTCTCGGCAGCGACGATCTCGACGAAGCGCTCGGCGATACTTTCATGCACCAGCACGCGCGACGGGGCGTTGCAGCTTTCGCCCTGGTTGAAGAACAGGCTGCCGGCGGCGGTTTTCGCGGCGCGCTCGAGGTCGGCGAAATCCTCGAAGACGACGAAGGCCGATTTGCCGCCGAGCTCGTTATAGACCCGCTTGAGGTTGCTGCGCCCGGCGTACTCGAGCATCCTGCGGCCCACCCGCGTGCTGCCGGTGAAGCCGATGGCGTCGACGTCCATGTGCAGCGCCAGCGCTTCGCCGGCCTCGTGGCCATAGCCGGGAACGACGTTGAACACGCCCGGTGGCAGGCCGGCTTCGAGCGCCAGCTCGGCCAGGCGCAGCGCGGTGCAGGGCGACTTCTCGCTGGGCTTGAGCACCACCGAGTTGCCGCTGGCCAGCGCCGGGCCGAGCTTCCACGCAGCCATGATCATCGGATAGTTCCAGGGCACGATGACGCCGATCACGCCCATCGGCTCGCGCGTGATCAGCGCCAGCGACGAGGCCGGTGTCGGCGCGATCTGGTCATAGACCTTGTCGATGGCCTCGGCGTACCAGGCGATGGCGCTCGCTGTCGAAGGCACATCGACCGACAGCGAAAACTGGATCGGCTTGCCCATATCCAGCGTTTCGAGCAGCGCCAGCTCCTCCTTGGCGGCGAGGATTCTGTCGGCAAAGCGCTGCAGGATCTTTTTGCGTGCCGCCGGCGGCTTGCCGCACCAGCGGCCGTCGGCGAAAGCGCTGCGCGCGCTTTTGACTGCAGCGTCGATATCGGCCTCGCGGCCGCGCGCAACGGGGCCCAACGTGCGGCCGTCGATCGGCGAGGTTTTGGCATAGGTTTCACCGACCACTGCCTCGCGACGTGCACCGTCGATGACGGCGCGGCCGTCGAAGTTTGCCGCCGCGGCGCGGGCGTGCCAGTCGATGCGGGTGGCGCTCATCGGGCGGGCTCCGTTCAACGCTTCCAGCCGCGTGCATGCACGTCGGCCAGCGTCAGATCCAGGCTGCGCCGGATCAGGGCCAGCATTTCGTCGATCTGCGCGCGGGTGATGACCAGCGGCGGCGCGACGACCATGCGCTCGCCGACGGCGCGCATGATCAGGCCGTTGGCAAAGCAGTGGCCGCGGCAGACCATGCCGACTTCGCGCTCCGGCGGGAACGCGGTGCCGCGGCCGGTTTTGTCCTGCACGAGCAGCAAGGCGCCCATCAGGCCGCAGACCTGTGCCTCGCCGACCAGCGGGTGCTCCTGCAATTCGGCAAAGGCTGCCGCGAGGTAGGGGCCAAGGTCGTTGCGCACGCGCTCCACCAGGCCCAGTTCGCGCACCAGCCTGATATTGGCCAGCGCCACCGCACAGGCCACCGGGTGGCCCGAGTAGGTATAGCCGTGGTTGAACTCGCCGCCCTGTTCGATCAGCACCTTGGCGATGCGCTCCCCCACCATCACGCCACCCAGCGGGATATAGCCGCTGGTCACGCCCTTGGCGAAGGTCATCAGATCGGGTTGGAAGCCCATTGTTTCGCAGCCGAACCAGCGGCCGGTGCGGCCGAAGCCGGTGATGACCTCGTCGCTCGCCAGCAGGATGCCATGGCGGTCGCAGATGCGCTGGATTTCGGGCCAGTAGGTGGCCGGCGGGACGATCACGCCGCCAGCACCCTGGATCGGCTCGCCGATGAAGGCGGCGACCTTGTTCGCCCCGAGTTCCTTGATCTTGTCGTCGAGCCAGCTCGCCGCAAGCAGGCCGAAATCGTCGCGCGACATGCCTGGTGGCGCATTCGCGAACCAGTACGGCTGCTCGATGTGCACGATGCCGGGGATCGGCAGCCCGCCCTGCGCGTGCATGCCGCTCATGCCACCCAGCGATGCGCCGGCCATGGTCGAGCCGTGGTAGGCGTTTTTGCGGCTGACGATGACCTGGCGCTCGGGCTGGCCCAGCAGATCCCAGTAGCGGCGCACCATACGCACAACGGTATCGTTGCCCTCCGAGCCCGAGCCCGAGAAGAACACATGCTGGAATTGCGGCGGCGAAACCTCGGCCAGCAATTCGGCCAGTTCGATCGCCGGTGGCGTGGCGGTCTGGAAGAAGGCGTTGTAGAACGGCAGTTCCTTCAACTGGTGCGTGGCGGCGTCGATCAGGGCCTGCTGACCGTAGCCGACGTTGACGCACCACAGCCCGCTCATCGCGTCGAGGATTTTCTGGCCGTCGCTGTCCCACAGGTAGATGTTGTCGGCGCGCGTGATCACGCGCGAGCCTTTACTGGCCAGCGCCTGGAAATCGGTGAAGGGGTGCAGGAAATGCGCCGCGTCGGCGGCCTGCCACTCTTGGGTCGTGCGCGTCGTCATCGGGGATGCCTCAAACGTGGAGCAGCAGGTGCTCGCGTTCCCAGGGCGAAATCACCTTCATGAACTCGGCGTATTCGATCTCCTTGACCTCGGTATAGACGGTCACGAAGGAGGCGCCGAGCACCTCGGCCAGGTCTTTCTCGGCGCGCAGCAGGCCGAGCGCTTCGCCCAGGCTGCGCGGCAACTGGAAGTCGCCGAGGTAGGCGTCGCCCTTGCACTCCGGCGAGGGCTCGACACGGTGCTTGATGCCCAGGTAGCCGCAGGCCAGGGTCGCGGCCAGGGCCACATAGGGGTTGGCGTCGGCGCCGATGACGCGGTTTTCGATACGCCGCGCCGAGGGGGTGGCCACCGGGCTGCGGATGCCGACGGTGCGGTTGTCGGTGCCCCACTGGATGTTGATCGGCGCGGCATTGCTGCGCACCAGGCGGCGGTAGGAGTTGACGTAGGGTGCGAAGAGGGCCATCGCCGCCGGCACGTACTTCTGCAGGCCGCCGATGTACCAGAAGAATTCCTTCGACGGCGTGCCATCGTCGTTGCTGAAGATGTTCTTGCCGGTGGCCTTGTTGACCACGCTCTGGTGCACGTGCATCGCGCTGCCGGGCTCGCCGGCGATCGGCTTGGCCATGAAGGTGGCGAACATGTCGTGGCGCATCGCCGCCTCGCGCACCGTGCGCTTGAAGAAGAACACCTCGTCGGCCAGGCCCAGCGGGTGGGCGTGGAAGAAGTTGATTTCCATCTGCCCGGCGCCGATCTCGTGGATCAGGGTATCGACGTTCAGCTCCATCTTTTCGCAGTAGTCATAGACGTCTTCGAACAGCGGGTCGAATTCGTTGACCGCGTCGATCGAGTAGGCCTGGCGCGAGGTTTCGGCGCGTCCGCTGCGGCCGATCGGCGGCTTCAGCGGGATGTCGGGGTCGGTGTTGCGGGCGACGAGATAGAACTCGATCTCGGGCGCGACCACCGGATCCCAGCCTTCGGCGTCGTACAGGTCGCAGACACGGCGCAGCACCGAGCGTGGCGCAAAGGGCACCAGCCGGCCCTCCTTGTCGAAACAATCGTGGATCACCTGGGCCGTCGGGTCGGTGGCCCAGGGCACGATCCGCACCGTGCTCGGGTCGGGCCTCAGGTGCATATCGCGATCGTTCGGGCTGATGACGTCGTAGTACGGCCCTGCTTCGGGGAATTCGCCGGTCACGCCCATTGCCACCACCGCTTCGGGCAGGCGCATGCCGCGGTCTTCGGTGAACTTTTCGCGCGGCAGGATCTTGCCGCGGGCGACGCCGGTGAGATCGGGCACCAGGCATTCGATCTCGGTCACGCGGCGCTGGTCGAGCCAGGTTTCGAGTTCGCTGAAAGTGGAATTTTCTCGCACGACCATGGGCTCGCTTATCGGGTTGTCTTGCGGTTTCGGTACTCGCGGCAGGCGGCGCCAAAGGCGGCCAGCAACTGCTTCGATACCGGATTGTCCTGCGCCAGCCACTCGGGGTGCCATTGCAGGCAGAGATTGAAGCCGGGCGCCCCTGGCCTGGAAAAGGCTTCTATCACGCCGTCGGGCGAATGTGCCTCGACGATCAAGCCGGCGGCCAGACGGTTCACCGCCTGGCCGTGCAGCGAGTTGACGTGAAAGCGTGTGCGGTCGAGCACGCGCGCGAGCACCCCGCCCGGCTCGACGTTGACGCTGTGCGAGGCCGCGTATTGGACTTCGACCGCGGCGCTATCGTCGGCACGGTGATCGTTGAACCCGGGCACCTCCTGCACCGCCTGGTGCAGGCTGCCGCCGAGCGCCACATTGGTTTCCTGCGCGCCGCGGCAAATGGCCAGCAGCGGCACGCCGCGCGCCAGCGCCTTCGGGATCAGGGGCAGGGTCCAGGCATCGCGTTCGGCGTCCAGCGGCAGCGCCGGGTTGTGCACGCCTTCGTCGAAATGGTCCGGATGCACGTTGGACGGCGAGCCGGTCAGCAGCAGGCCGTCGGCCAGGTCGAGCAGCGCGTCGAGCTCGTCCAGGCTGGCGCCCGGCACGACCAGCGCCTGGCCGCCCGCCAGGCGCACCGCATCGACGTATTTCTTGCCCGCGATGTGGAACGGGTGGTGGCCCAGCGCGCGGTTGCATGCCGGCACCAGCACGACGGGTTTGGCAACGACGGTCACAACCAATCCTTCGGCATGCGGCTCACGCGCAGCGCTTGATGGCTGCACCGAGCACCTCGACGAGGCGGTCGATCTGCGGCTTTTCGATGATCAGCGGCGGCGAGAGGGCAACGACGTCGCCGGTGGTGCGCACCAGCACGCCTTGTTCCCAGCAGTCGAGGAAGATATTGAACCCACGCTGGCCCGGCTCGCCGGGCAGGGCGCTCAATTCGACGCCGCCGACCAGGCCGAGATTGCGGATGTCGATGACCTTGGGCAGGCCCTTCAACGAATGCAGCGCATCGGCGAAGTAGCCCTGCAGTTGCTGCGCGCGCGTCAGCAGGCCCTCGTCGGCACAGGTCTCGAGCGTGGCCAGCGCGGCGGCGCAGGCCAGCGGGTGCGCCGAATAGGTATAGCCGTGGAAGAACTCGATCAGATGCTCGGGGCCACCCATGAAGGCATCGTGGATCGCGTTGGTGGCGAAGACCGCGCCCATCGGCACGCAGCCGTTGGTGAGCCCCTTGGCCACCGTCATCAGGTCGGGCGTGACGCCGAAGGTCTGCGCCGCGAAAGCCTGGCCGGTGCGGCCGAAGCCGGTGATGACCTCGTCGAAGATCAGCAGGATGCCGTGCCGGTCGCAAATCGCGCGCAGGCGTTCGAGGTAGCCCTTGGGCGGCAACAGCACGCCGGTCGATCCGGCGACGGGTTCGACGATCACCGCGGCGATGGTCGAGGCGTCGTGCAAAGCGACCAGGCGCTCGAGGTCGTCGGCCCCTTCGGCGCCATGCGCGGGCTGGCCGACCGTGAAGGCGTTGCGCAGCGGATCGTGGGTGTGGCGGATATGGTCCACGCCGGGCAAGAGGGTGCCGAACATCTTGCGGTTGGCCGCGATGCCGCCGACCGAGAGGCCGCCGAAATTGACGCCGTGGTAGCCGCGCTCGCGGCCGATCAAGCGCGTGCGTGAGCCGTCGCCGCGCACGCGGTGGTAGGCGAGGGCCATCTTCAGCGCCGTCTCGACGGCCTCGGAACCCGAGTTGGTATAGAACACTTTTGACAGGCCCGCCGGCGCGATCCTGACCAGTGCTTCAGCCAGCTCGAAGGCTTTGGGATGCGCCATCTGGAACGGCGGCGCGAAATCCAGTTCAGCCGCCTGCTCGGCAATCGCCTGCACGATCTTCGGCCGTGCGTGGCCGGCATTCACGCACCACAGCCCGGCCACGCCGTCGAGGATCTGGCGGCCCTCGGGTGTCCAGAAAAACATGCCCTGGCTCCTGGCCAGCAGGCGCGGCGCCTTCTTGAACTGCCGGTTGGCGGTGAAGGGCATCCAGTAAGCATCCATATTCCTGGCCATGGGCGGGTCTCCTGGTCGGCAATATCATGTGCAAGAGCACTCATCGAGGATTTCATGCGAAACAGCAGCATCATGCAACCTGATGCGATCGACGCGCCGATCATGACCGGCCAGCGCCGCGTCGATGCTGCATTGGCTGCTGCCGCGCCGAAGCGGCGCGGGTGCATCCGATGGCCTCTCGGTCTCTGAGCGCAGCGTGGAGCAGGTCGATACTGTCGTCGTCGGGGCCGGGGTTGTCGGCCTGGCGGTCGCGCGCGCGCTGGCCCTTGCCGGCCGCGAGATCGTGATCCTCGAAGCCGAAGCGGCCATCGGCAGCGTCACCAGTGCGCGCAACAGCGAAGTCATCCACGCCGGCCTGTATTCGCAAGCCGATTGGCTGAAGACGCGGCTTTGCACCGAAGGCCGGCGCCTGCTCTACCCGTATTGCGAATCGCATGGCATTGCGTACCGGCGCTGCGGCAAGCTGGTGGTGGCCGCCGACGACCGGCAAAGCGCCGCGCTGCAAGGGCTGGCGCGCAACGCCCAAGCCAATGGCGTCGAGGGCCTGCAGCTGATCGACGGCGCGGCGGCGCGCCGCTTGGAACCTGCGCTGCACGCGTGTGCGGCGCTGCACTCGACGGCCACCGGCATCATCGACAGCCACGGCTTCATGCTGGCCCTGCTCGGCGAAGCGCAAGATCGCGGCGCGGCGCTGGCCTTGAAGAGCCCGCTGCGGGCGGTACAGGTTGTGCGCGATGGCTTCACGATCGATGTCGGCGGTGCCGAACCGATGCGCCTGCAGGCCCGCTGCCTGGTCAACTGCGCCGGGCTGGCAGCCAGCCATGTCGCCGCGCGCATCGAGGGCCTGCCACCGGCTGATGTGCGCGCCACGCACCGCTGCAAGGGCAACTACTTTGCGCTCAGCGGCGTGCGTGCGCCGTTCTCGCGCCTGATCTATCCGCTGCACGGGGCCGCCGGCCTCGGCGTGCACCTCACGCTCGACCTTGCCGGCCAGGGCCGCTTCGGGCCCGACACCGAATGGTTGCCTGACGACGGGGCCATCGACTACACCGTGAATGCCGCGCGCGGCAATGCCTTCTACGCCGCGATCCGCCAGTATTGGCCCGGCCTGCCCGATGGCAGCCTGCAACCCGACTACAGCGGCGTGCGGCCGAAGTTGAGCCGCGAAGGCGAGAGCGCGCGGGATTTCGCCATCGACGGCCCCGACGTGCACGGCGTGCCCGGCCTCGTCAACCTGTTCGGCATCGAGTCGCCCGGCTTGACCGCCTCGCTGGCCATCGCCGGGCAGGTCGCGGCGGTGCTGCGCAGGGCCTGATGCCGGACAACGCGGTCGGTCAGGCCGGCATCTGGCGATCGGCCTGCACGGCGCGGTCCACCCGCGCCAGCCGCCCGTCGTCCAGGTGATAGACCGTATCGAAACCTTCGATCATGCGCTGGTCGTGGGTCACGGCGATCACCGCCGAGCGGCGTTCGCGGGCTATCTTGCGCAACATGGCCATCACCTTGGTGCCGCGCTCGGTGTCCAGTGCCGCGGTGGGCTCGTCGGCCAGGATCAACGCCGGCTGGTTGGCCAGTGCGCGGCCGATCGCCACACGCTGCTGCTCACCGCCGGACAAGCGCGCCGGTAGCGAATTGGCGCGGTGGCTGATCTCCAGGTAGCCCAGCAGATCCTTCGCGCGCTGCGTCGATTCGCGCCGGCCCACGCCATTGATCTGCAACATCAGCGCAACATTTTCCAGCGCGGTCAGGAAGGGGATCAGGTTGTGCTGCTGGAAGATGAAGCCGATCTTGCTGCGGCGGAAGGCGCGCACGTCGATGGCGGTGGGCCCGTCGTTGTACAGAAGCTGGCCATCGATCACGATGCGCCCAGTGGTCGGCGGCTGGATCAGGCTGATCGCCAGCAGCAGCGTGCTCTTGCCCGAACCGCTGGGGCCGAGCAGCGCGACCAGTTCGCCGGCCTCGATGCTCAGTGTGGTCGGCTTGAGCGCCTGCACGGCCAGCTCGCCGTGGCCGAAGGTTTGCGAGACGTTGTGGATCTCGACGACGGCCATCGCGGGTTTCATCCGCCCAAGGCCAGTTGCGCCGGCGTGCGCAGCGCATGCCATACCGCCATCAGGCTGGCCAGCACGCCGCCGACCAGCATCACCGCGAAGGTGAGCGCCGTTTCCGGCGCCACGAAGGCCAGCGTGCGCGGGAAGCCCGGGGCGATCAGGTCGCGCAAGGCATAGGCGACCGCGAAGCTGGCCAGCGTCAGCAGCAGCGACTGCGTCATGATCAGGCGCACGATCAGGCCATTGGGCGCGCCGATCAGCTTGAGCGTGGCGATCGACTTGATCTTCTCGATCGTCAGCACATAAACGATCAGCGCGATGATGACGATCGACACCAGGATCAGCAGCGTGCGGAACAGGCCCAGCACGGCCGACATCCGGCTCAGCTTGCCTTCGAGCATCAACTTGCGTTCCTCGGCGGTGGTATAGACGTTGAAGTAGAGCCAGTCGCGGAGGTGCCGGGCCACGGCGTCGCCGTCGGCACCCGGCGCCAGCGTCACCAGCACGGCATTGATGTTGTTGCTGCCGCCGGCCAGCAGGGGCAGCAGACGCGCCGCCTGCTCGCCCGAATAGCCGGCGCGTTCCAGGCGTTGCAGGTTGGCGGCCGCAGCGGCGTTGAGGGCGCGTTTGTCCTGCTCGAACTGGACTTTCTGCGCGTCGGCCAGGGCCAGGTAGATCAGCGGGTTGCCGCCCGAATCGACGGCGCCGTGGGTGATGCCGACGACGCTGTAGTGGTCGCTGCCCAGCGGCACCCGGTCGCCGAGTTGCAGCCCGAGTTTGCGGTCGGCCACCATCTCGTAGTGCGGCGCCGTGATCGAGCGGCCCTGCACGAGGCGGCCCGGGCCGCCGGCGCCGCCGAAGATGTCGTAACCGATGACGGTGAACTGCTGCTCGCTGCCGTTGATTTCGCGCTGTGCCGTGTAGAAGGTCAGCGGGCTGGCCCGCGCCACACCGGGGGTCGCGGCGACGCTCTTGTAGCTGTCCAGCGGGATGCGCGAGGCTTCGTTGAACGGCCCGCCACGGCCACGCTCGACCACCCACAGGTCGGTGTCGGTGTTGTCGATCAGCCAGACGCCGTCCTGGATGTTGCCCTGGTAGATGCCGTTCATCACCAGCACGATGGCCAGCAGCATCGCCACACCGGCGATGGTGGCGAGGAACTTGCCCAGATGGCGGCGGATATCCTTCAGGGCGAGTTCCATGACCGGCGATCCCGGGGGCCGCGCACTCAGGGGGCCGCGCCGGAGGCCGGCCGCACGCGCTGGTTGGCGGCCACGCCGGCCGCCACGGCGACGACCGTCTCGCCGCCCGCCAGGCCCTTGCGAATCAGCACCTGCCGGGCGTCGGCGGCGCCGGTCTCCACGGGCTGGAAGCGGGTGCGCCCGCCATCGACGATCAACACACCCTGGCGGCCCGTGCGATCCCGCGTCAGTGCGGCCAGCGGCACCAGGATGCCGCGGTCCTCGCCGACGGCGATGCTGACCTCGGCCTCCTGGTCGATCGCAAAGCGTTGCGGCACCGTGTCGAAGGCGACGTGGACATCGAGCTCGCGCGTCGCTGCGTCGGACTGGCGGGCGATGCGCGCGACCTTGCCGGGCAGCAACTCACCGCTGCGCAGGCGGATGCTTGCCGCCTGGCCGGGCTGCACGCGGCCGACCACCGACTCGTCCACGCGGGTGGCCACCCACAGCGCCTTCGGGTCCACGAGTTTGAGCAGTGGTGTGCCCGGCACCACCGTATTGCCGGTTTCGCACAGGCGCTGCACTACCATAGCGTCCATCGGTGCGACGATGCGGGTGTGCGAGAGCACCGTATCGGCGTAACGCGCTTCCTGGGCCAGCGTTCGCGCGTCGGCCTCGCGTGCCGCCAAGGCAGCCTTCGCGGCATCGACACCCGCTGTCGCTGCGTCGAGTGCCGCATTCGATGTATCGACCACGGCCTGCGCGACGAAGCCCTGGGCCAGCAAGTCGCCATCGCGGCGCTGCTTGCTGCGCGCAAGTTCGAGATCGGCCTGCGCCTTGGCCAGCGCCGCGCGCGCGCCGTCGGTGTTGCGCAGCAGGGCTTGCTGCTGGCCGGACACGACGCCGCGGCGGGCGCTCAGGTCGCGGTCGTCGAGCGTCACCAGCAGTTGTCCCTGGCGCACCACGTCTCCCACGTCGGCGTGAACCTGCGTGACGCTGGCGTTGACGCGCGCGCTGAGCGTGACGGGAAAACGCGCCTGCACGGTACCCGGCCCGACAACGCGCGCTGCGATCGCGCCCTGTGCCGCCACGGCCACCGGCACGTCCACCGCGCGGCCGAAGCGCCAGGTCGCGGCGCCGCCGGCCGCCAGCAATAGCAGCGCGACGAGGGCCAAGGCAACCAGGCGACGGCGGTTCATGCTGCGGACCTATTCGCGTTCGAGTTCAAGGTAGATGCGGCTGGCATTGCCGGGCACCAGCTCGGCGGCATTGGCCAGGCGCAGGTAGGGCTGCGCGGCGAAGGACTTGACCGCCGCGCCGATGTCCTGGCCCTCATCGAGCGCTTTCTTCATGTGCGCGCGCAAGGCCAGCAGGACTTCGCGGGTGTCGGCCTGCGCGGTGGCCAGGTCGGTCACGCGGCCGTGCCCGGGCACGATGCGCGCGGGCGCCAGCCGTTCGATCTCGGCGAAAGTGGCAAGCCAGGGCTGGGTCTGACTGACGGCAATGACCCCCAGCATGCGATCGACATAAACCACGTCGCCGCTGAACAGCACGCGCTGCTGCGGCAGCCAGACCAGCATGTCACCGGGCGTGTGGGCGCCGCCGCGATGGCGGAACTCGAACACCACGCCGCCGATTTCGAGGCCTTCGTCGGCAGCGGCCAGCCAGCGGGTCGGCAATGTCGGCAGCGTGCCCTCGACCTTTGCACCGAGGGCGGCGCGCAGGGTCTCGAGGTGATCGTTGCCGCGGTTGCGCATGTCGGCCTGGCCCTGCGCATGGGCCATGATCTCGGCGCCCTGGGACTTGAAGTAGCCGTTGCCCAGCCAGCGGTGGTCCTGCCCGCCGGTGTTGATGACCCAGCGCACCGGCAAGGCAGTGATCCGTTTCACCGCCGCGTGGATCTGGCGCGCGCTGTCGAAGGTGGCGCCGCTGTCGATCAGCACCGCGCCGGCCGGTGTGAGCACGAGCCCGAGGTTGGCGTTCAAGCCTTCGTTGGCCACCGACCGCGGACCCAGCTCGCCGATGTGCGCAAAGACCCCGTCGGCGACGCGCTCGAAACGAATTTCGACCGCCCGCGCGGCCGACGACGCAGCGCCGAGCAGCAGCACCAGCACACCGGCGGCAGCCAAGGCGAGCCGGCTTCGGCGGGCGGAGGTCAGGCAGGGCGCTGGCTGGCGTTGGCGGGTGCTCATCATCGGGTACCTTCGTGCTGCGCACTCCGGTATTCGCCCTTGGGGCGGCCCGGCGGGCTCATGAGCAATGGTGGTGCAGCTTCCATTTTTTCTTCGTGGCCCACGGCCTTGGCAAAGTGCGATGGATAGGGAGTGTGATGCCTGGCATTGAAACCGCAGGGTTTGGGTTTCATGTTGGCCAATATCAAGCGATTCGCCGCGCCATCGTGCGCGATGGCGCGGCGAATCGCGGCTGGGCGGGCCGTCAACGGTCTCCCGAAGTACGGGCCTGCCAGCCAGCCCCCAAGGCCCGATATACACCAGCCTGTGCCACCACCAGCATCGCTGCCGGCACAGGCCCATTTGCCGGCATGTTTTACTTAGGCGGGGTGGATACGTCGAAGGGTCAGGATGCGCAAGACGAACGGCGGCGGGCTGGTCTATTCAAGCGAGGGTGGGCGCATGTGCCCGGGCTGTCGGCAGCCGCTGTCGGCGTGCCTGTGTGCCCTTGGGGCCCGCACCCCTGCAGGCGACGGCAGCGTGCGGGTCAGCCGCGAATCGAAAGGCCGCCGCGGCAAGACCGTGACGATGGTGCGCGGCCTGGCGCTCGAGGCTGGCGCGCTCGCGGCCCTGGGCAGGCGCCTGCGCAGCGCCTGCGGCGCAGGCGGTACGGTGAAGGACGGCGCGCTCGAAGTGCAGGGTGATCACGCCGGGCGCGTGGTCGATCTGCTGCAGGCCGAGGGCTTCGTCGTCAAACGCTCCGGCGCTTGATTACGCAGTCTGCTGAATGCCCGCGATGGCCCAGTTGCGGCTGTCGTCCAGCGGTTTGACCAGGTGCCAGACCTCGTCGAACGGCGTTGCCTCGGCGCCGGCCTCTTCTCGCACCAGACCGCTGAAGCGCACGCTGACGATCTGCTGCGCCGATGCCTCGGCAAAGTCGATCAATTTGGCATCGACCTTGACCACATCGGTCTGCTGCTTGGCGCTGCCGCGATCCTGCAAATCCAGGCGCAGCGAGGCGAACAATTCGGGTGTGGTGAAGTTGCGCAGATCGTTCAGGTCGGCGCTGTCGTTGGCTGCCTGCAGGCGGATGAAGATCATCTTGGCCAGGCGCTCGAAGGCTTCGGCGTCGAAGCCTGCGGGCAGCGAGGGCGCGCTGCCGCTGGGGGTGCTGGCAAGGCCGGGCACGGCCAGCGCTGGCTTCAGGGCCGAACCGATGACCGGCGCCAATGCATCACGTTGCATACCCGGGCGTTCATCGACGAAGGGCGGCGGTGCCGCCGCCGGCGCGCCGACGCCGGCCATCGCCAGGGGCGGCTGCTGTGCGCCGGCCAAGCGCCGCATCAGCAAACGGATGACGAAGAATGCGGCCACGGCCAGCAGCGCGATCATGACGAAATTGGCCAGGCCTTCGCCCATGCCGAAATGGCTGAACAGCGCGGCAAGCCCCAAGCCCGCCGCCAGGCCGGCGAGCGGGCCCAGCCACGAGCGCTTGGGTGCCGCAGCGGCGGCAGTGGCGCCGGCCGTGGGCGCTGCGGCATGGGCCGGTGCAGCCGGTGTATTCGGTGTGGCGGCCGGCGTTGCCGGTGTCGCCTGCGACGATTTGTCGGGCGCACTGCGCTGCATGCCGGCCGGCCTCCCGCCGCCCAGGCGCTTGGCCTCACTATCGCCGGGTGCGAATGCGAGCGCCACGGCGGCCATCGTCAGTGCCATCAACCAAGTCTTGGACATCCTTGCTTCCTTGCAGATGAAATCGGGTGCATTGTCGCCGCAGACCTTATACCGCCGATGCGCCAGGTCAATCGCGTGCATTACCCTCGCGGCCTCGCCCTCCGGAGTTGAACGATGAAAACCCGCGCAGCCGTGGCCTGGAAGGCCGGCGCCCCCTTGACGATCGAGAGCGTCGATCTCGAAGGCCCGAAGGCCGGCGAGGTGCTGGTCGAGGTCAAGGCCACCGGCATTTGCCATACCGACCAGTTCACGCTCTCGGGCGCCGACCCCGAAGGCCTGTTTCCAGCCATCCTTGGCCACGAGGGTGCGGGCGTGGTGCTCGAAGTCGGCCCCGGCGTCACCAGTTTGCAGCGCGACGACCATGTGATTCCGCTCTATACGCCCGAATGCCGGCAGTGCAAATTCTGCCTGTCGCGCAAGACCAATCTGTGCCAATCGATCCGCGCCACCCAGGGCAGGGGCCTGATGCCGGATGCGACATCGCGCTTCTCGATCGGCGGCCAGCCGATCCTGCACTACATGGGCACCAGCACCTTCGCCAACCATATCGTGGTGCCCGAGATCGCGCTGGCGAAAATCCGCAAGGACGCGCCCTTTGACAAGGTCTGCTATATCGGCTGCGGCGTCACCACGGGGGTCGGCGCGGTGTTGTTCACGGCCAAGGTCGAGGCCGGCGCCAACGTGGTGGTGTTTGGCCTCGGCGGCATCGGTCTGAACGTGATCCAGGGCGCGAAGATGGTCGGCGCCGACAAGATCGTCGGCATCGACCTCAACCCCGCGCGCGAAGCCATGGCGCGGCGCTTCGGCATGACGCACTTCATCAACCCGAAAAATGTCGAGAACGTCGTCGATGCCGTTCAGCAGCTCACCGACGGCGGCGCCGACTACAGCTTCGAATGCATCGGCAATACCAGCACCATGCGCCAGGCGCTGGAGTGTTGCCACAAGGGCTGGGGCCAAAGCATCATCATCGGCGTGGCCGCGGGCGGCCAGGAGATCGCCACGCGGCCTTTCCAGCTCGTCACCGGCCGGGTCTGGAAAGGCTCGGCCTTCGGCGGCGCGCGCGGGCGCAGCGATGTGCCCAAGATTGTCGATTGGTATATGGACGGCAAGCTCGCCATCGACCCGCTGATCACGCACACCCTGAAGCTCGAAGAGATCAACCGCGGCTTCGATCTGATGGCGCGCGGCGAATCGATCCGGTCGGTGGTGGTCTATTGATGGCCGAGCCGCTCGACTTTGCGCTGCGCGGCGAGCACATCGCGCTCGATGCCCTGCTCAAGGCCAGCGGCCTGGCCGGCAGCGGTGGCCAGGCCAAGATCCTGATCGCCGGGGGCGGCGTGTGCGTCAATGGCCAGGCCGAAATACGGCGCGGGCGCAAATTGCGCGCGGGTGACGAAGTGGTGGTTGGCACGAGCCGGGTGCGCGTGCTGATCAGGCCGGCAGGCTGAACCGCCGGCAGCGCGCATGTCCCTACGGGTCGCCGACATCCGCCAGTGCCTGGCCAGCCTCGGCGCCAACCCTGGCCACCAAGCGCATGTGCTACGGCGTTGGGTGCAGGCGCGCGCGCAGGACAGCGGCCGGCGTCGCGTCGAGCATTACCTGCCGCAGATCCTGCGCGCGGGGCTGCCGGCACTGGTCGAGCAATTGGCAGGCCTTGCAACGCTGCGCTCCGAGCACCCCGGCGCAGACGGCTCGGCGCGTTTGTTGATGGGTCTCGCCGATGGGCAGACGGTCGAGAGCGTGCTGTTGCCGCGCGGCGGCCTGTGCGTCTCGACGCAGGTGGGTTGCGCGGTCGGCTGCGTGTTCTGCATGACCGGCCGCGGTGGACTGTCGCGCCAACTCGGCAGCGCCGAAATCGTGGCCCAGGTGGCGCTCGCGCGCTCGCTGCGGCCGGTGAACAAGGTCGTCTTCATGGGCATGGGCGAGCCGGCGCACAACCTGGACAACGCGATCGAGGCGATTCAATTGCTCGGCCATGAAGGCGCGATCGGGCACAAAAATATCGTCTTCTCGACGGTCGGCGACGAGCGTGTTTTCGAGAGGCTGCCGCTTGGAATCGTCAAACCGGCTTTGGCCCTGTCGTTGCACAGCACCAAGCCCGCCCTGCGCACCGAGTTGTTGCCGCGCGCGCCGCGTTTGTCGCCGGCCGAGCTGGTGGAGAAGGGCGAGCGCTATGCCCGCGCGACCGGCTACCCGATCCAGTACCAATGGACGCTGATGCAGGGCATCAACGACGGCGACGACGAGGTCGATGGCATCGTCGAATTGCTCAAGGGGAAGTACGCGATCATGAACATGATCCCGTACAACAGCGTCGAGGGCCTGGGCTTCCAGCGCCCCTCGGCCGAGCGCGCCGCGGCGATCGCGCGTGCCTTGCACCGGCGCGGCGTGTTGACCAAGCTGCGCCAGTCGGCGGGGCAGGATGTGGATGCGGGCTGCGGGCAATTGCGTGCGCGCTCGCAAGAAGGTGCGGCGATGCGCCGCATTCCGATCGCCGTGATCTAGAACGCCGCGATCCCGGTGATCGCCCGGCCGAGGATCAGCGCATGCACGTCGTGCGTGCCTTCGTAGGTATTCACGACCTCGAGATTGACCATGTGACGCGCGACGCCGAACTCGTCGCTGATGCCGTTGCCGCCGAGCATGTCGCGCGCCATGCGGGCGATCTCCAGGGCCTTGCCGCAGTTGTTGCGCTTGAGGATGCTGGTGGCTTCGACCGAGGCGCTGCCGTCATCCTTCATGCGGCCCAGGCGCAGGCAGGCTTGCAGGCCCAGGGCAATATCGGTCAGCATATCGGCGAGTTTTTTCTGCACCAGTTGGTTCGCCGCCAGCGGCTTACCGAACTGCTGGCGGTCGAGCACGTACTGGCGCGCGCGCTGAAAGCAATCCTCGGCCGCGCCCATCGCGCCCCAGGCGATGCCGTAGCGCGCACTGTTCAGGCAGGTGAACGGGCCCTTCAGGCCGCGCACCTCGGGAAAGGCGTTCTCTTCCGGGCAGAAGACCTTGTCCATCACGATCTCGCCGGTGATGCTGGCGCGCAGGCCGACCTTGCCGTGGATCGCCGGGGCGCTCAATCCCTTCATGCCCTTGTCGAGGATGAAGCCGCGTATTTGTGAAGGTCCGTGCCCGCCGTCCTCCTTGGCCCAGACGACGAAGACATCGGCGATCGGCGAATTGCTGATCCACATCTTGCTGCCCGTTAGCGCATAGCCGCCGGCGACTTTTTTCGCGCGCGTGACCATGCTGCCGGGGTCGGAGCCGTGATTCGGTTCGGTCAGGCCGAAGCAGCCGATCGATTCGCCCGTGGCCAGCTTGGGCAGGTATTTCTTCTTCTGCGCCTCGGTGCCGAACTCGAAGATCGGCACCATCACCAGCGACGACTGCACGC
>CADEDE010000028.1 GCA_902825995.1 uncultured Burkholderiales bacterium
CGCCGGGTGGTGTGGGAGGGGTCCGATCAACGATGATCGGACCCTATCCCGATTTCTACCTACACTTCTACCTACATTGCGAAGCCTGCTTTTGCCCGTAGTCCCTTCGTCAACACTTGCCAAGGAACCCCCAATGAGCCGAACTTCCGCCCTCGCCCCGGCTTCCCGCAAGACAGCCGTGCGCGGCAAGCCGGGCGCGGCCACACGCCTCGTCGTCCTCGTGGCCACACGCAAAGGCGCGTGGTTCTTTCATGGCGACGTCCGGCGCAAAACATGGCAGGCCGACGGCCCGCACTTCCTGGGCCACAGCATCAGCCATGTGCAACTGGACCCGCGTGACGGCCGCACGCTGTTGGCTGCGGCCAAGACCGGTCACCTCGGCCCAACGATCTTCCGCTCCACCAACGCCGGCCGCACCTGGAAGGAAGCGCGGCAGCCGCCGGCCTTCGCAACACCCGTCGGCGGCCTGCCCGGCCGCTCGGTTGACCACATCTTCTGGCTGACGCCAGGACACGCCAGCGAACGCGACACTTGGTACGCCGGGACTTCGCCACAAGGCCTGTTCCGATCGGAGGATGGCGGTGTCAGCTGGGTGCCGCTGCCAGCGGTGAATGACGACCCGCGGTTTCGCGAGTGGATGGGGACGGTGCAGGACGGCACACCCGACGGACCGAAACTGCATTCGATCATCGTCGACCCGCGGGATCCGTCGCACCTTTACTTTGCGATGTCAGGTGGCGGCGTGCACGAGTCGCACGACGCCGGCCGCAGCTGGGCTACCTTGATCAAGGGCCTCGAAGTCGTCGAAGGATTTGATGCCGGCACCGTCACCTTCCACGACCCGCATTGTGTGCGGCTGTGCCCCAGCCATCCCGACCGGCTGTACCAGCAGAACCACTGCGGCATCTACCGACTCGATCGCGCCGAAGGCCCATCCGGCAACCCATTAACGGACACCTGGCAGCGCATCGGCCGCAAGATGCCCAAGCGTGTGGGCGACATCGGCTTCCCGATGGTCGTGCACCCGCGCGACGCCGACACCGCCTGGGTCTTCCCGATGGACGGCACCACCGTCTGGCCGCGCACCAGCCCCGACGGCCGCCCGGCGGCCTACGTCACGCGCAATGCCGGCCGCACCTGGCAGCGACTGGACCAGGGCCTGCCCGAGAGCCAGGCCTGGTGGACGTGCAAGCGCCAGGCGATGACGGTTGATGCGCAGGCAGCGCCGGCGCTGTACCTGGGCACCACCAGCGGCGAGCTGTGGATCGGTCGTGACGAGGGCGCGCGCTGGTCCAACATCGCGCGGCATCTGCCGGAGATCTACGCGGTCGAAGTGGCGCAACTCCCGTGATCCGCGGGTGCGAAGCGGGCTGATCGGGGACGGGCGGATGAAAGTGCTGATTCCGGGTGCCCTGCGGTCGTACACGCGCCAGTCGCAGGTCGAGGCCGTCGGCAGCACGCTGGACGATCTGTTCGAGGATCTCGGGCGCCGCTACCCCGGACTGCGTTTCCGCGTCGTCAACGAGCAGAACCGGCTGCGGCCCAACATGCGCATTTTCGTCAACGGCATCGGCGTTCGCGAGCTCCAGCATGCCCTGCAGCCGGACGACTTCGTGGCCCTCGTGTTGGCGCTCAGTGGGGGTTGACGCTGACGGACGCGACGGTGATGGCCGAATGGGTTCGGCAAGCTCCGGCCTGGTGGCGTGGGCTGCTGGCTCGTCGCGGCCAGCGTCGCAGCGCCAGCGCAGCTGCAGAGACAGACGCACAGCCCAGGGGCATGATCCGCTGAACGGGGGTGTTGGGCGACAACGCCCGGGACATCGACGCGGCGAGGGCCTGTCCCGGCCCTTGCGACTCGATTCAGCGTGTCGCTGGCGCTACGCTTTAGAAGTGGCTCCGCTCGTTTGAACACGATCCGGGCTGAGATAAGTGGATCGGCTGCGGTTTGATCTGGCTCGGTGCAGGGTTGTCCACGGCGGCGGGCGGGCGTCGCTTGCGACGAACGCACGACCGACGCGGTGGGCAACCCGTGTTCGACGCTCATGCTGCTTGCCGGGTCGCGGGCAGCGCCGCGAAGTACACCACATCGGGCGTGCGCCCGCCGTGCGCGCGGTGCGGTCGGCGCGAGTTGTAGAAGTCGATGTAGCTCGAGATTCCGGCCCGTGCATCGCTGACCGTCTCGTAGGCCTTGAGGTACACGTCCTCGTACTTCACGCTCTTCCACAGCCGCTCGACGAAGACGTTGTCGCGCCACTGGCCGCGCCCATCCATGCTGATGGCGATGCCGTGCTTGTGCAACTCGCCGATGAACTCGGTGCCGGTGAACTGGCTGCCCTGATCGGTGTTCATGATCTCGGGCTTGCCATTGCGAGCAATGGCCTCCTGCAGTGCCTCGACGCAGAAGTCGGCCTCCATCGTGATCGAGAGGCGCTGCGCGAGCACCCTGCGGCTGTGCCAGTCCAGCACGGCGGCCAGGAAGACGAAGCCGCGCGCCATCGGGATGTAGGTGATGTCCATCGCCCAGACCTGGTTGGCCCGATCGATGGTCATGCCGCGCAGCAGGTACGGGAACACCGGGTGCCTGGGGTGCTTCTTGCTCGTGTTGGGTTTGCGGTAGAGAGCTTCGATGCCCATCTTGCGCATCAGCGTGGCCACATGTCGGCGTCCGACTTCGAAGCCTTCGCCGTTGAGCCGGTCGCGCAGCATGCGGCTGCCGGCGAACGGCAGCTCCAGGTGCAACTCGTCGATGCGCCACATCAGGCGCAGATCGGCATCGCTGGTCGGCTCGGGGCGGTAGTACACCGCGCCGCGGCTGATATTCACAATCTCGGCCTGGCGCTTGATCGGCAGTGGGTGGGTGCGGTCGATCATTTCCTTGCGCTCAGCATGCCGGCCTTGATGAGCGCGCCTTCTAAAAAATCATTCTCCAGCGCCAGCTGGCCGATCTTGGCGTGCAGGGCCTTGAGATCGACCGGCGGCTCGCTGGGCGCCGGCGTCCCACCGAACACGTCGGCCGCGCGATCGAGCAACTGTCGTCGCCAGTCCACGACCTGCGTGGGGTGCACTTCGTACAGCTGTGCGATCTCGGCCACTGTCTTGTCGCCCTTGACAGCGGCCAGCGCCACCTTGGCCTTGAATGCCGCCGAGTGGTTGCGGCGTGGTCTCTTGCTCATGTCCTCTGCTCCTGTCATGCCGGGCTCTGTCCTCGCCCATTGGAGCAGCGTCTTCACTTATCGCCGTGTTCAGATTCGCGGGGCCACTTCTCTTTCGAGCTGCTGCTGCAACTCGAGCCAGCGTTCTTCGAGCATCGCCACTTCGGCGCTCACATGCGCGAGTTGGCGGCCGGCATCGGCGATTGCGCCGGGTGCGAGCGAGGCATTGGCGAGCGCCGCTTCGGTGACATTGCGTTCGCTGGCGAGATCGGCCAGGCGCTGGTCGATCTGCGAAATTTCGTTTCGCAGCGGGCGCGTGCGATCGATGAATTTGGAGCGCGCCTGGCCCTTGGCCTTGCGGTTGTCGCGCGAGGCGTTGTGCGGCGGCGCCGCTGCGGCGGGCTTTGCGCTGGTCGCGAGCCCCGGCACCGGCGGCGCGGCCTGGCCTCGCGCCGCGGCGCGAGACACCTCGAGCAGCCACTTCTGGTAATCGTCGAGGTCGCCATCGAAAGGCAGCACGCCGCCGCGCGTGACCAGCCAGAACTCGTCGCAGACTTCGCGCAGCATCGCGCGGTCGTGGCTGACCAACATGACCGTACCCTCGAATTCGTTGAGCGCCATCGACAGCGCCTCGCGCGTGGTCAAGTCGAGGTGATTCGTCGGCTCGTCGAGCAGCAGTAAATTCGGGCGCTGCCAGACGATGCCGGCCAGCACCAGGCGCGCGCGCTCGCCGCCCGAGAGCGTGCCCACGGTCTGATGCACCATATCGCCGCCGAAATTGAACTGGCCGAGAAAATTGCGCAGGCCTTGTTCGCGCCCGTCCTGGCCCGGCACGTTGAGTTCGCGCGCCAGGCGCGTCATGCGCTGCAGCGGGGTATCGTCTTCGGTCAGCAGGTCCATCTCCTGCTGCGCGAAATAGCCGATGGCCAGACCCTTGCCTTCGATCATCGTGCCGGCGATCGGCTTCAGCGCACGGGCGATGGTTTTCACCAGCGTCGATTTGCCCTGGCCGTTGGCGCCCAGGATGCCGATGCGCTGGCCGGCCATCACGGTGCGGTTGACGTTGCGCACGATCACCGTCGAGCCGAGCCTGGCGCCGGGCCGCCCCGAGCCGGGCTCGACCCCCACGGGGGGTGTGTCGCCGTACCCGGCGACCGGGGGCACCATGTACCCGCACTCGAGGTCGCTCAAGGCCAGCATCGGATTGGGCAGGTTCTGCGGCTCGCGGAACTCGAAGGCGAAATCGCTGGCCGTGAGCACCGGTGCGATGCGTTCCATGCGCGCCAGCGCCTTGACCCGGCTCTGCGCCTGCTTGGCCTTGCTGGCCTTGGCCTTGAAGCGGTCGATGAAGCGTTGCAGGTGTTCGATGCGCTCCTGCTGCTTGCCGAAGGCCGCCTGTTGCTGGCTTATGCGCTCGGCGCGCATCTCCTCGAAGCCCGAATAATTGGCGCCGTAGCGCGTGACCGTGCCCTCGTCCACGTGCAGCGTCACCTTGGTCACCGCGTCGAGAAATTCGCGGTCATGGCTGATGATGATCAGCGTGCCGGTGAAGCGCAACAGCCAGGCTTCGAGCCAGACCAGCGCATCCAGATCGAGGTGGTTGGTGGGCTCATCGAGCAGCAGAAGATCGGCCGGGCACATCAACGCGCGCGCGAGTTGCAGGCGCATGCGCCAGCCGCCGGAAAAGCTGTTCACCGGCGCGTCGAGTTGTTCGCCGCGAAAGCCCAGGCCGAGCAGCATGGCCTGCGCGCGGGCTCGGGCATCGAAGCCGCCGGCTTCGTCGATCAGCATGTGGGCCTCGGCCATCGCGTGGCCGTCGTGGGCTTCTTCGGCCGCGGCCAGCGCGGTCATTGCGGCCCCCAGGGGCAGGTCGCCGTCGAGGACGAAATCGGTCGCGCCCTGGTCGGTCTCGGGCATCTGCTGCGCGACTTCGCCTAGGCGCCAGCGCGGCGGCATTTCCACGTCGCCGTTATCGGCATGCAGGCGCCCGGAGAGCAAGGCAAAGAGGCTCGATTTGCCGGCGCCATTGCGGCCGACCAGGCCGGCGTTTTCGCCCGGGTTCAGCGTGAAGCTCGCGCCTTGCAGCACGAGCTTGGCGCCGCGGCGCAGCGTGGCATTGCGGACCGTGATCATCGGATCGGCGATTGAATCTTATTCAATGGCGGCAGGCGCCATGAATTGCGGTGTATTGGGCCGACCGGTCGGTACACGGCCCCTTCATTTTCCCAAAGCCGGCCCTGCTTTGCAGGGCTTACCGATCAGTCGACTTCGCCGACCACGGCCACGTTCACGTCGGCATGTACATCGGTGTGCAGCGAGACTGTCACGGTCTGCTCGCCGACGGCCTTGATCGCGCCGTGCAGCATGCGGATACTGGCCTTAGGCACGTCGAAGCCGAGCTTCTTCAGGCCTTCGGAGATATCGGCATTGGTGACTGAGCCGAAGAGGCGGCCATCGACGCCGGCCTTCTGCGAGATCGACACTGTCTTGCCGTTCAATTTTTCGGCCAGCGACTGGGCGGCAGCCAGTTTGTCGGCGGCCACTTTCTCGAGCTCGGCGCGCTTGACTTCGAACTCCTTGATCGCCGCTTCGGTGGCGCGGCGCGCCCGGCGCGTCGGGATCAGGAAGTTGCGGGCGAAACCGTCCTTGACCTTGACGACATCGCCGAGGTTGCCGAGTTTGGCGATTTTTTCCAACAGGATGACTTGCATGGTCTGTGCTCCTCAACCCTTATGCTGGTCGCTGTATGGCAGCAACGCGAGGAAGCGCGCGCGCTTGATCGCATTGGTCAGCTGGCGCTGGAAGAAAGCGCGCGTGCCGGTCAGGCGGGCCGGCGTGATCTTGCCGTTCTCGCCGATGAAATCGCGCAGCGTATCGACATCCTTGTAGTCGATACGCTCGACACCGGCGACGGTGAAGCGGCAGAAGCGCTTGCGGCGGAACAGCAGCGCTTGGGTATTGCGCTTGGGTTTGCGGTCCTTCGAGAACCGGCCTTTACCACGTGGCGGGGGCATAGTGTGATCTCCTGAAAATCTTGAAAACGAACAGGTGGCTGTTGACTAGGCGGGCAAGACAGGATCGAGCGCCGTGATGTGCAAGACGAGGCCGCGGCCGTTGCGGGTGGCACCCAGGAAGCCGGCAAAGTTTGCCGAGGCCCCGAGTGTCAACGCGCCGGCGGGTCGTGTGATGGCACCAATCGCCACCGCCTTGATTTCCAGGGAAACCTTGCGCGGCAGGCCGTCTTCGCTGACCTCGGACTCGTGCTTGAGCAGCATGTCCAGGGCCGGCAGGCCGGCGGGGGTGTATCGCACGGCACCGCGTTCGACCAGCGTGGCGGCCAGAACCAGGCGGTTCATGGCTTGGCGCCGGTCAGCGCGGCCAGCGTGTCGATCAGGCGGTCGCCTCCTGCTGTTGTGGGGCCTTGCGGGCTTCTTCTCGCTCGACGTGTTTCATCATCGCCGAGGGCGTGATTTCGGCCTTGTCCAGGGCCACGGTCAGGTGGCGCAGCACGGCGTCGTTGAAGCGGAAACCGGTCTCCAACTCGACCAGGGTCTCATTGCTGCACTCGATGTTCAGGCACAGGTAGTGCGCCTTGCCGAGCTTCTGGATCAAGTAGGCCAACTGGCGCCGCCCCCAGTCTTCAATCCGATGGACCTTGCCGCCGGCGGCCGTGAGCAGGCTTTTGTAGCGTTCCAGCATGGCCGGAACCTGTTCGCTTTGATCCGGGTGGATCAGCAGAACGATTTCATAGTGACGCATTGGGAACTCCTTGTGGTTTCCAGTGGATGGAAGCCGCCCCGCAGTTTCAAAAGATCGCGTCATGGTGCGGGTGCGGCAAGGGGAAAACCTGTGATTATAGCAGTCGCAGTCCGATGCTTCCTGGTCAGCGCTTTGCGGCCAGACGCAGCCAAGTCTCGACCACCGAATCCGGATTCAGCGAAATCGACATGATGCCCTCCTGCGCCAGCCAGTCGGCGAAATCGGGGTAGTCGCTCGGCCCCTGGCCGCAGATGCCGACGTATTTGCCGGTCGCGCGGCAGGCGCTGATGGCGCGCGAGATCAAGGCCTTGACGGCAGGGTCGCGCTCATCGAAGTCGCCGGCCAGTTGTTCGAGGCCCGAGTCGCGGTCCAGGCCCAGCGTCAGCTGCGTCAGATCGTTCGAGCCGATCGACATGCCGTCGAAATGTTCGAGGAACTGCTCGGCCAGGATCGCATTGCTCGGCACCTCGCACATCATGATCAGGCGCAGGCCGTTGACGCCGCGCTCCAGACCACGCTCGGCCAGCATCGCCACCACACGCTCGGCCTGGCGCACCGTGCGCACGAAAGGCACCATGACCTCGACATTGATCAGGCCCATGTCGGTGCGCACGCGTTTGAGCGCTTCGCACTCCATGCCGAAGGCGTCGCCGAACTCGCCGCTGATGTAGCGCGACGCGCCGCGGAACCCCAGCATCGGGTTTTCTTCGTCCGGTTCGTAGTGGCTGCCGCCGATCAGCTTACGGTACTCGTTGCTCTTGAAGTCCGAAAGCCGCACGATCACCGGCTTGGGCCAGAACGCGGCGGCGATCGTGCCCACCCCTTCGGCGATCTTGTCGACGTAGAAGGCGCGTGGGCTGGCATGGCCGCGGGCCACCGATTCGACGGCTTTTTTCAGATCGGAATCGACATTCGGATAGTCGAGGATCGCTTTCGGGTGTACGCCGATATTGTTGTTGATGATGAATTCGAGCCGTGCCAGGCCGACACCGGAATTCGGGATCTGCGCGAATTCGAAGGCCAACGAGGGGTTGCCGACATTCATCGTGATCTTGACCGGGCAATACGGCATTTCGCCGCGGCGAACTTCGCTGATTTCGGTTTCCAGCAGGCCGTCGTAGATGAGACCGGTGTCGCCTTCGGAGCAGACTACCGTGACCAGTGCGCCGTCGTGCAGCTTGCCGGTGGCGTTGCCGCAGCCAACCACCGCCGGGATGCCCAGCTCGCGGGCAATGATCGCGGCATGGCAGGTGCGGCCGCCGCGGTTGGTGACGATGGCGCCGGCGCGCTTCATCACCGGCTCCCAGTTCGGGTCGGTCATGTCGGTGACCAGGATGTCGCCCGGCTGCACGCGCTCCATTTCGGCGATCGACGACACCACGCGCACCGGGCCGGTACCGATCTTCTGCCCGATCGCGCGGCCCTCGACCAGCACCGCGCTGCGGCCCTTCAGCTTATAGCGATGTTCGACCTGCCCTGCGCTCCGGCTTTTTACTGTTTCGGGTCGAGCCTGCAGGATGTAGAGCTTGCCGTCGTTGCCGTCGCGGCCCCACTCGATGTCCATCGCACGCCCGTAATGCTTTTCGATGATCAGTGCGTAGCGGGCCAGCTCGGTCACATCGGCATCCGTCAGCGAATAGCGGTTGCGCAGCTCGGGCGAGTTATCGACCGTTTTGACCAGCTTGCCGCTGGCTGATTTTTCCGCCGCCGACGTGAACTCCATGCGGATCAGCTTGGAGCCCAGGTTGCGCCGGATCACGGCCAGCTTGCCCGCCGTCAGCGCCGGCTTGTGGACATAAAACTCGTCGGGGTTCACGGTGCCCTGCACCACCGTCTCACCCAGACCGTAACTCGAGGTGATGAAGACCACGTCCTGGAAGCCGCTCTCGGTGTCGATCGTGAACATCACGCCGGCCGAGCCGAGGTCCGATCGCACCATGCGCTGCACGCCGGCCGACAGGGCCACGTCGGCATGCGCGAAGCCCTTATGCACACGGTAGCTGATGGCACGGTCGTTGTACAGCGAGGCGAAAACCTCCTTCATCCGGTGCAGCACTTCGTCGATGCCATGCACGTTGAGGAAGGTTTCCTGCTGGCCCGCGAAGGAGGCGTCGGGCAGGTCTTCGGCGGTGGCCGACGAGCGTACCGCGAAGGTGGCCTCGCCATCGTCCGCTACCAGGGTCGCGAAGGCGCTGCGCACGGCGTCTTCGAGGTCGGCCGGCAGCGGTGTGTTGGTCACCCACTGGCGAATCTGGGCGCCGGCCTCGGCCAGTGCGCGGACATCATCGATGTTGAGCTTGGCCAGCCGCGCCTCGATGCGTTGCGCCAGCCCTTCATGGGCCAGGAAGCGCCGGAAGGCATGGGCGGTGGTGGCAAAACCGCCCGGCACGCGCACCCCGGTGGCGGCCAGCTGGCTGATCATTTCGCCGAGGCTGGCGTTCTTGCCGCCAACCGCCTCGACGTCGCTCATCCTCAGATGTTCAAGCGGCACGACCAGGGCGGTCGCCAGATTGGCAGGGGGCATGGGAGGACTCCGTGATGATGGGAAATCGGCGCTTGCGCGGGCCAGGCTGGCGCTCGAACCGTCGTCGTTCGTCGATTTGAAAATGGGCGACAGGAGCGCATCGTCAGGCGGGTCGCGGCAGGGGGTTGGCAACGATTCTACGGGCCTGCCCGGCGCCTATGATCGTGACCTCCCGCAGTCGAATGCCCCATGCCCGACCGCACCGTATTTTTCGTTTCCGACGGTACCGGCATCACCGCCGAGACCTTCGGCAACTCGATCCTGGCCCAGTTCGGCGCCAAGCCACGCCATGTGCGCCGCCCCTTTATCGACAGCGTCGAAAAGGTGCTGCCGGTGGTGGCTGAAATCAACCACACGGCAGACTACGAGGGCCGGCGGCCGATCGTCTTCATCACCCTGGTCAACGACGAGGTGCGCAACATCGTCACCGCGCCGGAGTGCAAGGGCCTGGTGATGGATATGTTCAAGACCTTCGTCGAACCGCTGGAAGTCGAGTTCGGCATGAAGAGCAGCCACCGCATCGGCCGCTTCTCGGACCCCGCTCAAAGTACCGAGTACAACGAGCGCATCGAAGCCATCAATTTCTCGCTGGCCCACGACGACGGCCAGAGCGCGAAGAACCTGGCCATCGCCGACGTGATCCTGGTCGGGGTCAGCCGCAGTGGCAAGACGCCGACCTCGCTGTACCTGGCCATGCAGCACGGCATCAAGGCGGCCAACTACCCGTTGATCCCGGAGGATTTCGAGCGCGGCCACCTGCCCTCGACGCTGACGCCGTACAAGAAGAAATGCTTCGGCCTGACCATCGACCCCGACCGACTGGTGCAGATCCGCCACGAGCGCCGTCCGGGCAGCCAGTACGCCTCGCTGGACAACTGCCGCTACGAAGTCAACCAAGCCGAGCGCATGATGAAGCGCGACGGCATCGCCTGGATCAGCTCGACGCACAAGTCGATCGAAGAGATCGCCACCACGATCCTGCGCGACATCCGGCCGGACCGGTTGATCTATTGACCCTTTGAAAGGGCCATGTCGTCATCGCCTTCACGGCGTGCGGTGACACTTCCGGGCTAGACTAGCAGGCTGTGAGAGGCCGCCCCCGGCCCGCGCCAGGAGACAAGCGATCGTGCAGCCCAGCAACGTGGCCGATCCGGCCTACTTCCACAAGGTCGTGGACTGCCAATGGGCCTGCCCCGCCCACACCCCCGTGCCGGAGTACATCCGCCTGATTGGGCAGGGCCGCTACGGCGACGCCTACATGGTTAACTGGGTCTCCAACGTATTCCCGGGCATCCTGGGCCGCACCTGCGACCGCCCCTGCGAGCCGGCCTGCCGCCGCGGGCGTGTCGAGGAAGAGAACACCGCCAAACCGGAGCCGGTGGCCATCTGCCGTCTGAAGCGCGTGGCCGCCGACCACAAGGACGACATCACTTCGCGGTTGCCCAAGGCGCAGCCCGCCAACGGCAAGCGCATCGCCTGTATCGGCGCCGGGCCGGCCTCGCTGACGGTGGCGCGCGACCTGGCGCCATTGGGCTACGCGGTCACGGTGTTCGACGCCGAGGCCAAGCCGGGCGGCTTCATGCGCACCCAGGTGCCGCGTTTTCGGCTGCCCGAATCGGTGATCGACGAGGAGTGTGGCTACATCCTGCGCGACAACGTCGCATTTCGCGGCGGCGAGCGCGTCGATTCGATGAACGCGCTGCTGGCCGAGGGCTGGGATGCGGTCTTCGTCGGCTGCGGTGCGCCGCGCGGGCGTGACCTCGATCTGCCCGGGCGTGCCGAGGCGGCCGGACACATCAGGCTCGGCATCGATTGGCTGGCTTCGGTGTCCTTTGGCCATGTCACAACCGTCAAGCCGCGCGTCATCGTGCTCGGCGGTGGCAATACCGCGATGGACTGCTGCCGCTCGGCGCGCCGCCTGGGCGCCCGCGACGTGAAGGTCGTTGTGCGCAGTGGCTTCGACGAGATGAAAGCCTCGCCGTGGGAAAAGGAAGACGCGATGCACGAGGGCATCCCGATCATCAACTTCCATGTCCCGAAGGCTTTCGTGGTGAGTGACGACGAGGCAGGCGTCTTGAAGGGCATGATATTCGAGATCGTCGAGGCGGTGTATGACGACAAGGGCCAGCGCAGGCTGAAACCCACCGGCGCGCCCGACGTGCTCATCGAGTGCGACGAGGTGCTGATCGCCGTTGGCCAGGAGAACGCCTTCCCCTGGATCGAGCGCGACAGCGGCATTGAGTTCGACAAGCGGGGGCTGCCGCTGCTCGATGCCAATACGATGCGATCGACGACCAACCCGCGCGTCTTCTTCGGCGGCGACGCCGCGTTCGGGCCCAGGAATATCATCTGGGCCGTGGCGCATGGCCACGAGGCGGCGGTGTCGATCGACCGCCTGCTGAACGGCGAAGACATTGCATTGCGCCCGCAAGCGCAGGTCAACCTGCTGTCGCAGAAGATGGGCATCCACGAGTGGAGCTACGACAACGCGGTCAGCAACGACCTGCGCTTCAAGGTGCCCTGGACCAAGGCCGAGATCGCGCTGGCCAGTATCAAGGTCGAGGTCGAACTCGGCTTCGACGCCGCCACCGCCTTCAAGGAAACCCAGCGCTGCCTGAACTGCGACGTGCAGACGGTATTCGCCGACAAGCTGTGCATCGAATGCGATGCCTGCGTCGATATCTGTCCGATGGACTGCATCAGCTTCGTCGACAACGGCGACGAGGCCGAATTGCGCACGCGGCTGCATGCGCCGGCAAAGGTTCTGGCACAGGACTTGTACGTCAGCGCGCCGTTGAAAACCGCGCGCGTGATGGTCAAGGATGAAGATGTCTGTCTGCACTGTGGCCTGTGCGCCGAGCGCTGCCCGACGGGGGCCTGGGACATGCAGAAGTTCCTGTTGCAGATGGCGCACGCCGGGCCGTCGAGCCGCGACAGGCCGAAGTCGGCCAACGTGGTCATGGAGGTATCGGCGAAATGAAACGCCTGGAAGCCGTCAACGATTTCGTCGTCAAGTTCGCCAACGTCAACGGCTCGGGCTCGGCCTCGGCCAACGAGCTGTTCGCCAAGGCCATCCTGCGCATGGGCGTGCCGGTCAGCCCGCGCAACATCTTCCCGAGCAACATCCAGGGCCTGCCGACCTGGTACGAGGTGCGCGTTTCCGAGCGCGGCTGGCTCGGCCGGCGCGCCGGCATCGACATGATGGTGGCGATGAACCCGCAGACCTGGGACGCCGACGTGCGCGAACTCGAGCCCGGCGGCTATTTGTTCTACGACAGCACGCGGCCCTTGCCGGCGAGTGCGTTCCGCAGCGACATCAATGTGCTCGGCATGCCGATGACCGAGATCTGCAATGCAACGTACAGCGACCCGCGGCAACGCCAGCTGTTCAAGAACATCCTCTACGTCGGAGCGCTGGCGCAGCTGATGGGCATCGACCCTGCGGTCATCGAGACCCTGTTCTCCGAGCAGTTCAAGGGCAAGGAAAAACTGCTGGCCTCGAACGTCCAAGCCTTGCGCCTGGGCCTGGATTTTGCCCGCGAGCACTTGGCGGCACAGCCGGTCGGCTTGCAGGTGCTGCGGCGCGACCGCATCGGCCAGCGCATCTTCATCGATGGCAACACGGCGGCGGCGCTGGGCTGCGTCTATGGCGGCGCGACGGTCTGCGCGTGGTACCCGATCACGCCGAGTTCGTCGGTTGCCGAGGCATTCCAGTCCTACTGCAAGAAGTTCCGCCATGACCCGGCGACAGGGGCGGCCAAGTACGCCATCGTGCAGGCCGAAGACGAGATCGCGTCGATCGGCATGGTCACGGGCGCCGGCTGGAACGGCGCGCGCGCCTTCACCGCCACGTCGGGGCCAGGTGTGAGCCTGATGACCGAGTTCATCGGCCTGGCGTACTTCGCCGAGATCCCGGTGACCATCGTCAATGTGCAGCGTGGCGGCCCGTCCACCGGCATGCCCACGCGAACGCAGCAGGCCGACATCCTGAGTTGCGCCTACGCCTCACACGGCGACACCAAGCATGTGCTGCTGCTGCCCGAAGACCCCCGGGAATGCTTCGACCACGCGGCCGCCGCGCTCGACCTGGCCGACCGTCTGCAGACCCCGGTGTTCGTGATGACCGACCTGGACATCGGCATGAACCAGCGCCTGTGCGAGCCCTTCGAGTGGGACGAAACGCGCCGGCTCGATCGCGGCAAGGTGCTGTCGGCCGCCGAGCTCGACGCCGGCCGAGAATTCGCGCGCTACAAGGATATAGATGGTGATGGCATCGCCTGGCGCACGCTGCCCGGCACGCACGAGAGCAAGGGCGCCTACTTCACCCGCGGCACTACGCGCGACCCCTATGCGCGCTACTCCGAGGCCGGGCCCGACTACGTCTATAACGTCAAGCGCCTGCTGCAAAAATTTGCCACCGCGGCCGATCTGGTGCCGCAGCCGGTGCTGAAGAAGGCCAGCCGCAAGACGCGCCTGGGCGCGATCTATTTCGGTTCGACCAGCCCGGCCATGGACGAAGCCATCGACCTGCTCGCCAACGGCGGCATCCCGCTCGATGCGCTGCGCCTGCGCGCGTTTCCGTTCCCCGACAGCGTGGCCGAATTCATCGAAGCGCACGACGAGGTCTTCGTCGTCGAACAGAACCGCGACGGCCAGATGCGCACGCTGCTGATGAACGAGCTCAACACCGACCCGCACCGCCTGGCGCCGATCCTTCATTACGACGGTACGCCGATCACGGCGCGCTTCATCGCCCAGGCCATCACCAAGCATGTGCACGCCGAGATCGTGGCACCCAAGGCGCACAAGGAGACGGTCAAGTGACCTATATCGCGAAGCCCAGGCTGCACCACCCCACGCTCGCGACCAACAAGGTCGGCTATACGCGGCGCGACTACGAAGGCCGTGTCAGCACCCTGTGCGCCGGCTGCGGCCACGATTCGATCTCGGCGGCGATCGTGCAGGCCTGCTGGCAACTCGATATCGAACCGCACCGCGTGGCCAAGCTCTCGGGCATCGGCTGCTCGAGCAAGACGCCGGACTATTTTCTCGGCGCCAGCCACGGCTTCAATACCGTGCATGGCCGCATGCCCAGCGTGCTCACCGGCGCCAACCTGGCCAATCGCGAACTGCTCTACCTGGGCGTGAGCGGCGACGGCGATTCAGCCTCGATCGGCCTGGGCCAGTTCGTGCACGCCATGCGGCGCGGCGTGAATATGGTCTATATCGTCGAGAACAACGGCGTCTATGGCCTGACCAAAGGCCAGTTCTCGGCCACCGCCGACCGCGGCAGCAAGAGCAAGAAGGGCGTCGCGAATGCCGACAACCCGATCGATCTCGCGGCCCTGGCGCTGCAGCTCGGCGCCACCTATGTCGCGCGCGGCTTCTCCGGCGACAAAGCGCAACTGGTGCCGCTGATCGAAGGCGCGATCCACCACCAGGGTGCCGCCTTCATCGACGTGGTCAGCCCTTGCGTGGCCTTCAACAACCACGCCGGCAGCACCAAGAGCTACGACTACGTGCGCGAGCACAACCATGCCGTCGCACGCATCGATTTCATCGATCTGGCCAAGGAGGTTAGTGCTTCGCCGGCGCCGGGCGAATCGATCGACCTGACGCAGGCCGACGGCAGCGTGATGCGCTTGAGAAAACTGCGCGCCGATTTCGATCCGACCGATCGGCTCGCCGCGCTGGCCTTGGCGCACGGCCTGGCGGCGAAGGGCGAGGTGGCGACGGGGCTGCTCTACGTCGAATCGGGCGCCGCGGATCTGCATGCGGCGTTGAATACTAGCGATGTGCCATTGAACCGCTTGGGTGATGCTGAGCTTTGCCCGGGGGGCGCCGCGTTGGCGAAGATCAATGCGGGGTTGAGGTAGTGGGGCATGAGATCAAAGGTCACTTCGGCACTCGTCTGCCCTGTGACTGCGTGCTGCATTTCATGATGCTGAATATCACGCTTATGATCGCCGCGCCGCGGTGGAAATGTCAGACGCGACAAAGCGATGGCGCGGATTCGGGTCCACGATATGCGACGGATTCCTGCATACAACGTGACGCCAGGTTGAGCCGAGACGAAGCACGCAAGCTGGCAGCAACGGGTGTTGACCCGGGCGACCAGCGCAAGGCCGAGAAGGAGGCCACGCTGGCGAGGGCAGAAGCGTCGCGGCTTGCCCGCGGCTGGCTTGCCTGGCCCTGGCACCTTCGAGCATGTCGGCCGCGAATGGCTGGTGACCGTGCATGAGGTCAAGGTAAGCGCCGGCCATGCCGAACGCACGCGCGTCCGTCTGGAGCAAGACGTGTTTCTCTGGATTGGCAGGCGCTCGATCGTTGACATCGAGGCGCCCGAGCTTTTGCAGTGTCTGCGCCGCGTCGAGGCGCGCGGCGCGATCGAAACCGCGCACCGGATCAAGGATGCCTGCGGTCAGGTGTTTCGCTACGGCATCGCGGCGGGTCACTGCACGCGCAATCCTGCGGCCGATCTGCGCGACGCGCTGCGGCCTGTGCCAACCCGGCATCACGCCGCGATCGTTGACCCGAAGCGCACGGCCGAACTGCTGCGCGCGATCGGCGAATACGAAGGCCACCCGGTGACGCGGGCCGCGCTGCAACTGTCGGCGCGGCTGCTGCTGCGGCCCGGCGAGTTGCGGCACATGGAGTGGGCATGGATCGACCTCGATGCGGCAACGCTGACCGTACCGGCCGAGACGATGAAGCGCACCAAGGCCGACAAGGCGAATGGCGCACCGCACCTCGTACCACTTGCGCCGCAGGCGGTGGCGACGCTGCGCGAGTTGCACCCCATCACCGGCCACGGCCGCTACGTGTTCCCATCGCTGTTGACCGGCGAGCGCTGCATGAGCGAGAACACCGTGCGCGGCGCGCTGCGGCGCATGGGCTACGGCAACGACGACATGACGGCGCACGGGTTTCGCGCGATGGCGCGCACGATGATCGCCGAGCGCCTGGGCATCGCGCCCGAAGTGATCGAGGCGCAATTGGCGCACGCCGTGGCCGACTCGCTGGGCCGCGCCTACAACCGCACGCAGTTCCTCGACCAGCGGCGCGACATGATGGCGAAGTGGGCCGACTACCTCGACACCCTGCGCAACGGTGCCCAGGTGCTGCCGTTCAAGGCGGCATGACCGGCTACGAGCCGGGCAACGCATGGGGCCGCGTATGGCCTCAAGCGGAGCCAACAATCACACTTTTGTGTGACAATGCGGGCCACTCCATCAACCATTGCAGAGGACATAGCGATGCACACCGCAACCCTTCGCGCCGTGGGCGGGTCCGTTTCCGTCACGCTGCCGCGCCAGATGCTGCGCACGCTGGGGCTGGCTGCCGGCGCATCGGTGGCAGTGACCCTTGAGGATGGGCGGCTGGTGCTTTCACCCGCGCGCCCCCGCTATGCGCTGGCCGAGTTGCTGGCCGGCATGAAGCCCGGCGACATGCCCACGGCCAAGGGCTGGAGCGATGCGCGGCCCGCTGGGCGGGAAGCCTGGTAAGGCGCCATGCCGACACGGCGCGCAAGCTACGTTCCGCGGCGCGGCGACATCATCCGCCTGGACTTCGACCCGAGCGCCGGGCACGAGCAGCAAGGCACCCGTCCGGCGCTGGTGCTGTCGCCCGAAGCCTTCAATCGTTTCGGCATGGCGCTGGCCTGCCCGGTGACGCGCGGCGGCGCCTTTACACGCGGGCAAGCCTGGACGGTTGCGCTGTCCGGCGCCGGGCTGGCAAGCGATGGCGTTGTGCTGTGCAACCAAGTGCGCACGCTGGACTGGAAAGCGCGGCGCGCGCTGTTCATCGAAGCCGTTCCGCCCGAGCTGATCGCCGACGTGCTGGCGCGAGTGGCAACACTGATCGAGTGAGTCATGGGCAAGATCCGACGTCTCGACCCACTGCTCAACGACCGCCGGGCCAGCAAGGTCAGCCGCATCAGGCGGCGCACCTGCGTTACGTTGATCTTCTCGGTCTCTACCATCTTGGCCACCGATCCCGCCCGTTGCTCGTCCAGCAACCGCTGCCGGTGATCGGCCAGCCCGAGGGTGCGCAGCCAAGCTTCGGATGCCAGGTTGAATTGAGCAGGTCTCACTTGCGCATCAAGGTCGATTTTCCGAACAAGCTCTCGATCAAATCCACCGCCAGCACCGCCGTCTTGTTGCGCACGTCCAGCGCCGGGTTGAGCTCCATGACGTCGAGCGATGCGAGCCGACCGGTGTCGGCGATCATTTCCATGCACAACTGGGCTTCGCGGTAGCTCGGGCCGCCGGGCACGGTGGTGCCCACGCCGGGGGCGATTTCGGGGTCGAGGAAATCGACGTCGAAGCTGACGTGCAGATGGGTATTGGCGTCGAGCGTGGCCAGCGCCAGCTCCATCGCGTGGCGCATGCCCATTTCGTCGATGTAGCGCATGTCGAAGACTTCCAGGCCTTGCTCATGCACCAGGCGCTTCTCGCCGGCATCGACGCTGCGGATGCCGATCTGGCGGATCGATTTGGGGTTGAGCGCCGGCACGGTGCCGCCGATCTCGATCAGTGCCTGCGGTCCCAGGCCGCACAGGCAGGCCATCGGCATGCCGTGGATATTGCCGCTGGGGGTGAGCGTGCTGGTGTTGAAATCGGCGTGCGCGTCGAGCCACAGCAGGCGCAGTTTTTTGCCGTTTTCTCGGCAATGGCGCGCCACGGCGCTGATGCTGCCGATGCTCAGGCAGTGGTCGCCGCCGAGCAGGATCGGCAGGCGCCCGAGCTTGAGCTCCAGACCAATCGCGTCATGCACCTCGCGGTTCCAGTGCACCACCTGTTCGAGGTGCCGGTAGCCATCGACGGGCGGCTGCCAGGGGTTGGCCGGGCCGACCAGGTTGCCGCGATCGACGACGCGCAGCTCGTGGCTTTCCAGCGTCGGAACGATGCCGGCCACGCGCAGCGCCTCCGGGCCCATGCGCGCACCGCGCGTGCCGGCACCGATATCGGTGGGCGCACCGATGAGGGAGATGTCCTGCTTCACGGGGCGCTCAAACGTCGTCGGCGAACTCGCCGGTTTGTGTTTGCGGTGCATTCAGCGCGAAGGCCTTGACCAGCACGGCCCAAGCTTCTTCAGCGCTATCGACAAGGTGGAAAAGCTGCAGGTCGCCGGCAGCGATCATGCCGGTTTCGACCAGCCACTCGAAGTTGACGAGCTTGGTCCAGAACTCGCGGCCGACGAGAACGATCGGGCGTTTGCGCACTTTGCCGGTTTGCGTCAGCGTCATCACTTCGAACAGTTCGTCGAGGGTGCCGAAGCCGCCGGGGAAGCAGACCAGGGCCACCGAGCGCATCAGGAAGTGCATCTTGCGCAGCGCGAAGTAGTGGAACTGGAAGCACAACTTCGGTGTGATGTAGGGGTTGGGCTCCTGCTCGTGCGGCAGCACGATGTTGAGGCCGATGCTTGGGCCGCCGGCTTCGCTGGCGCCGCGGTTGCCGGCTTCCATGATGCCGGGGCCGCCGCCGGTGACGACGACGATCTTTTCGTCCAGGCGTTTGCTGGCGTTCGTCACCAGGCCGGCCAGCTTGCGCGCTTCTTCGTAATAGCGCGACATCAGCAGGTCCATGCGCGCGCGGGCCAGGGCCTGCGCGTCGCTGCCGGCCTCGGCAGCGGCCAGCCGCTCGTCGGCCAGCGCGCGCGGCATCAGGCGCGCGCTGCCGAAGAGGACCACCGTGGCCGCAACGCTTTCTTCGTCCAGCACCAGCTCGGGCTTGAGCAGTTCGAGCTGCATGCGCACCGGGCGCAACTCTTCGCGCAGCAGGAAGTGGTTGTCGGTGAAGGCCAGCCGGTAGCTGCTGTCCGGCCCTTCGTAGCGCGAGGTGGGCTTGAGCGCGGCGGCTTCCTCTTCGGCGGATGAGAAGTTGCGCGCGGCGATGGGGGGGTGCGTGTGGGTCATGGGCGCCAGCTTACTGCGGCCGCGAAGCCTGTCCGGTGCGCGGCTGAATCAGCGCGAGGCGCAGACGCTGCAGCCCGCGCTGCGCTGCAGGTGGACTTCGGTCCACTCCATCGTGCGTGCATCGAGCATTTGCAGGCGCCCGGCGAGCGAGCTGCCCACGCCTGCCAGCAGCTTCAGCGCCTCGGCGGCCTGCACCGAGCCAATGATGCCCACCAGCGGCGCAAATACGCCCATCGTTGCGCATTGCACTTCCTCGAAGGTGGCCTCGGCCGGGAACAGGCAGGCGTAGCACGGCGCCTCGGCATGGCGCGTGTCATAGACCGATACCTGCCCATCGAAGCCGGTCGCGGCGCCCGATACCAGCGGCTTGCGCTGCGCGACGCAGGCGGCGTTGACGGCCTGCCGCGTGGCGAAATTGTCGCTGCAATCGATGACCACGTCGGCGTCCCGCACCAGCGCGACCAGCCGTGCGGCGTCGGCGCGTTCGATCAGCGGCACGACCCGCACGTCGGGGTTGATGGCCGCGACCGTGTCGCGCGCCGATTCGGCTTTGGGCCGGCCCACGCGGGCCAGGTTGTGGGCGATCTGGCGCTGCAGGTTGGTGACATCGACGGTGTCGTTGTCGACGATCGTCAGGCGCCCGACGCCGGCGGTTCCGAGGTACAGCACCACCGGTGAGCCCAGGCCGCCGGCGCCGATCACCAGCGCATGCGCGGCGAGCAGGCGCTGCTGGCCTTCGATGCCCAGTTCGTCGAGCAGGATATGCCGCGAATACCGCAGCAATTGTTCGTCGGTCACTCCGTCTTGGCTTCGGCGCGGCGCTCGACCGCGGTCTTCGAGGCGATGACGGTCTTGCCCTGCAACTGGTTCAGCGCCTGGCGCAGCGGGAAGTCTTCGAGGCTGCCGAATTCGGGCAGCGGTTTGGGCGGCTCCTTGCTCTTGGCCAGTTGCTCCTCGAGTTTCTGGCGTGCTTCGTCGCGGGCCTTGCTGCGGGCGGCGTCTTTCTTCTCGTCGGGCTGGGTCAGGTGCTTGTCCAGATCGGCCTCGCGCAGGCGCAGCGCGGCGAAGAGATTGCCATCGGCGGTTTCGTCGAGCCAGACATCGGGCACGATGCCGGTGGCCTGGATCGATCGGCCCTGCGGCGTGTAGTAGCGCGCGGTGGTGATCTTCAGCGCGGTATCGGCGGTCAGCGGGCGCCAGGTCTGCACCGAGCCCTTGCCGAAGGTCTGCGCGCCCATGATCGTCGCCCGCTTGTGGTCTTGCAGCGCGCCGGCCACGATCTCGCTGGCCGAGGCCGAGCCTTCGTTGACCAGCACCACCAGCGGCACCTTCTTCACGCCTTCCGGCAGGCGGCGCAGCGGGTCGCTGCCGCGGCGGGCATAGAACTCGGGCGCGGCCTTGAAGCTGGCCTTGGAGTCGGCGACCTGGCCATTGGTGGTGACGACCACCGCGTCGGCGGGCAGGAAGGCCGCCGAGATGCCGATCGCGCCGTCGAGCAGGCCGCCGGGGTCGTTGCGCAGGTCGAGCACCAGGCCCTTCAGGTTCGGCTCGGCCTTGTAGATCTCGTCGATCTTGCGCGCGAAATCATCGACCGAGCGTTCCTGGAACACGCTGATACGCAGCCAGGCGTAGCCGGGCTCGACGATCTTGCTGCGCACGCTTTGCTGGCGGATCTCTTCGCGAATCAGGGTCACCGGAAAGCTGCGCGATTCGTCCTTGCGAAAGACGCTCAGCGTGACCTTGGTATTGGGCTCGCCGCGCATGCGCTTGACGGCCTGGTCAACCGTCAGTCCCTTGACGGGCGTGTCGTCGATGCGGGTGATCAAGTCACCGCTTTTCAGGCCGGCGCGAAAGGCCGGCGAGCCTTCGATCGGCGATACCACCTTCACCAGCCCGTCTTCCATCGCCATCTCGATGCCGATGCCGACGAACTTGCCGGTCGTGCCTTCGCGGAATTCCTTGAAGTTCTTCTTGTCGAAATACTGGCTGTGCGGATCCAGGCCCGAGACCATGCCGCCGATGGCGTCGGTGATCAGCTTTTTCTCATCGACCGCCTCGACGTAGTCGCTCTTGATCATGCCGAACACGGCCGCGAGTTGCTGCAACTCTTCGAGCGGCAGCGGCGCGAAGCTGCCGCGCGCAAAGGCCTGCAACTGCATCGTGGTCAGCGCGCCGGCCAGCGCCCCCAGCGCCACAAAGCCGGCAACTTTCAACTTCGCGCCCATCGCGTCATGCTCCTGAATTCACTCTGGCGACTATACGCCGAGGCCCGCTTTCGAGCGGGTGAACAAGGGCAAAGTTCAACCCCGTTCATCCGGAGGCGGCAGGCTCGCGGTCGAAGGTCACGACATGATCGACCACGGCGCGGATGCCGATCCATTCACCGACCTGGTGGTCGTGGTGGCTGGGCACATGGGCCAGTACGCACTCGCCGCTGGCCAGGCGCAGGGTGTAAAGGAACTCCGAGCCGCGGAAGGCCTTGTGCTCGATGCGGGCCTTCACCGGCCCCGTGTCGTCGTGGACGATATCGTCGGCGCGCAGCAGCACATCGCATTCGCCGCCCGGGTAGGCGCCGGGCAGTGGGCATTCGGCCGCATCGGCCAGCGCGCCGAGCGGTGTTTGTACGCGCGGGCCGTCGGCGGTGGCGACGATGCGCGCCGGTGCGAAGACGCCGTGGCCGATGAAGTCGGCCACGAAGCGGGTGGCCGGCCGGTGGTACAGGGTGTAGGCATCGTCCCATTGTTCGAGCCGACCCTGGTGCATCACGCCGATCGCATCGCCGATCGCGAAGGCTTCGATCTGGTCGTGCGTGACAAAGAGGGCCGTGGTGCCCGACTGCTGGAGGATGGCCCGGATGTCTTGCGCCAGGCGCTCGCGCAGATCGACATCGAGGCTGGAAAACGGCTCGTCGAGCAGCAGCAACTGCGGCTGCGGTGCCAGCGCGCGCGCCAGCGCCACGCGCTGTTGCTGGCCGCCCGACAGTTGGTGCGGCGCGCGCGCAGCGGCATGGGCCAGGCCGACCAGTTCGAGCACCTGCTCGATGCGCTCCTCGCGCGCCGCGCGCGGCAGTTCGCGCACGCCGAAGGCCACGTTGTCGTGCACGTTCAGGTGCGGGAAGAGAGCGTAGTCCTGGAACACCATGCCGATGCGCCGGGCTTCGGCGGGCACATGGGTGGTCACATCGGCAAGCAGCTTGCCGTCCATGTGGACGTGGCCGCCGGCCAGGCGCTCGAGCCCGGCCACCGCGCGCAGCAGCGAGGTCTTGCCGCAGCCCGAGGGCCCGATCAGCACGCCGATCCGGCCCTTCGGCAGCGCCAATGAAACGCCTTGCACGGCGTCACGGGCTGAACGGCTGCCGGCGTAGCGAACACCGACTCGATCGAGCACGAGGAACATGGCCGTATGATAGCTGTTACATAATAATGCGGATTATTCGCATTTGCGAGACCATGCCGCGATGCGCGTCCTGTTGACCCTGATTTGCCTGCTGCTGGCACTGCCGGTGCTCGGCGTGCTCGGCGCCTGGCTGGCTTTCGATGCCGCCGCCTGGGACGTGCTGGTGCATCAGGCGCAGACGGTGCTGGCCGGCTACGCACTGCAATCGCTGCTGCTGGCCGGCCTGGTCGCGATCGGCGTGGCCCTGCTGGGCGGCGGCGCGGCGGCGGCCGTGGCCTTGTTCGAGTTCCCGGGGCGGCGCAGCTTCGAATGGGCGATGCTGCTGCCGATGGCGATGCCGGCCTATGTGCTGGCCTACGCCTACACCGACTTCCTGCAGTTCAGCGGCCCGTTGCAGACTGCGCTGCGCAGTCTCGCGGGTCTGGACGGCGCGCTGTGGCCCGATGTGCGCAGCCTGCCCGGCGCTGTCGTGCTGTTCGTGCTCTGCCTGTACCCGTATGTCTATCTGCTGGTGCGTGCCGCACTGGCCGAGCGCGGCGTGCAGATGATGGAAGCCGCGCGCCTGCTCGGCGCCGGCCTGTGGCGGCGCATCGGGGCGGTCGCCCTGCCGCTGTCGCGCCCGGCGCTGGCGGCCGGCATCGCGCTGGCCCTGATGGAGACCCTGGCCGACTATGGCGTTGGCGCTTATTTCGGACTGAGCACGTTTTCCACCGGTATCTACAAAGCCTGGTTGGTCATGAACGACCGCATTGCCGCGGCGCAACTGGCCTCCTTGCTGCTGCTGCTGGTGGCGCTGCTACTGTGGGCCGAGCGCCGCGCGCGCAGGCACTTGCGTTTTGCCGCCGGTCGCAACGTCGGCCTGGCCAGTGCCAACGAGGGGCGGGCGGCGGTGCTGCACGGTCGGCTGGCGCTGCTGGCCTGGTGCCTGTGCGCCGTGCCGGTGGCTTTCGGCTTCGTGCTGCCGCTTGCGCTGCTGGCGCGGCTGGTCTGGCAGGAGGCGCGCTATGGCACTTTCGGCCTGCCGCTGGTGCGCTTTGTGCAATGGGCCCTGACGAGTTTTCAGCTCGCCGCCGCGGCCGCGCTGCTGGCGGCCGCGTTGGCGCTGGCGCTGGCCTTTGCGCTGCGCGTCGCGGCTGCACGCGCCGAGCGTAGCTGGCGCACACGGCTGTTGGCTGGCGCGGTGCGCACCGTGTCGCTCGGCTATGCCGTGCCCGGTGCGGTGATTGCCGTCGGCATCCTGCTGCCGGTCGGCGCGGTGCAGGCGCTGTGGCCGACGGCGCCGCTCTCGGCCATCGTCACCGGCAGCGTCGTCGGGCTGCTCTACGCCTATCTGGTGCGTTTCTCGGCCGTGGCGCTGCAATCGCTGGAAGCCGGTTATGCCCGCCTGCCTGCCAGCCTGGACGACAGTGCCCGGATGCTCGGTGCGTCGCCCGGCCGGCTGTTGGCCGAGGTGCATGCGCCGCTGCTGCGTCGCTCGGTGCTGGCCGCGGCGCTGCTGGTCTTCGTCGATGTGATGAAGGAATTGCCGGCCACGCTGGTGCTGCGACCGTTCGACAGCGACACGCTGGCCGTCGTGGCCTACAACCTGGCCCGCGACGAGCGCCTGGCCGAAGCCGCGCTGCCGTCGCTGGCGATCGTCGCGGTGGGTCTGCTGCCGGTGTTGCTGCTGTCGCGGGCGATGCGCCGCTGAACGCGTGATGCCAGGCTCGCGAGGCCAAGGAGCCAGGTTTTCATGGGCGACTGCACCGGGGCGCAGCGGGTAGCAGGGGCCTCTTGGCCATCGGCCCGCGGCGGCATGACTTGAGCCGACCGGGTGAGCCTCAATTCCAGCGCCAGGTCCAGATCGCATCCAGCGCGTTGTCTTCGCCGGCCTGCGCACGCACGGTGAGGCGCTGGGCCACGCGGTAGATCAACTGCCAGGTGCCGGCGGTGCTGTTGACGCCGCGTTCGTAGCCGACGTACCAGCGCCGCGAGAGTTGCTTGCCCAGGGTCACGACGGTGTCGCGAACTTCGCCGGCCTCGGTCTGGCGCACCGAGAAGTCATCCAGGCCGATATTGGCCAGCAGGGTGCTGTCCAGCCCCTCGCCTTCGCCAGCCAGCAGGGCCAGCGCGGCGCGTTGCAGCAGGGCGCTATCGTTGCGCGCCAGGCCGTCGGGGGCACGGCCGAGGACCAGCCAGGACAGCTTGTCGGTGTCGCTCATCTCGGGCTCGCTGAACAGGCGCACGCGCGGGCTTTGCGCACTGCCGCCGACCTGCACGCCGACGCGCAGATCGAGATTCGGTCGCACGGCCAGGATGTCCAGGTGCGGGTTTTCGGCCGCGCCGTTGAAGAGCAGCGCGCCGCGTTCGATGGCCAGCTTCTGGCCGTAGGCGGCGTAGCTGCCGGCCTCGGTGCGCACGCTGCCGGCCACCGCCAGGCGGCCACCGGGGGTTGACAGCGCGAGGTTGCCGCGCAGCCGGGTGTCGAGGCCGCGGCCGCGCAGTTTCAGATCGTTGCCAAGATCGACCTGCAGCGTCACGCGGGTGCTGCGCGGGGCTGTGCCGTTGCTGCGCGGGGTCGGCTCGTCGGCTTCGACAGTCTCGCTGGGTGCGGCGCTCCGGCGCCCGCCGCGGACTTGCACGTCGCTGTCCAGGCTCGGGGCGTCGCTGCGACTGAAGTCGATCAGGCCTTCGTCGATGCGAAATCGCCCGTCGAGGTTCAGCGCCTGCGGCGACAGCCGCAGCGCGGCGCTGCCACTGGCGACGATGCGGCGGTCGAAGCGGCCGAGCAGATGGAAGCGTTCGGCATCGAGTTGCAGCTGCGCGCTCGGCTCGGCGCCGAGGCTGGCGCCGCCGCTCAGGCGCAGTTCGCCGGCGCCACCCTTGAAGACGAAGCGGTCGATGCGGGCCTGGCTGCCGCGCAGCGACAGCGCCAGCTCACCGTCGCGTACATCGACGCCTTGCAGCAGGTTGCGCAGCGCCAGCCGGCTGCCGCTCATCTCGCCGGTGATTTCGGGGGCGCCGAAGCTGCCTCCGAGGGCGGCCCCGGTGTGCAGCGCGCCCGAGATGCGCCAACCCGGCGGCGTGAACGGCGCCCAGGCGCCGAGGTCGGCCACCCGCCATTCGAGCACGCCCTGCATCGGCGTGTCGGGCGGCGGCCAGCGTGCCTGTGGCGGCAGGCGCAGGCTTTGCGCGCCGGCCAGCACGCCGACATTGCTGCCGGCCAAGGCCTGCGTGAAGTGCCAGGTGCCGTCTTGCGCGGCGACGCCCAAGCGCAGGTCGGTCAGGCCGAAGGCCTGTGTACCGACGTCGTCGGTCAGCGTCAGGTCGCCGCCGGCACGTTCGAGCACCACGTCGGCGCTGACGCGCTGGCCCACCTGCACGCGGGCGCGGCCGCTGACCGTGAGGTTGCCGCCCAGGCCGGCCGCGGGTTGCAGCCGGTTGAGCCAGGGCGCCACGGCCAGGGGTTCGAGCTGCACATCGAAGCCGGCCTGGGCCGCCGCGTTGGCAGCGCTGGCCTGCCACCAGGCTTCGCTCCAGCGCAGCGCCGCGCCGAGGGCTTCGCCGCGGCCCGGCTCGGCGCTGGCGCTCTGCAGGCGCCCGTCGGCGTCGAATTCCAATTGCAGGCGCAGCGCGCGCGCGCGCAGCCAGGCTGCGGCATGGGCCGGGGCATCGCGATCACGCGCGTCGAGCTCGAGCGCTTGGCCGCGCCAATGGCCGGGCAGCAGGCCCTGGCGTGGGTCGGTCGGCACCCATTGGCCTTTGGTGTTGACGAGAATTCGGCTGCCGCCGGCCTTGCGGCCGAGCAGCGCGTTGGTCCAGGTTGGAGGGCGCACCGGGCTTTGCGCCTCGAGTGTGAGGCGATGTTCGGCCAGGCTGCCTTCGACGCGCATTTGCAGCGTGTCGGCGCGCAGGGCGTCGAACGTGAGTTGTTCGCCGTCGAACTGCACGGCCAGTGTGGCGTTGACATCGGAGCCGGCCTGGGCCTGCAGTTGCGCGTGCGCGGTGCGCAGGCCGGCCGCCTGCAATGCGCTCGCCCGAAGCTTGCCGTTGACGCCGAGTGCGGGCCAGCGGCCCTGGGTTTGCACCTCGCCCTTGATCTGTCCGGCCACGGGTGTTTTACCCGGGCCACGCAAGGCCGCTGCGGCGCCAGGGTGCAAATCGAGCAGGGGTTGCAGTGCGGCCAGGGCCGGTGCGTCGAGCTCGAGGCGCCAGCGGTCGTCGGCGGCGCGTGGCGCGAGGCGGCCTTGCAGCGTGGCATGGTTGCCGCCGGCGCGCAAATCGGCATCGACGGCCCAGCCGGGTGTGTGTCCGTCGAGCTTGATGAGGCCTTGCAGTGGTACGCCGGCGAGTTGACTGGCGAGCAGATTCAGTTCGACCTCGCCGCGCAACGCCAGCAGGCGTGCTTCGGTGGTCTTCGCCGCGGCCATTGCGGCGCCGGCCTGCAGCTCGGCGCGCCAGCGCCCGGCCAGCCGGTGCGGGCCCTTGCGCCACGCGCCGTCGCTGGCGCCCCGGAACCACAGCGCCGGGTCGAAGCCGGCGAGTTCGCCGCGGCTTTGCAACTGCCACGCAGCGGCCTTGTACATGGCCGTCAGGCTGCCTTGCACGCGCGTGTTGCCGCTGCGCATTTGCATCTCATGCAGCTCGACGCGCCAGGCCGCGGCGCTGCGCTCGGCCTCGGCTTGTGCACCCATCTGCACCGGCAAGGCGCTGCGCGCGTCGAGGCGGCCATCGAGCGCGATGCGGGCCTGCAGTTTTTGGCTGGCCGCGGGCACCGTCTTGCCATCGAGGGAGGGCAGGCCATTGAAATCGAGCGTGGCACTGCCCGACAGGGTCATCGCCGCGGCGCGCGCATCGAGCAGGGCCGGCCGCACGGCGTGCAAGCCCAGCGTCAGTTGCGCCGTGGCCGCACGCCACTGGCCACGGCCCTCGATGCGGCCGGCGCCTTGCAAAAGTTGCACCGCGAAGCCTTGCACCGTCAAGTGCGAGCGATCGCGCGGCTGGCCGGCCAGATCGATCTCGAGCGCGGCGATCGGCAGGCGCTGCTGGTCCCAGCGGCCGGGTAAGGCGTTGCCGAGCGCGATGCGCGCGCTGACGGGTGCATCCAGGCCGCGCGTGTCGATGTCGGCGCGACCCGACAGGCGCGTCGCGGGCAGTCCGCTGCCGAGGGCCGCGAGGTCGAGATCCTGCATGTCGGCCGACAAGGTCACCAGCGGCCAGGCCGCGAAGGGCAATACGCTGGCGTCGGCGCGCAGTGTGGCGCCGGGGGCCCTGTCGCTGCCAAGCCGGGCCTGCAGCGCGAGTTTGGCCAGCGGGCCGCGGGCCGTGGCGCTGGCTTGCCAGGCTGGCGCGGTGGCGTCGAGCGAGCGCGCACCGGCTTGCACGTCGAGTGCAAAGGGCGCGTCGCTGGCCAGGCGGCCGCGGATCTGCACGCGGGCGCGGTCCAGCGTGAAGGCCAGGGCGTCGATGCGGTGCTCGGCGCCGTCGTGCGCGCTTAGCGTGGCGCTGCCGGCCATCTGGGTCAGCGGCGTCTGGCCGTCGAGATGCAGCGCGCCGATGCGAGCGTCTTGCAGGGTCAGGGCCAGCGGCAGACGCAGGCTGTTCGGCGGTGCGAGCGGTTCTTTCGATGCGCTGCCAGCGAGGTCGATGCGCTCGGCGCGCGGCGCCTGCAACACGAGGCCGAACCAGGCGCCGTCGTGCGGTCGCCAGGACCACTGCGCATCTTGCCAGCTCAGTCGGGTGATGGTCAGCATGCGCTGGCCCAGCTTCAATTCAATGCGCTCTGCCGCAAACATACCGCCGAACAGGTGGCCGGTGGTGCCGGTGGCCGTGAGCCCCGGCACGCGCGACAGCAACCAGGCGCTGCCGCCCTCGCTGCGCACCAGCCACGCGATGCCGCCGGTGACCAGCAGCACCGTGAGGGCCACGCCGGCAGCGCGTGTTGCGGCTTTGGGTTTTACAGCCTGCATCACGGCCTTTCGAGCGATCGACTTGGCCGGGTCAGAAGGCGATGCCCACCGACAGGTGCAGGCGCCATTGCCTGATCTCTTCACCGTAGGCCACATCGGCGCGCAGCGGGCCGACGGGGCTGCGCCAGCGCAGGCCGAGACCGGCGCCCCAGGCGGCGCGCCAATCGTTCCAGCTTGCGGCCGCGCGGCCGGCGTCGATGAATGCGGCCCACCATACGCTGGGCAGCTTGGCGCTGATCGGGCGCGCAAGCTCGACGCTGGCCGTGGCCAGCACGCGCCCGCCGACATCGACGCCGCCGACATTCGGGCTCAGCGAGCGGTAGGCGTAGCCGCGCACCGAGTCGTCGCCGCCGGCGCGAAAGCGCTGCGGTTCGGGCACCTTGACTGCGCCCGGCGCGAAGACCTGCCCCAGCTCGACGCGGGCCTGGCCGTACCAGTTGCCGCCCAGCGGGCGCCAGGCCTGCAGCCGGCCGTAGGCGCGCGCAAAGCCGCCGCTGCCGCTGTTGCCAACTGCGCCGCCGCCGCTGCCGTGCACGCGACCGGCTGCGCCCTGCAGCGCCAGGCTCTGGCCCAGCGTGGGCAGGATCACGCTGTCAACGTCGCGCCAGGTGCCGTGGAAATTGACGGTGGCCGCGGTGGTGTCGGCATTCGCCTGGGCGGCTTGCAGCGTGGTGGCGAAGGGCCGCACCAGCGCGCGCTCGACCTCGACAAACGCCAGCCGCTCGATGCGCTGGCTGTCGTAGGCGCGACCGAAGCGAACGCGCAGCGCGGTCACGCGGTCGGTGTCGGATTCGAGCCGTTCGACGGCGCCGCCGACGAGGTTGCGGTACAGGCCCGGCAGCGTGTGCGACGCCAGCTCGCCGTCCCAGGCCTGGCGCACACGGCCGATTTCGATTTTGTTGTGCAGCGTGGCGCGCTCGCCGAAAGCGCGCCGATGCAGGTGTTCGAGCGATACGCGCGGGCCGTTGTTGGCGCTGATGCCGACGCCGGCGGTGGCCTGCTGCAAGGGCAGCTCGCCCAGGCGCGCCGTGACGGTGGCGGCGGCGGCGCTGGCGGGGTCGGGCGCCAGCGTCACCGATACGCGCTCGAAAAGGCCCGCGCGTTGCAGGCGCTCCTGGTAGTCGAGCAGCCGTGCTTCGGTGGCGGGCGTGCCTTCGGCAAAGTTGGCCAGGTAACGCACGCTGCGCTCGTCCTGCCGCTCCAGGCCTTCGATGACCAGGGCGCCGGTGCGGTACAGCGGACCCGAATCGGCGCGCACCACGATGTGCACGCTGGCGCGGTCGGCATCGACCTGGGCGCTGGTGCTGCTCCAGTTGGCGCTGGCGTAGCCTGCGGCGCGCAGACGCGCCAGCGCAGCGGTCTTGGCATCGCGCCAGGTGCTGTCGGAGAAATCGCTGCCGGCAGGCAGGCGCCAGGCCGCGCGCCAGCCGGCGAGGGTCTCGCGCGCGCTGGCGTCGCCGCTTGCGGCGGCCTCGGCCAGCGGGCCTTGCAGATCGAGGTCGGTGCGCTCGATGCGGCTCTTCGCACCCGGCGCGACCTCGATGCGCACGCGTGGCAGTTCGCCGGGCGCACTGGCTTCGCGCTGTACGGTCACGTCGGGATTCATATAGCCCTGGGTGGCCAGCAGGCCCCGGGCCTGCGCGGGCGCCGCCGCTTCGAGGCGGCGCAGTTCCGTGTCCGACAAGGTTTCGCCGGGCGCGACGATGGCCAGGCGAGCCAGGTCGAGGTGGGTTTCGAGCAGGCGCTTGTGCTCGTCGGGCGCGGCGATGGTCAGCAACACTTGGGGCGGCGGGGGCTCGGCATTGGCGTCAGGGGTGATCGGTTTCAGAGCCGCGCAGCCACACAGCACGCACGACAGCGTCAGGCTCGCCGCACAAGGCCATGCGCTCATTTGCCGAGCAGCCGCATCGCTCCTTCGAGGCCGGCCAGCGTGAGCGGAAACATGCGCTGGTTGAGGATCTGGCCAATGATCGAAATGCTCTGTCGGTACTGCCATACGCCCTGCGGTTCGGGGTTGATCCAGGCGTATCTGGGGAAGGCCTGCGTCAGGCGTTGCAGCCATTCGGCGCCGGGTTCTTCATTGTTGTACTCGACGCTGCCGCCGGGTTGCAGGATTTCGTAAGGGCTCATCGTGGCGTCGCCGACGAAAATGAGTTTGTAGTCGCGGTTGTATTTGCGGATCAGATCCCAGGTGGCGAACTTCTCGCTGAAGCGGCGCCGGTTGTTCTTCCACATGAAGTC
>CADEDE010000029.1:0-28384 GCA_902825995.1 uncultured Burkholderiales bacterium
CCGGCGGCCAGCACGTCAACAAGACCGACAGCGCGATCCGCATCACCCACCTGCCCACCGGCCTCGTGGCCGAATGTCAGGACGACCGCTCGCAACACCGCAACAAGGCCAAGGCGATGGCCGTGCTCACCGCGCGATTGCGCGATAAGGAGCAGGGCGAGCGCGCGGCCAAGGAAGCTGCCACGCGCAAGAGCCTGGTCGGCAGCGGCGACCGCAGCGACCGCATCCGCACCTACAACTTCCCGCAGGGCCGGCTCACCGACCACCGTATCAACTTCACGCTGTACAAACTCGGCGCGGTGATGGACGGCGAGCTCGACGATATCCTCACCGCGCTGCAGGCCGCGCGCGCGGCGGAGCAACTCGCGGCGCTGGAAAGCGGCGAGGGTGCACTGCATGTCTGAACTGGAAACCGTCGGCCGAGCACTGGCCCACGCCCGCAGGATCGGGGTCGATCGACTCGACGCGCAGTTGCTGTTGGCGCAGCAGCTTGGCTGCGCGCGGGCCTGGCTGCTGGCCCACGATGACGCGGTGCTTGCCAGCACCGATCAAGAGGCCGTCGGTGCCCTGCTGACACGCCGCGCGGGCGGCGAGCCGCTGGCCTACCTGATCGGCGTGCGCGAATTCCACGGCCTGCTGCTGCATATCACGCCCGACGTACTCGTGCCGCGGCCCGACACCGAAACCCTGGTCGACTGGGCGCTCGAGTTGCTGGCCGACCTTGACACCCCGCACGTGATCGACCTGGGCACGGGCAGCGGCGCGATTGCGCTGGCGCTCAAGCAAGCCTGCCCTCGAGCGCGGATTCACGCCAGCGATGCCAGCCCCCAAGCCCTGGCGGTCGCCCGGGGCAACGGCCAACGGCTGGTCTTGCCGATAACCTGGCACCTGGGCGACTGGTGGCGACCGCTCGATCCGGCGCTGCGCTTTGACATTGCCGTGGCCAACCCACCCTACATCGCGCCCGGCGACCCGCACTTGGCCGCGTTGCAGCATGAACCCCAAGCCGCGTTGGTTGCACAGGATGATGGCCTGGCTGACATCGAGCGCATCATTGCCGGCGCCCCCGGCCGCCTGAATCCAAGCGGATGGCTGCTGCTAGAGCATGGTTTTGATCAGGCCGATGCCATAAGCAAGTGCCTGCTTCAGATCGGCTTCTCGGCTGTGGCCACACGGTGTGACCTGGCCGGCCAGCCGCGTGTCAGCGGTGGCCAATGGGGTGCCGCCATGGTCTGATGCGACGCGGCAACAGCGCAGCGGCAACACCCACATTCACGGCATTTCTTCTCGGCCGCGGCGCGCCACGTCAGCGAGCGGCAGGCGTAGCATGTCCCCAGGGTGTCGCAAGCCCAAGACACCTGTCACGCGACGGACGCGCTATCCGGGCGCATACAAGGAGGCCGCGATGAGCACTGCAAAAGTCTTTCTCCTGGCTTCGGCAATTGGCCTGCTGTTGGCCGCTCCCGCCACCCGGGGACAGAGTGGGTTGCGTCTTGGCGACGCTGCCCAGCAGATCCAGGAAAACACCTGGCCGCGCTGGCAGGCGCGCTTCGGGCTGGCCACCACCCATTCCGCCATTGACGCCGGTAACCGCTGGCAGCTCAGCGCCGGCCAAGTGCTCGGCGACTATTACTGGAGCGGCCTGCGTCCGGCGGGTGTTGGCCGCGGCGGCGGCTTTCGAGCCACCAGCGGCCTGCTGTTCGGTCAGCGCTCGCTGGCGCTGGGCACGCCCGCGCTGGCATCGGCGCAGGGCCTGGGGCTGACCCTGGCGCGCAGCGTTCGGCTGGCCGCTATAGCGGGCGAGACATCGAGCCAAGCGTGGTCGGCGGTGCCCTATGTTGGTGTCGGCTACAGCGGCGTCTCGCTGCGTGGCGGCTGGGGTTTCACCGCCGACGTCGGCTTGGTCGGCACGACAAGCGGCTTGCGCGCCCGTCGGGACGGCGCACTCGGCACGCAGGGCGTGGACGACCTGTTGCGCGAATTGCGACTGACACCAGTGTTGCAGTTCGGCGCTTCGTACGCCTTCTGAACACCGGGCTGGCCAGGCGGACGGGCATTGCCCGCCCACCTCGCCGGTGCGCAGTTCGGGATTGCCGTATAAGCTCGGCTTTTTCCAGACTGCGCCCTGCGCACCAACCATGACCGACGTTCAACAACGCATCGCCGATCTCGTCCAGAAAAACCGTGTGGTGCTGTTCATGAAGGGCACCGCCGAGTTCCCGATGTGCGGCTTCTCCGGCCGTGCCGTGCAAATCCTCAAAGCCTGTGGCGTCAATGACCTGACGACGGTTAACGTGCTCGAAGACGAGGGCGTCCGCCAGGGCATCAAGGACTTTGCCAACTGGCCGACAATTCCACAGCTGTATGTCAACGGCGAATTCGTCGGCGGCTCGGACATCATGATGGAGATGTACCAGTCCGGCGAGTTGCAGCAGGTGCTGACGTCGCAGTGAGCGCTACGCCGCGCCGACTGGTGGTCGGAGTCACCGGCGCCAGCGGCGCTGTTTATGGCGTGCGCTTGCTCGAACGGGCGCGCGCGCTCGGCGTGCAAACACACCTGGTGGCCACGCCAGCCGGTTTGCTCAACGTGCATCACGAGCTCGGCATCGGCCGCAGCGCGCTCGAGGGGCTTGCGACCCAGGCCTACGCGCCGGGCGACATCGGTGCCTGCATCGCCAGCGGCAGCTTCGACACGGTGGCGATGGTGGTGGCGCCCTGCTCGATGAAGTCGCTGGCCGCGATCGCGCACGGCTTCAGCGACAACCTGCTCACCCGTGCTGCCGACGTGACACTGAAGGAGCGCCGACGCCTGGTGCTGATGGTGCGCGAGACGCCGTTCAACCTGGCCCACCTGCGCAACATGACGGCGGCGACCGAGATGGGCGCGATCATCTTCCCGCCGCTGCCGGCCTTCTATCACCGACCGGCGACGATCGACCAATTGGTCGATGACAGCGTCGAGCGGGTATTGGCGCTGCTGGGCATCGATGCGGCCGCGCCGCAGGCCTGGCAGGGTCTTCTTTAGGTCTGCACCAGCCACTGCTGCCGCGAGGCCAGCACGGCGTTCGGATATTCGGGCCGGCCGCGGCTGCCGTTGTAACGGCCCAGTGCCATGAACAGGTCGCCACGCTCGCGTTCCAGGTAGTGGCGCAGGATCACGCAGCCAAAGCGCAGGTTGGTTTGCATGTGAAACAGTTTGGCGGTGTCGCCGTCGCCGATCAGCCGGGCCCAGAACGGCATGATCTGCATGTAGCCGCGGGCGCCGACGACGCTGAAGGCGTATTTTCGAAAGCCGCTCTCGACCTGGATCAGCCCGAGCACCAGCGCCGGCTCCAGACCGGCACGCTTGGCCTCGTACCACAGCGTTTCGAGAAATTCGATGCGCGTGCGCGCTTCGCTCTTGCGCTTTTTCAGGCGCTCGCTGGTGGCGCCAAGCCAGCGCAGGTAGGCCAGGCGTTCTTGCATCTCGGCAAAGCTCGGCTTGGGCGGCGCGTCGGCAGCGATCGCGGCCGAAAGCGCCGAGCGCACTGAGTCAGCCAACGGCTCCTCGACTTGCGCTCCGGCCAGCAACGGCCCAGGCAGCACGCATGCCGCAGCAGCGATCAGCGCGGTGCGTCGGCTGCTCAGGCAACCACCGGTGCTTGCTGTCGCCATGCGCTGAACTTGGCTATCACGTCAGCCACCGTCATCGAGGTGGCTGCGGCGTCGCGTCGCCCCTGGTACTCGACCGTACCTTCCTTCAGGCCGCGCTCGGAGATGACCACGCGGTGCGGCACGCCGATCAGTTCCCAATCGGCAAACATCGCGCCGGGTCGCTCGCCGCGGTCGTCGAGCATCACGTCGATGCCGATGCGTCCGAGCTGCTCGTGCAGCGCGTCGGCCTGCGCGCGCACCGTTTCGCTGCGGTCGTAGCCGATCGGGCACAGAACGAGCGTAAACGGCGCCATTGCGTCGGGCCAGATGACGCCGCGTGCGTCGTGGTTCTGCTCGATCGCAGCGCCAAGGATGCGGGTCACGCCGATGCCGTAACACCCCATCTCGAACAGACGCGGCTTGCCGGTCTCGTCGAGGTAGGTCGCATTCATTGCCGCGCTGTACTTGGTGCCGAGATAAAATACATGGCCGACCTCGATACCGCGCTGAACCGCGAGCACGCCCTTGCCGTCAGGGGAGGGGTCGCCCGCTACAACGTTACGGATGTCGGCCACGAAGTCAGGTTCAGGCAGGTCACGCCCCCAGTTGACGCCGGTGAAGTGGAAATCCGCCACATTCGCGCCGCCGATGAAATCGCTCATCTGCACCACGGCGCGATCGGCGATCACCTTGACCGGCTTCTTTGTGCCGACCGCGCCCAGGTAGCCGGGCTTGCAGCCGAAGTGGTCTTCTATTTCAGCGAGCGTGGCGAAGCGGAACCCTGCTTTCAGGCCTGGCACCTTGCCCGCCTTGACCTCGTTGAGCGAATGGTCGCCGCGCACGAGCAACAGCCACACGGTGGTCTCGAGCAAATCGCCGGCCTTGTTGCGCTCGTCGGTCGCCAGCACCAATGACTTCACGGTGCTCGCCAGCGGCACGGCGAGCAGCGCGGCCACGTCTTCGCAAGTGCTCTTGCCGGGCGTGGGCGTCTTTGTCAGCGCCTGTGTCGCGGCGGCGCGCGATTTGCTGGGCGCGACGGCTTCGGCGAGTTCAATGTTGGCCGCGTAGTCCGAAGTCGGGCAATAGGCGATTGCATCCTCGCCGGTGTCGGCGATAACCTGAAATTCCTGCGACAGGTCGCCACCAATGGTGCCGCTGTCGGCAGCCACGGCGCGGTAGCGCAGGCCGAAGCGGTCGAATATCGCGCGGTAGGCTGACAGCATCACCTCATAGCTCTTGACAGCGGCAGCAGGATCGCGGTCGAACGAGTAGGCATCCTTCATCGTGAATTCACGCCCGCGCATCAGGCCAAAGCGCGGCCGCCGCTCGTCGCGGAATTTGGTCTGGATATGGTAGAAATTCTTCGGCAGTTGCTTGTAGCTGCGCAATTCCTGGCGTGCGATGTCGGTGATGACCTCTTCGCTGGTAGGCTGGATCACGAAGTCGCGTTCATGACGGTCCTTCACGCGCAGCAGCTCGGGGCCATATTGCTGGAAGCGCCCGCTCTCCTGCCACAGTTCGGCCGGCTGCACGACAGGCATCAACAGCTCGATCGCTCCGGCGCGGTTCATCTCTTCGCGAATGATGGCCTCGACCTTGCGGATCACGCGCAGGCCCATCGGCATGTAGTTGTAGATGCCGGCGGCCAGGCGCCTGATCAGGCCGGCCCGCAGCATCAACCGGTGGCTCAGGATCTCGGCGTCGGCGGGCGCTTCTTTGAGTGTTGCGATGAAGAACTGCGAAGCTTTCATGGGGCTCGTGCGTGACTTCGCTCGGGCCGCAGCACAGCGCTGCACCGACGACACATCGGATGCGGGAAACCGAGGGTTCGCGCGCCGCACCGGGCCGGTGCAATAATCAAATCAGTCAATAAATCGAGGTCCGATTATGCTCGACCGTGAAGGCTTCAGGCCCAACGTCGGCATCGTCCTGCTCAACGCGCGCAACCAAGTGTTCTGGGGCAAGCGGCTGCGCACGCATTCGTGGCAGTTCCCTCAGGGCGGCATCAAATACGGCGAGTCGCCGGAGCAGGCGATGTTTCGCGAACTGCACGAAGAGGTCGGGCTGCTGCCCGAGCATGTGCAGATCATCGCGCGCACGCGCGACTGGCTGCGCTACGAGGTGCCCGACCACTACATCCGGCGCGACGCGCGCGGCCACTACAAAGGCCAGAAGCAAATCTGGTTTCTGCTGCGCCTGATGGGCCGCGACAGCGATATGAATCTGCGCGCCACCGACCACCCCGAGTTCGATGCCTGGCGCTGGAACGATTACTGGGTGCCGCTGGACGTGGTGATTGAATTCAAGCGCGACGTCTATCAGATGGCGCTGACTGAACTGGCGCGCTTTCTGCCGCGCGCGGCGCACCACAACCGCTACCTGCGCTCTGGCATGCGCGGGCAATGGCGCGAAGACGCTGCACCGCCCGACAGTGTCAGTGGTGGCCTCGAACCCGCCACCAAATAGCTCAGGCTCCTGAGGTCGAAAGCACCAGGTTGTCGCGATGGATCATTTCCGGCTCGCCGGCATAGCCGAGCGCGGTTTCGATCTGCGCTGAGGGCTTGCGCGCGATCAGACGCATTTCGGGCGCCGAATAGTTCGCCAGGCCACGGGCAATCTCGATACCACCTTGTGAGCGCACGGCGATCACATCGCCACGTGCAAATTCACCATCGACCTCGACCACGCCGATCGGCAGCAGGCTCTTGCCTTCGTCGCGCAGTTTCTGCATGGCGCCGGCATCGACGGTGACCGAGCCGCGCAATTGCAGGTGGTCGGCCATCCATTGTTTGCGCGCAGCGAGTTTGGGCGTCGCAGCCCACAGCGCGGTGCCGATCGCCTCGCCGGCCGCCAGCCGCAACAGCACATTGGGCTCGCGGCCCCAGGCGATCACGGTGTTGGCGCCGCTGCCGGCGGCGCGTTTGGCGGCCAGCACCTTGGTGATCATGCCGCCGCGACCGATCGATGAACCGACGCCGCCGGCCATGCGTTCGAGCTCCGGGTCGCCAGCCGAGGCTGCGTCGATGAAGCGTGCGGCAGGATCCTGGCGCGGGTCGGCGGCATAGAGGCCGCGCTGGTCGGTCAGGATCACCAAGGCGTCGGCCTCGACCAGATTGGCAACCAAGGCGCCGAGCGTGTCGTTGTCGCCAAACTTGATCTCGTCGTTGACCACGGTGTCGTTTTCGTTGATCACCGGTATGACCTTCATCGTCAACAACGTTAGCAACGTCGAGCGGGCGTTGAGATAGCGCTCGCGGTCGGCCAGATCAGCATGGGTTAGCAGCACCTGTGCACTGCGCAGACCGTGCCGGGAAAGCTGGCTTTCATACATTTGTACCAAGCCCATCTGACCGACGGCGGCTGCCGCCTGTAACTCGGGCAATTCGTGTGGACGGATCGTCCAGCCGAGTCGCTTCATGCCTTCGGCAATGGCGCCACTGGAAACCATCACGACCTCTCGGCCCTGAGACGCCAGTGCCGCCAGTTGCCGGCACCAGTTGCCAATGGCCTGGGCATCGACGCCGCGGCCCTCGTCAGTGACCAGGCTCGAGCCGACCTTGACGACGATGCGCCGCGCATCGTGCAGCGGCATGCGCGCCATTTCAGCCACGCGCGTTCTCCGCCAAGGCAGCGTCTTCGAGCGCATCGTGGAAACGTGGATCCACTGGCGGTGGCAGCGCGTTCTTGCTCGCTGCCACGTGCCGGTATATCGCTTTCAGCATCGTCTCGAGGCCTTCGCGTGTGAGCGCCGATATTTCGAACACCGGCTGCTTCGAGCGCATGCGCCGAACGAAGTCCTTGATCCGTGCCGAACGCGCGTCGGCCGGCAGCATGTCCATCTTGTTGAGCACCAGCCAGCGCGGCTTGGCGTGCAGTGCCGGGTCGTACTTCTTCAACTCCTTGACGATGGCCTTGGCTTGCGCCACCGGGTCGATGCTGTCGTCGAACGGTGCCATATCGACCAGATGCAGCAGCAGGCGCGTGCGTTGCAGGTGGCGCAGAAACTGGTGCCCGAGACCTGCCCCTTCGGCGGCACCTTCGATCAACCCGGGGATGTCGGCGACGACGAAGCTCTGCTCCGGGCCAACGCGCACGACACCCAGATTCGGATACAAGGTCGTGAACGGATAGTCGGCGATCTTCGGTCGCGCATTCGAGATCGCCGCGATCAGCGTGCTCTTGCCGGCGTTAGGCATGCCCAGGAGGCCGACATCGGCCAACACACGCAACTCGAGCTTGATCTTCTTTGCTTCACCCGGCCAGCCAGGCGTTTTTTGACGCGGCGCGCGGTTGGTGCTGGTCTTGAAATGCAGGTTGCCGAAGCCGCCGTCGCCGCCCTTGCAGATCAGTCGCTTATCGCCCGGCACCAGCAACTCGGCGACAACCTGGTCGGTTTCGACATCGGTCAGGATCGTACCCACCGGCATGCGCAAGACGATATCGTCGCCGGCCGCGCCGAACTGGTCTGAGCCGCGCCCGGCCTCGCCGCTACGCGCTTCGTGGCGACGCGCGTAGCGGTAGTCGATGAGGGTATTGAGATTCAGGTCGGCGACCGCGTAAATGCTGCCGCCGCGCCCGCCATCACCGCCATTCGGGCCGCCGAAGGGGATGAATTTCTCGCGCCGAAAACTCGCGCAGCCCGCACCGCCGTTGCCGGCGGCAACGGCGATCGTGGCTTCATCGACGAATTTCATGGTGCGCAGATGGTAGAAGCAAAAAAGCCCCGGCGGGCCGGGGCTTCGCGGTCCGGGGCGGGGCGCCTCAGGCCGGGTTGATGCTCACGGTCTGGCGATTCAACGCGCCCTTGACGGCGAATTGGACCTGACCATCGACGAGTGCGAACAGGGTGTGGTCCTTGCCCATGCCGACATTCGTGCCGGCGTGGAATTTGGTACCGCGCTGGCGCACGATGATCGAGCCGGCCGAAATGGCCTGGCCGCCGAAAGCCTTGACGCCGAGCATCTTGGGTTGCGAATCGCGGCCGTTGCGCGTGGAGCCGCCGCCTTTTTTCTGTGCCATGGTGGTTTACCTCGTTCAGTTGCAGCCGCGACTCAGGCGGTCACGGCACCGATCTGCAATTCAGTGAAAGTCTGGCGATGACCTTGCGACTTGCGATAGTGCTTGCGACGGCGCATCTTGAAGATGTCCACCTTGTCGTGCTTGCCTTGCGCAACGACGGTGGCTTTCACGCTCGCGCCGGCAACCAGGGGCGACCCGACCTTCAAATCCGCGCCGCTACCCACGGCCAACACCTGATCGATCGTGATTTCCTGGCCAACGTCCGCAGCAATCTGTTCTACCTTGATCTTTCCGCCGGCCGCAACCTTGTATTGCTTGCCACCGGTTTTTATGACCGCGTACATATGAGCCCTCTCGAAAAACGCCCCGCCGACGGCGGGGGCTCGGGGCCATGCAGCCCCAAAATGGAACTAAGAAGTCTATCACAGAGAGCCCATGCGGAGCACTGGGCTACCGGGCTGCCGCCCGCGAGCCGGGCACCACGGACCAGGGCATTCCTATAATCCCGCGCTCCCACCGCGCCTTCCCGTCCACGCCCATGCCCCTCGCCGCCACCGCCAGCCGGGAAACCGCCGCCCGCCCGGCTGACCCGATGGCCACCGAGATGGCCCAGGTCGATGCAGTGATCGCTGCGCGCCTGCACTCCGACGTGGCCCTCATCAACCAGATCGCGCAGTACATCGTCAGTGCGGGGGGCAAGCGCATCCGGCCGCGCCTGGTGCTGCTGTTCGCCGGTGCGCTAGGCTTCAAGGGGCCGGAGCGATTCACGCTGGCTGCCACGGTGGAATTCATCCACACCGCCACCCTGCTCCATGACGATGTGGTCGATGAATCTTCGCTTCGACGCGGGCGCGATACGGCGAATGCCGTTTTCGGGAACGCCGCCAGTGTGCTGGTCGGCGATTTTCTCTACTCGCGCGCCTTTCAGATGATGGTGGCCGTGAACGATCTTCGCGTGCTCGATGTGCTCGCGGACGCGACCAATGTCATCGCCGAAGGTGAGGTGCTTCAGTTGATGAACATGCACGACCCGGATCTCGCCGTGGACGACTACCTGCGTGTGATCCGTTTCAAGACCGCCAAGCTGTTCGAGGCCAGCGCCCGCCTGGGTGCCCTGCTGGCCGGGGTGGATACCGCAACCGAGGAAGCCTGCGCCAACTACGGTCGCTCGCTGGGGACGGCGTTTCAACTGGTCGATGACCTGCTCGATTACGACGGCGAAACGCATGCACTGGGCAAGAATGTCGGTGACGACCTGCGCGAGGGCAAACCGACCTTGCCGTTGCTGGTGGCCATGGCCCGCGGTGAGCCCGCTGAGCGCGACATGGTTCGCCACGCGATCGAACATGGCGAGGTCGCGCGGCTGGCCGAAATCGTGAGCGTGGTCCGCCGGACTGGCGCACTGGAGGTTGCACGCCAGGTTGCGCGCGACGAAGCGGCGCAAGCGCGCGCATGTCTGCGCCTTTTGCCAGCCTCGGCGCAACGCGAGGCTCTGCTAGAATTGTGTGTTCGTTCGGTCGAACGCTCGTCATGAGCGCGATGGATCGCGAGCAATGCGGCGCGGCCCATTTGTCCCGCCGCTCATCGGGGTGTAGCTTAGCCTGGTAGAGCGCTACGTTCGGGACGTAGAGGCCGGAGGTTCGAATCCTCTCACCCCGACCAAGTTTGTAGGCTTGGCCCGCCGTTGGCAGTACCAACGCGCATGATGCGCAGCGGGTGTGAACTGTTGCCGACATGGGGGAGTGCGCCGATTTACAGTGCCAGGGGGATCGGTGATGATCCCTTTGCCTCTTTTTGCATTGTGAGTTGACGCCTTTCCCTGTGGATACGCTGGCCGAAGCCCCCCTTTCCTCGCTGTCCGGCGTTGCCCGGGTGCTGGTGCATGCCGGAAAACTGGGTGCAAAACCGGCCGAGGCGCTGGTCAAGACCGCCGCCGAACGCAAGATCAGCTTCGTAGCGGCATTGATCGCAGCGGGTCCGGTTTCGGCTGCGGATCTGGCCCACACCCTGGCCAATGCCCTGGCACTGCCGGCGCTCGACCTGGCGGCCATCGACCCCGAGCGCTTGCCGCGCAATGTGATCGACAACAAGCTGGTCAACCAGTACCAGATCGTGGTGCTGGGCAAGCGTGGCAACCGTCTGTTCATTGGTGGGGCCGATCCGACCGACCAGGAAGCGGTTGAGCGCATCAAGTTCGCGACCCAGCTCGCCCCCGAGTGGGTGGTCGTCGAATACGACAAACTCGCCAAGCTCGTTTCAGCGAGCAGTGCGAACGTCAGCGACACGATCGAATCACTGGCCGCAGGCGACTTCGACTTCGACGTTAGCGACGAGGCCACTGCGGAGCAGGAAAGCAGCGACGTTCAGGCCGAGGTCGAAGACGCACCGGTCGTTCGCTTTCTGCAAAAGATGCTGATCGATGCAATCAACGCCCGCGCGTCCGACCTGCACTTCGAGCCCTACGAATACCACTACCGGGTGCGCTTTCGCGTCGATGGCGAATTGCGCGAGATCACGCAACCGCCGATCGCTATCAAGGACAAGCTGGCATCGCGCATCAAGGTCATCAGCCGCCTGGACATTGCCGAAAAGCGCGTGCCGCAAGACGGCCGCATGAAGCTCAAGTTCGGCAACCGCTCGATCGACTTTCGCGTCAGTACGCTGCCCACACTATTCGGCGAAAAGATCGTGATCCGGATCCTCGATCCGTCGTCGGCAAAACTGGGTATCGATGCGCTGGGCTACGAGAAAATCGAGAAGGATCGCCTGATGTCGGCGATCCAGCGGCCCTACGGCATGGTGCTGGTGACCGGCCCCACGGGATCGGGCAAGACGGTATCGCTCTACACCTGCCTGAATATCCTGAACCAACCCGGCGTCAATATTTCCACGGTCGAAGACCCGGCGGAAATCAACCTGCCCGGCGTCAACCAGGTCAACGTCAACGACAAGGCCGGCACCACCTTCGCTGTGGCCCTGAAGGCCTTCCTGCGCCAGGATCCGGACATTATCATGGTCGGCGAAATCCGCGACCTCGAAACCGCCGACATTGCGATCAAAGCCGCGCAAACCGGCCACTTGGTGCTTTCGACCCTGCACACCAACGACGCCCCGGGCACGCTGACGCGCCTGCTCAACATGGGTGTGGCACCATTCAATATCGCGTCGAGCGTGCTGTTGGTGACCGCTCAGCGCCTGGCGCGACGCCTGTGCGAAGTGTGCAAGACGACGGTGGAGTACCCGCGTGACGCCCTCAAGCGCGCCGGCTTCGGCGACACCGATCTCGACGATTCCTGGAAGCCCTACAAGGCCGTCGGTTGCTCGGCCTGCAGCAACGGCTACAGGGGCCGCGTCGGCATCTACCAGGTGATGCCGATCACCGAAGACATGCAACGCATCATCCTGGCCGAGGGCTCGGCCCTCGATATCCAGCAGGAAGCTTACAAGAACGGCGTGCGCGATTTGCGCCAGGCCGGCTTGGCCAAGGTGCGCGCCGGCGTGACCACGCTCGAGGAAATCATCACCGTGACCAACGAGTGATGGCACGGCCATCGCCTTTCCAATCACAAAGCAACCAGGCCTCGGAGGCTTTATGGCGACTGCGTTAGCCGCGACAAGGGACATCAAGGAATTCGTCTTCGAATGGGAAGGCAAGGACAAGAACGGCAAAATCGTTCGCGGCGAGGTGCGTTCGGGCGGCGAGGCCGCCGTCAGCGCGAGCCTGCGTCGGCAGGGCATCCTGGTCACCAAGGTCAAGAAGCGCCGGATGGGCGGCGGCTCGTCGATCAAGCAAAAAGACGTGGCCATCTTCACCCGCCAACTGGCGACGATGATGAAGGCCGGCGTGCCGCTCCTGCAGGCTTTCGACATCGTCGGCCGCGGCAGCACCAACCCGCGCATGACCAAGCTGCTCAACGATATCCGCACCGACGTCGAAACCGGTACCAGCCTGTCGGTGGCCTTTCGCAAACACCCGATGCAGTTCAACGCGCTGTACTGCAATCTGGTCGAGGCCGGCGAGGCGGCCGGTATCCTGGAGCAGATTCTCGACCGGCTGGCGGTCTATGAAGAAAAGACCCTGGCGCTGAAGAGCAAGATCAAGTCAGCGCTGATGTACCCGACGGCGGTGATGGTGGTGGCCTTCGTCGTGCTCGCGGTGATCATGATCTTCGTGATCCCGGCCTTCAAGGAGGTTTTCAAATCCTTCGGTGCCGATCTGCCGGCCCCGACCTTGGCCGTGATGTGGCTGTCGGACCAGTTCGTGCGCTACTGGTGGCTGCTGTTCGGCGTGATCATCGGCGGCGGCTATTTCTTTATCCAATCCTGGCGCCGCTCCGAGAAGGTGCAGATGGCCATGGACCGCCTGCTGCTGCGTGCACCGGTCTTCGGCGAATTGATCCGCAAAGCCGTGCTGGCACGCTGGACGCGCACGCTTTCCACCATGTTCGGCGCCGGCGTGCCCCTGGTCGAAGCGCTCGACTCGGTCGGCGGCGCGTCGGGTAACGCGGTCTATGCGATTGCGACCGAGCAGATTCAAAAGGAGGTCTCGACCGGTACCTCACTGACGATGGCCATGCAGAACACCGGCGTGTTCCCGACGATGGTGCTGCAGATGACCTCGATCGGCGAAGAGTCGGGCTCGCTCGACCACATGCTGGGCAAGGCCGCCGAGTTCTACGAAGAAGAAGTCGATGAAATGGTCAAGGGCCTGTCCAGTCTGATGGAGCCTTTTATCATTGTCATTCTGGGGGTGCTGATCGGCGGCATCGTGATCTCGATGTACCTGCCGATCTTCAAGCTCGGCGCGGTGGTTTGACGCCGCGGCGATGAAGGATCTGCCGGCGCTGGACCTGCTGCTCTCTCCGCTGGCACTGGCCGTCCTGGGCCTGTGCATCGGCAGCTTCTTGAATGTCGTGATCCACCGCCTGCCACTGATGCTCGAACGGCAGTGGTGGACCGACGTCGCGCACCAACTTGCCGACAACGATTCCTGGCGCCGCGTCTTCGGCGGCAAGGCAGCCCAGGCCGCGCCGAGTGCGGAGCACCTGCGCACCGCCGGCAGCCTGGGCGCGGCCGTCAAGGCGCTGCCACCGTTCACGATCGCGCAACCGGGGTCGCGCTGCCCGGCCTGCGGCCACCGGCTCGCTTGGCACGAGAACCTGCCGCTGCTGGGCTGGCTGCGCCTCAAAGGCCGCTGCTCGGCCTGCGCCACGCGGATCTCGGCGCGCTACCCTCTGGTGGAGCTGGGCACTGCACTCCTCTTTGCCGTCATCGGCTGGCGCTTCGGTGCGCAGCCCGCGACGCTCTTGTGGTGCGGCTTCGCCGCTGCGCTGGTGGCCTTGACCCTGATCGATTGGGACACCACCGTGCTGCCCGATTCGCTGACCCTGCCGCTGTTGTGGGCCGGGCTGATCGCCGCCGCGTCGGGTTGGACGATTTCGCTGCCCGCCGCGCTCTGGGGCGCCGTCGGCGGCTACATGGCGCTGTGGTCGGTCTATTGGCTGTTCAAGCTCGCCACCGGCACGGAAGGCATGGGCTATGGCGACTTCAAATTGCTCGCCGCGCTGGGCGCCTGGCTGGGCTGGCAGATGATTGTGCCGATGCTCTTGATGGCCTCGGTCATTGGCGCCGTGGTCGGCATCGGCATGAAGATGGCCGCCACGTTGCGCGAAGGCCGCTATGTGCCCTTCGGCCCCTTCCTGGCCGGTGCCGGTTTGGTGGTGATGTTTGCCGGCGCGCCGCGTGTGCTCGACTGGATCGGTTGGGCTTGAGGCTGCCGTGCCGCCGCGTCGCCTGCGCATCGGCCTGACCGGCGGCATCGGCAGCGGCAAGAGCACGGTGGCCGCGATGCTGGCGCGGCGCGGTGCCTGCGTCATCGACAGCGATGCCATCTCGCGCCGTCTCACGGCGGCGGGCGGCGCAGCGATGCCGGCACTTCGCCAAGCCTTCGGTGAAGCGATCGTCGCGCCCGACGGCGCGCTCGACCGCAATGCCACGCGCACGCTGGTCTTCTCCAACCCCGAGGCCAGACAGCGCCTCGAAGCCCTGCTGCATCCGTTGATCGGCGCTGAAGCCGAGCGCGAAGCCGCGGCCGCGACGAGCCAGGTCATCGTCTTCGACATCCCGCTGCTCGCCGAATCGAAAGACTGGCGCGCGCGTGTCGATCGCCTGCTGGTCGTCGATTGCAGCGAAGCCACGCAAATCGCCCGCGTAACGCAACGCCCCGGCTGGACGCGCGATGCGGCCGAGCGCGCGATCGCCAGCCAGGCCACACGCGAAGAGCGCCGCGCGATCGCCGATGCGGTGATCTTCAATGACGGGATCGACCTGGCCGAACTCGACGCGGCGGTCGATACGGTCTGGCACCACTGGCAACCGCCAACACAAAACCCTGTGGAACAATGACCGCCGCGGCGCCCACGGCGCGCCGCGAAAGCCCGCCTTGGTCCGCTACGAGTACCCGTTCAACGAGAGCATCCGAACCATGCTGCGGCTCGAACAATTGTTCGACCGCCTGGGCCAGTTGATGCCGCGCGATGCCGCGCTCGACCATCATTTCGCGCTGACCACGATCTTCGAGATCGTCGATGTCGCCTCGCGCGCCGACCTGAAGAGCGACCTGCTCAAGGATCTGGAGCGCCACAAGACCCAATATCAAGGCTACCGTGGTAATCCGGCGATCTCGGAAGCCGCGCTCGATGCCGTGCTCGGCAAGATCGAGCATTCGTTCAATGGCCTCAATACCCTGCCGGGCAAAGCCGGCGCGGCCTTGAGTGGCAATGAGTTTTTGATGGCCATTCGCAGCCGCATCAATATCCCTGGTGGAACCTGCGAATTCGATTTGCCGGCCTATTACGCTTGGCAGCAGCACGACGCCACACGCCGTCGCACCGACCTGCTGCAGTGGATTTCAACGCTGACGCCGCTGGCCGAAGCGCTGAACGTGCTGCTCGGTCTGTTGCGCGAAGCTGGTGCGCCGCAGCGGGTGGTCGCCCAGGGCGGCCAGTTCCAGCAGAGCCTGCCCACCGGCAAGGCCTACCACCTGCTGCGCCTGCGCCTGGACGGCGCCCTTGGCCTGGTACCCGAGATCTCGGGCCACCGCCTGATGGTGTCGATCCGGCTGATGCGCGCCGATGCCGAGGGCCACCTGCGCCCGGCGATCGAGGACCAGGCGTTTGAACTGACCCTGTGCTCATGAACATGGCCCATGCCGCCTCGCGCCAGGTGCCGTGCCCGGCCTGCGGCGAACCGAGTGTATTTGCACCCGACAACCGCTGGCGGCCGTTTTGCAGCGGGCGCTGTGCCGGCCTTGATCTCGGGGCCTGGGTCAATGAGGGTTACCGCGTCGCGGCCCCGCCCTCGTCCGCAGACGAGGGCGGCGACACTCCAGCGCCACCCCACTGAGTGCCGCAAGGTCGCCGCCTTGCGGCGTCCGTTCCCCAGGGACACAAAGTGGCCCTTTCGGGATCCCGGGAATCACGGAAAGTGGCAGAGCCACATTTCCTCGAGCAACGCCGGACTTGAAACGGTCGCCGTGACCTCTATAATCTGTTTGCTAGCACTCATTATCATTGAGTGCTAACGGCGTTGGCTTGGCCGACGCCATTCGATGTGAATGTGCGCACACTTGCGTGGCGAACATTCCAAAAGCTCATTTTGAGACCACTGGAGATGCAAGCATGAAACTTCGTCCGTTGCACGATCGCGTGATCGTCAAGCGCCTCGAGCAAGAAACCAAGACCGCCTCGGGCATCGTGATCCCCGACAACGCCGCCGAAAAGCCCGACCAGGGTGAAGTGCTGGCTGTCGGCCCCGGCCGTCGCAACGACAAGGGCGATTTGAACGCCATGAACGTCAAGGTCGGCGATCGCGTGCTGTTCGGCAAATACAGCGGTCAGACCGTCAAGGTCGATGGCGACGAGTTGCTGGTGATGAAGGAAGACGACCTTTTCGCCGTCGTCCAGAAGTAATCAGCCCCCATTTTCAGATTCGGAGATAAAGACATGGCAGCAAAAGACGTGGTCTTCGGCGGCGAGGCGCGTGCCCGCATGGTCGAAGGCGTGAATATCCTGGCCAATGCGGTCAAGGTCACCCTGGGTCCCAAGGGCCGCAATGTGGTTTTGGAGCGCTCGTTCGGCGCTCCCACCGTGACCAAGGACGGCGTTTCGGTCGCCAAGGAAATCGAGCTCAAGGACAAGCTCCAGAATATGGGCGCGCAGATGGTCAAGGAAGTTGCTTCCAAGACCAGCGACAACGCCGGCGACGGCACCACCACCGCCACCGTGCTGGCCCAGGCCATCGTGCGCGAAGGCATGAAGTACGTGGCCGCCGGCATGAACCCGATGGATTTGAAGCGCGGCATCGACAAGGCGGTCACCGCCCTGGTCGCCGAGCTGAAGAAGGCCAGCAAGGCCACCACGACGAGCAAGGAAATCGCCCAAGTCGGTTCGATCTCGGCCAACAGCGACGAGTCGATCGGCAAGATCATCGCCGACGCGATGGACAAGGTCGGCAAGGAAGGCGTGATCACCGTCGAAGACGGCAAATCGCTGGACTCCGAGCTCGAAGTCGTCGAAGGCATGCAGTTCGACCGCGGCTACCTGTCGCCCTACTTCATCAACAACCCCGAGAAGCAAGCCGCGCTGCTCGACAACCCCTTCGTGCTGCTGTTCGACAAGAAGATCAGCAACATCCGCGACCTGCTACCGACGCTCGAAGCCGTGGCCAAGGCCGGCCGCCCGCTATTGATCGTGGCCGAGGAAGTCGAAGGCGAAGCCCTGGCGACGCTGGTGGTCAATACGTTGCGTGGCATCCTGAAGGTCGTCGCCGTCAAGGCTCCGGGCTTCGGTGACCGCCGCAAGGCCATGCTCGAAGATATTGCCATCCTGACGGGGGGCAAGGTCATCGCCGAAGAAGTCGGCCTGACGCTGGAGAAGGTCACGCTGGCCGACCTGGGTCAGGCCAAGCGCGTCGAAGTCGGCAAGGAAAACACCACCATCATCGACGGCATGGGTGCCGCGGCCGATATCGAAGCCCGCGTCAAGCAAGTCCGCATCCAGATCGAGGAAGCCACCAGCGACTACGACAAGGAAAAGCTCCAGGAGCGCGTAGCCAAGCTGGCCGGCGGCGTGGCGCTGATCAAGGTCGGTGCCGCCACCGAGGTCGAGATGAAGGAAAAGAAGGCCCGCGTCGAAGATGCGCTGCACGCCACGCGTGCCGCCGTCGAAGAAGGCATCGTGGCCGGCGGTGGCGTTGCCCTGCTGCGCGCCAAGCAAGCGGTTGGTAAGATCAAGGGCGACAACGCCGACCAGGAAGCCGGCATCAAGATCGTGCTGCGCGCGATCGAAGAGCCGATGCGCATCATCGTCGCCAACGCCGGTGGCGAGCCGAGCGTGGTCGTCAATGCCGTGCTGAACGGCAAGGGCAACTACGGCTTCAATGCAGCCAACGACAGCTACGGCGACATGATCGAGATGGGTATCCTGGACCCGACCAAGGTCACGCGCATGGCGCTGCAGAACGCTGCTTCCGTGGCGTCGCTGATGTTGACCACCGAAGCGATGGTGGCCGAGGCACCGAAGGAAGAGTCCGGCGCCGGCGGGATGCCTGGCGGCATGGGCGGGATGGGCGGTATGGGTGGCATGGGCGGCATGGACATGTAATTGCCCGACCGTCCGTTCGGGCGGACGGCATTTGCCGCCGCTGAACGCACGCTCATTGCCAGACGAAGGCCCGCGGCTTGCGCCGCGGGCTTTTTTCTTGGTGCGCCCGGCACGGGCGCACTTTTGCGGGTGCAAGTCCCGCCGTAAGTTGATCACAGCGAACGAAGCGAAGCGCAACTGCGTGAGGGTGACCGAGTGTGGGGACGAAGCGTGGAGCGAAGCTGCGAGCCGATGAACAAGAACCGGATAGAAGGTGCTGCCGAGCAGGGCGAGCGGGCCATGAACCGCGAAGCTCTCGTGATCAAGGCGAGGTGGCGTAGATCCGGCGGTTGTGCAGCGAAGGAGTACGTTCTTACCCGGGGAGATCTCGCCTTGTGGGTGAAAGCCCGACGGCTGCTGCCGGAGCGAGAAGTCAGCAGAGGTCGTAGTAGTGCCGGTAGCCCGCCGCCCAGGCGAGAGCGAAAGCGCGAAGGGCCGAACGAGAGTGAGTGACCGAAGACATGGGGATGTCAAAGGCCAAGCGTCAGATGCCGGGGCGACCCGGGCGGGCGGGGCAAGCGCACGGTGAAGCCAGGCGCGAAGCTGCCAGTGACGAAGCCGGCGGCCCGCCCCATGAGCACCCGGGCACAGGGTCGGCAAGGCCGAAGGCGGGCACTGGTGGCCCACTGGAGGCGGCGCTGACGAGACAGAACCTGCAAGCGGCGTGGAAGCGCGTCAAGGCCAACAAGGGCGCAGCGGGAGTGGACGGGCTCGACATCGAGCAAACGGCCCAAGCGATGCGCACGAGCTGGCCGCAAACGCGCCAAGCGCTGCTGGCGGGCACGTACCGGCCCCAGCCGGTGCGAAGGGTGATGCTTCCCAAGCCGGACGGGAGCCAGCGTGAGCTGGGTATCCCCACGGTGCTGGATCGACTGATCCAGCAGGCACTGCTGCAAGTACTGCAACCCCTGATCGACGCCACCTTCAGCGAACACAGCCATGGGTTCAGGCCCGGGCGGCGGGCGCACGACGCAGTCAAGGCTGCGCGGGCGTACGTGCAAAGCGGCAAGCGCGTGGTGGTGGACGTGGACCTGGCGAAGTTCTTCGACCGGGTCAACCACGACATCCTGATCGACCGGCTGGGCAAGCGCATCGACGACGCTGGGGTGATCCGGCTGGTGCGTGCGTATCTGAACGCCGGAATCATGGATGGCGGGGTGGTGGTCGAGCGCCACCTGGGCACGCCGCAAGGCGGGCCGCTGAGCCCGCTGCTGGCCAACGTGCTGCTCGACGAAGTGGACAAGGCCCTGGAGGCGCGAGGCTACAGCTTTGCGCGCTATGCCGACGACTGCAACGTCTACGTGGGCAGCCTGAAAGCCGGGCAGCGGGTGATGGCGCTGCTACGGACGCAGTACGCCGGGCTGAAGCTTCAGATCAACGAAGCCAAGAGCGCGGTGGGCAGTGCATTGGGGCGCAAATTCCTGGGCTACGCGCTGTGGGTGGCCAAGGGTCGTGAAGTCAGATGCGCCGTGGCCCACAAGGCCCAGGCCAACTTCAAGGCCCGCATCCGGCAACTCACACGCCGCTCGGGCGGGCGCAGCCTGGAGCAAGTGGTGCAGCGGCTGCGTCCGTATCTGCTGGGCTGGAAAGCGTACTTCGGGCTGGCGCAAACGCCCAAGGTCTGGCGCGAGCTGGACGAATGGCTGCGCCACCGCCTGAGGGCAATCCAGCTCGAGCACTGGAAACGGCCAAGGACGATGTACCGTGAACTCAAGGCACTCGGCGCGGGGGAAACGGTTGCCAGACGAGTGGCGGGCAATAGCCGCCGCTGGTGGCGCAACAGTGATGGCCTGCTCAAGACCGTGCTGACCATCGCCTACTTCGACAGACTGGGTGTGCCCAGGCTCTCATAACCTCAAACTCTCGAACCGCCCGGTGCGGACCCGCACGCCGGGTGGTGTGGGAGGGGTCCGATCAACGATGATCGGCCCCTATCCCGATGCGGCGCACCTGACAATGCGGTCCATGTTGCGCATTGCCGTTCTCTGCTTGACCTTCGCCGCGTCAATGCTCGATGCAGCCGCGCAGACCGCGCCGGCCCCACGGCCGCGCGTGGGCCTCGTCCTCTCGGGCGGCGGCGCGCGCGGCCTGTCGCATGTCGGCGTGCTGAAAGTCCTCGAAGCCGAGCGCATCCCGATCGACGCGATCGCCGGCACCTCGATGGGCGCCATCGTCGGCGGCCTCTACGCCAGCGGCATGAGCGCCGCCGAGCTGGAGCGCGAGCTGCTCCTGGTGCGCTGGGATACGGTGTTCTCGCCGCGCGTCGATCGGCAGCACCTGTCGCAGCGGCGCAAGGAAGAGGATTTCGAGATTTCGCCGCTGCTCGAGCTGGGCCTGCGCGACGGCGAATTGCGCGCGCCCATCGGCGCGGTATCGAGCCGCGGTCTGGAAACCCTGCTGCGCCGCTATACCCTGCCGGTGCGCGCGGTGCGGGCGTTCGACCAGCTGCCGATCCCCTTTCGTGCCGTCGCTACTGATCTCGAAACCGGTGCTGCCGTGGTTCTGGATCGCGGCGATTTGGCGCTGGCGCTGCGCTCGTCGATGAGCGTGCCCGGCGTTTTCCCGCCGACCGAGCTCGACGGCCGCATCCTCGGCGACGGCGGCCTGGTCAACAACGTGCCGATCGACGTGGCGCGCGCGATGGGCGTGGATGCGGTCATCGTCGTCAATATCGGCACCCCGCTGGCCGGGCGTGAAACGCTCAACTCTGCCGTCGGCATCGCGACCCAGACGATCAATATCCTGACCGAGCAGAACGTGCAGCGCAGCCTGGCCTTGCTGGGTCCGCGCGATGTGCTGGTCTCGCCGCAACTGGGCAAGCTCACGGCCGGCGATTTCGAGAAAGTGGCGGAAGCCTTCGCGATCGGTGAACGCGGCGCCAAGGCTGCACTGGCACGCCTGCAGGCCTACGCGGTGCCGCCCGAGGCCTACGCGCAATGGCGTGCCGAGCATCCCAAGCTGCGTCGGCCCGAAGCCAAGATCGGCTTCATTACCTTCGAGGGCACGACATCGACCAACCCGTCGCGCTTTGCCGCGCAGCTCGAATCGCAAGCCGGCCAGCCCTTCGACGCGCAGCGCGCGGAACGCGACGCCCGCACGTTGGCGGCCAGCGGCGACTACCTGCGTGCCGATTACCGATTGGTGTCATCGCATGAGGGCGGCGACGGCCTGGTGTTCGACCTCGACGACAAACCCTGGGGCCCGAACTACCTGCGCATCGGCCTGGACTTGTCCACCGACTTCAACGGCCGCGGCAGCTTCAACCTGAAGCTGAGCCACAACCGCCACTGGCTGACGCAGAACGGTACCGAATGGCGCAACCGGCTGCAGATCGGTGCCGTACCATCGGTCTTCACCGAGATCTACCACCCGCTGAACTGGACCCTCGGCCTGGCCAACGACTGGTTCGTGGCCGGATATGCCAGCAGCGAGCGGCGCGACGGTACGCTCTACAGCGACAGCGGCGGCGAACTCGCCCGCTACAAGCGCACCACAGCGCGCGCCGGCATCGACCTCGGTCAACCGTGGGGCCGCTTTGGTGAATTGCGCATCGGCCTGAGCACGCAGCGCGTGCGGGCCACGCCGACGCTCATCGCCGCAAGCTTGGGCACTGCGCCGAGTCGCTTGCAGGCCTCGGAAACCGGCCTGCGGCTGGCGGTGGTCATCGATCAACTCGACTTCGCCAATTTCCCGCAGCGCGGCTACCGCCTGGTGGGCGAGGCGGCGCTCGGCGATACCGGCGATGCCGGTCGCTTCCAGCGCCTGGAAGCGTCGGCGATGGCGGTGAAGACCTTTGGTCGCCACACCTTCAATTTCTTCACATCGGCGCGCGGCGCGAGTCGGCAGGAAAGCGCAGCCCTCGGCCGCTACGAACTCGGCGGCTTTCAGCAACTGTCGGGCTATCGCGATGGACAACTGCTCGGCAATTACGTGCTCTTCTCTCGCATGACCTGGTATATGCGCCTGGCCGAGACGCCGACGATTTCGCGCGCCTTTTTCATTGGCGCAAGTGCCGAAGCCGGCAATGCGTACGCCACGCGCGAAGCCCTGCATGCCCACTCGCTGCGCACCGGCATGAGCCTGTTCTTTGGCGCCGACACCGGCCTCGGGCCGCTGTACCTGGGTCTGACGCACGCACCGCGCGGCCAAACCGGCGTGGTGTTGTTCATCGGCCGGCCCTGAGCGACACGATTGGCCCTGGTGTGCGTGATTACTGCACACACTGATGCGAGCACGCATCTTGCGTTCCACCGGGTGCGGGCCGCCGCGTTCCAACGCCTGCCCCCAGGCTGCAACCGAATGCTTCCCAAGACCGCGTGGAGAACTCGTCATGAACCCTCAACTTCAAGCCCGCGCCGATGGTGCTGTATCCTGCAGCGACGGCTGGGCCGTGCGTTTCGTGGCACCCGACCTGCTCGAATACAGCCATGGCCAGGCGGCCTGCCTGATCAACGTCGGCTACGCGGCCAGCGAGCGCGAATGCCGCATCTACGCCAGCGAGTCGTCGTCCGACCTGTTCCCGCAATTGCGCGAGCACCTGCAGTCGGCCGTGCGCCACCTCAAGGGCCAGTACATCGTGGTTTGAGCCGGCCCACGATGGTTGCGGCTACCCGAGGCCTGGCGCGGTAGGCCTCGACCTCGATCGTCACCCATGCACCCAGCCTCGCAGCGTGATCGCCGCGTCATCGACGCCGCTTTTGTTCAAGGCCGAAAACAGCAGCACGCCAATATCGGCATCGTCGGTCGATAGATCGCCGAGCGCTTCGGTGGCGGCGCGCAGCGCCGCGTCGGCCTCCTTGCGCGAGAGTTTGTCGGCCTTGGTCAACAGCACCAGCAGCCTGACCTCGCCGGTACCCACCCGCGGCCCGACCCAGGCCAGCAACTGGCGGTCGAGATCGGTCAGGCCCAGGCGCGGATCGACCATCAGCACCATCCCCGACAGGCTGCGGCGCACGGCCAGGTAGTCGGCCATCACCTGCTGCCAGCGCAACTTGGCGGCGCGCTCGACGGCCGCGTAGCCGTAGCCCGGCAGATCGGCGAAGTAGGCGTCGGGAGTGTCCTTGGGCCCCAGCGCGAACAGGTTAATGTGCTGCGTGCGTCCCGGCGTTTTCGAGGCGAAGGCCAGTCGCTTTTGCTGCGCCAGCGTGTTGATTGCCGTCGATTTGCCGGCGTTGCTGCGGCCGACGAAGGCGATTTCCGGCAATTCGTGCACAGGCAACTGGTCGAGCTGGCTGGCCGTGGTGAGGAAGCGCGCGGTGTGGGTCCAGGCCAGGGCGGCCTTGGCCGTGGGGGAGGTATTCATGTGCCATTGTAAAATTCGCAGGTTTTGCGCTTGCCGCAATGTCCTAACACCAACGCCCGCACACCCATGATGAAGGCCCAGATCAACGCCATCGCCCTGACCCTGGTTGCCCTGCTGGCCGCGCCGGCCCTTGCAGCCACCGCGCCCGCAGCCGCCAAGCCCGACCTGGCCAAGGGCCAGGCGATCTCGACCCAGGTTTGCGCCGCCTGCCACACCGCCGACGGCTCGCGCGGCAGCCCGGCCAACCCGATCCTGGCCGGCCAGCACCCCGAATACCTGCAAAAACAGTTGCAGGAGTTCAAGTCCGGCAAGCGCAACAGCCCCGTCATGACGGGCTTTGCGGGTACGCTGTCGGACGACGACATAAGGAACCTTGCCGCCTTCTACGCCAGCAAGAGTGCCAAGCCCGGCTTCGCGAAGAACAAGGGTTCGATCAAGCTGGGCGAGAAGATCTACCGCGTCGGCATCGCCGAGAAAGCGCTACCGGCCTGCGCCGGCTGCCACAGCCCGAACGGCGCCGGCATCCCGGCCCAGTACCCGCGCATCGGCGGCCAGCATGGCGACTACACCGAGGCGCAACTGGTCGCGTTCCGCGGCGGCGCGCGCGCCAACAGTGTGCAAATGACCACCATTGCCGCAAAGATGAGTGACGTCGAAGTGAAGGCCGTGGCCGACTACATCGCCGGATTGCGCTGACCCTGTCGGCATGCCCTACATCACCCGCAACGACCAAGGCGCCATCGCCAGCCTGCTGCGCGAGGCGCCTGCCGTGGGTGCCGAATTCCTCGCCGCGGACCATCCCGACATCACGGCCTTTCTCGGCGCACCTTCAGGCGAGGCCTTCGACCGCCTCGACGCCGACTTCGTGCGCGTCATCGAAGACGTGATCGACACCCTGATCGTCAAGAACCTCATCAATATCACCGACCTGCCCGAGCAGGCGCAAGCCAAGCTGTTCGCGCGCAAATCCTTCCGCGAGCGCATCACCCGGCACTCACTGCGGCTGTTCGATGACAGCGGCATGGCCGATGTGATCGGCGACACGCAACTCGGCGAGCTGCGTTAACGGGGCCACTTCAGCACACGCCGCGTCGGCGCGCCATCTCGCCGGCCATCGTGCGCAAGCGGTGGGGTGCAACAAGGCCGGCATGCAGGTCGATGACCGATGTCATTAGACTGCTTTCAGAACGCCGAGCGGATGATGCGCCAGTGCGATCGAGACCATGAACAGGAAGCAGGCGATCGCCGCGCCGTAGGCCCACGCACGCCTGCGCTTGAGCGCCACGGTGCCGAGTGCGATGTAGAGCAGGAGCAGCAGCAGTTTGCTGCCGAGCCAGGCATCGCGCAGCGGCTGCAATGACAGCAAGAACCAGAGCATCACGCCTGCGGCCAGCAACAAGGTGTCGATGGCGACGCTGGTAAGCCGCACGGTCTTGGCCAGCGGCCACGCCTGGCTGGTCAACACGGCCGCGCCGCGCGCCACGAACAGCGTGCCGCTGGCGACCGCCAGCGCGATGTGCATCGACTTGACGTGCGGATAAAACTCGGCCAGCGGCATGGGCAGTTCACCAGCGTCCACGCAGTGCGATGCGCCAGCTGCGCGGCGGCTCGGCGCCGGTGAACAGCGGCGACTCTTCAGCCAGGCGCAGCCGGGTCAGGTTATCGACGCCGGCGCTCAGCGTCAGGCCGTGGCCGAGTTCGCGTCCGACATGGGCGCCCATGCGCGTCAGGTCCGGGACGGATTGCGGCGGCTGGCCCGGCGTGGTCGAGGCCAGCACCTGGTCGCCGCTGATTTGCGTGTCGATGCCGGCCCGCCACGGGCCCTCGCTCCAGCCCAGGCGCAGGCCAAGGCTGTGGCGCGGCCGTTTTTCCAGCCGGTTGCCATTGCCGTCACGGGCCTCGAGGTAGGTGTAGCTGCCGTTGACCGTGAAGCCAGCCGGCAGGCGCCATGCGAGCGCAGTCTCGACACCCTGAAAGCGCGCGCGGTCGATGTTGTCGAACAGGTATTCGCCGCGCGTGCCGACCTGGCGCAGCAGGCGCGGCACGATCAGCTGATCGACGCGGCTGTAGAAGGCCGTCGCTTGCACGCCGACGTTGGTGGTGTCCCAGCCCACGCCGATCTCGGCCGCGTTACTCCTCTCAGGCCGCAATGCGGCATTGCCGAAGAAGGTGTTCGGCCCTTCGTCTTCGCGGTAGTCGGGCGAAATCTGTTTCAGCGAGGGTGCCTTGAAGCCATGCCCGAAGCCGCCCTTGACGACCCAGCCCGGCGCCGTGCGCCACACGGCGTACAGGCGCGGGCTCCACTCGCTGCCGAAGCGTTGATGGCGGTCATGGCGCAATCCGGCCGTCAGCGCCAGCACAGGGCTCAGATCGAACTCGCCCTGCGCATAGCCCGCGTGGTGCCGCGCTTGGCTGGCACCGCCGGGCAGGCCGATATTGAAGAGGCGCTCGTCGCGAGCCTCGACGCCACCGGTGACGAGTTGCCCCGGCCGCGGCATCGCCGAGAGCTGGCCTTCGACGATGCGGTCGGCGAAGTTGTTCGGCCGCAGGGCGGCCACGCCGTTGTTGCGTTCGTTGCTCACATCGACGCGCGATTCGTACGCTCGCAAGAGGCTTTGCGCCTGCCACGGCCCACCCCAATCGGCGCGCCAGCCGAGCGAGCCGTGGCTGCGGTCGATGCCCGTCAGTGACTCGAAGATGCGGCGCGCGCCGCTGCGTTCGCGCATATTCGCCCAACGGTCTTCCTGGCCCGCGCGATGTTCGGCCTCGATCTCATGGCCGCGTATCGGCGTCCACCACAACTGCAGTGCGCCATCGTGTTTGCGGCGGCCTTCGAGTTCGCTCAGCCGCGGATCCTCCTTCAAGGCCAGGGCCTGGCGCCGCGTATCGGCCATCGACACGCCGAGCTTCAAACCTTCGGCCAGCGGCCCGCTGGCGCGCACGGCCGAGCGGTGGCCGTCGCCGCCCAGGCTGTCATCGCCCCAGCGGCCTTCGGCCAGGGCACCGAAGGCCCATTGCTCGCCCGGGCGGCGCGTGACGATATTGACCACGCCGCCGAGTGCCTCCGAGCCGTACAGCACCGACATCGGCCCGCGCACGACTTCGATGCGCGCGATATCTTCGGCGGCGACCCAGTCGTATTGGAAGTCGGAGTGGCCGACCACGCCGTCGGTGCTGCCGATGCGCTTGCCATCGACGAGAAAGAGGGTGTGGCGAAACTCCATGCCGCGCAGCGACAGTGCGCTGCGCCCGCCGATCGTGCGCCCTTGCAGCGACAGGCCGGTCTCGCCGCGCAGGGCCTCGAAGACGTTGTCGGCGCCGCGCGCGGCGATCTGTTCGCCGGTGACGACGCTCATCGCCGCCGGCGCATCGGCCAGCGCCATCGCGTGGCGCGTGGCGGTGATGACGATGGTTTGAGGGATGTCGCTGGCCTGTGCAGAACCCACGAACAATGCCGTGGCCAGCGTGCAAATGGCTTTTTGTCGGTTCATGCCTGCAAGCATCGATACCGCGACCGCCATCGACCTTGATGCGTGTCAAGCGGTTGGCGAGATGTTCAGCATTTGACGCAGGTTAAGGACAGTCGCTCGCGATGGATCGACGATGTGCCGATCCAAGGCCCATCGCCACAACGTGAGGAGTTCCGCAATGAGATCGACGATCCGGTTCCCGATGACTGCGCTGTTGCTCGCCGCCGCGACTTTCGCCGCCCTGGCGCAGGACAAGAAGGCCGTCACACCGGCCGAAATGAACTACCAGGCCGGCGGCTCGCCGCTGGCCGGCGAGGCGATGTATCAGGCCACCAATCCCAAGGCCCCGCCGATGACGGCGGCCGAGTTCGACGCCGCACGCAAAATCTATTTCGAACGCTGCGCCGGCTGTCACGGCGTGCTACGCAAGGGCGCCACCGGCAAGGCGCTGACACCCGACATCACCATTGGCAAGGGCACCGACTACCTGAAGATCTTTATCGCCTACGGTTCGCCCGCCGGCATGCCGAACTGGATGACCTCGGGCGAGATGGACGAGGCTACCGTCGATCTGATGGCGCGCTACATCCAGCACGACCCACCGGTGCCGCCGGAGTTCGGCATGGCGCAGATGAAGGCGACCTGGAAGCTCATCGTGCCGCCGGCCCAGCGGCCGACGAAGAAGATGAACAGCTACAACATCGAGAACATCTTCTCGACCACGCTGCGCGACACCGGCGAGGTGGCGCTGATCGACGGCGACACCAAGAAGATCATCAATATCGTCAAGACCGGCTATGCGGTGCATATCTCGCGCCTGTCGGCCTCGGGGCGTTACCTGTTCGTGATCGGGCGCGACGCCAAGATCAACATGATCGACCTGTGGCTGCCAACGCCCGACAACGTGGCCGAGGTGCGCATCGGCCTCGAGGCGCGCTCGGTGGACACCAGCAAGTACAAGGGCCGGTCAGGCGACTTCACCGACAAGCTGGCGATTGCCGGCGCCTACTGGCCGCCCCAGTACGTGATCATGAAGGGCGACACGCTGGAGCCGCTGAAGATCGTCAGCACCCGCGGTATGGTGGTCGGCACGCAGGAGTACCACCCCGAGCCGCGTGTGGCGTCCATCGTGGCCAGCCACTTCAAGCCCGAGTTCGTGGTCAACGTCAAAGAGACCGGCAAGACCCTGATGGTGGACTATTCCAACATCGACGCGCTGAAGGTCACCGAGATCGGCTCGGCCCCCTTCCTGCACGACG
>CADEDE010000029.1:28484-30257 GCA_902825995.1 uncultured Burkholderiales bacterium
AACATCGACGCGCTGAAGGTCACCGAGATCGGCTCGGCCCCCTTCCTGCACGACGGCGGTTGGGATTCGAGCAAGCGCTATTTCATGGTGGCAGCCAACCAGAGCAACAAGATTTCGGTCATCGACGCCAAGGAAGGCAAGCTGACCGCGTTGATCGACGTCGGCAAGATCCCGCACCCGGGCCGCGGCGCCAACTTTATCCACCCGAAGTTCGGCCCGGTCTGGTCCACCGGCCACCTGGGCGACGACTCGATCTCGCTGATCGGCACCGACCCGAAGAAGAACAAGCCATACGCCTTCAAGGAAGTGGCCAAGCTGAAGGGCCCGGGTGGCGGCGCGCTGTTCATCAAGAGCCATCCGAAGAGCACACACCTGTATTCCGATACGCCGCTCAATCCCGACCCGAAGATCTCGCAAAGCGTGGCCGTGTTCGACATCAAGAACCTCGACAAGGGCTATGTGACGCTGCCGATCGCCGAATGGGCCGGCCTGAAGGACGACGGCGCCAAGCGCGTTGTGCAGCCCGAGTTCAACAAGGCCGGCGACGAAATCTGGTTCTCGGTCTGGTCGGCGAAGAACAAGCAGAGCGCGATGGTCATCGTCGATGACAAGACGCTCGAGCTCAAGGCGGTGATCAAGGATCCGCGCCTGATCACACCGACCGGTCACTTCAACGTGTACAACACCCAGCACGATATCTATTGAATGCCGACGGCGGCGTCGGCGGCCGCGCCCGCGTTCACAGGCAAAATCCCCGCTTTCAACCAGCGGGGTGCGCGCCGTGGATTTGAAGGTGAAGATTGCGATCAGCGATGAACTGACCGAGGACATCGTCTCGTCAACCGGCTCGCTGGACCTGGCCAGCGGTGAAATCGGCGGCATCGAATACCAGGACTACGACGCCGCTGCGCGCGGCCTGCCCTGGGACAGCGACGACTACGAATTCACCAGCGGCATGCTCTCGCACAACGGCAAGGACGTCGAGTTCCGCATCGACGTCAACAAGACCACCGGCCAGTACTCGGTCAGCGCCACCGAGCTGCTGGAGATCAAGCTGCGCGCGGCGGCGCTGTTTGCCGGGATGAGCGGCAAGGACATGCTGGGCAGCCTGGATGCCAAGGCGGGTGGCGGCAAGGCGGGGCGATTGCACTGAGTGCGCAGTACTTATTGCCCGACACTGCGTCGACAGTGGCGTCCAGGCAGCCGACGAATACCAACCCGCCGTTGAGTTTTCGGTAGCACAGCAAGGCTGTGCACCTCGCAATCATTGTCGGCTACGGCGACTGGACGACGCAGAACCTGGTGGGCTGGAAGGAGCACCTGCATCGCCACGCGATCCAGCCGATGCAGCAGTTCGCCTACACGAAGGGCAAGAACTCGACCGACTCGGCCTTCATCATCGACGCCATGGATCTGCTGTATGCCGGCAACGTCGACGGCTTCTGCCTGGTGTCGAGCGACAGTGACTTCACGCGCCTGGCCACCCGCATGCGCGAGGCCGGCAAGGTCGTGTACGGCCTGGGCGAACGCAAGACGCCGGAGCCTTTCATCGCCGCGTGCGACAAGTTCATCTTCTTCGAGGTGCTTCAAAGAGCTTCCGATGCTGCGACGCCGGTGCAGGTGGCGGGAATGCCGGATTTGAAGGGCTTGGTAACGCACGCGATCAAGGAGACCTCGCGTGACAGTGGTTGGGCTTCGCTGTCCGCGGTCGGCTCTTTCATCGTAAGCGCGCAATAAACCCCGTCCTTGATTGAGCCGCCTTGGTCTGACAGC
>CADEDE010000030.1:0-7226 GCA_902825995.1 uncultured Burkholderiales bacterium
GAGGCCAAGAGCTACCTCGACGGCCTGGCGCCGCCGTTCTTCAAGGCGCTGATGGGCTACGCGCAGGATGGCTCGTACTCCTGGCATTGCCCGGGCCACAGCGGCGGCGTGGCCTTCCTGAAGAGCCCCGTGGGCCAGATGTTTCACCAGTTCTTCGGCGAAAACCTGCTGCGCGCCGACGTCTGCAATTCGGTCGAAGAGCTGGGCCAATTGCTCGACCACACCGGCCCGGTGGCCGACAGCGAGCGCAATGCGGCGCGCATCTTCAACGCCGACCACTGCTTCTTCGTCACCAACGGCACCAGCACCAGCAACAAGATCGTCTGGCACCACACGGTGGCGCCGGGCGACGTGGTGGTGGTCGATCGCAACTGCCATAAATCGATCCTGCACGCGATTATCATGACCGGCGCCATTCCGGTATTCCTGACACCCACGCGCAACCACTTCGGCATCATCGGGCCGATCCCCGAGAGCGAGTTTTCGCCCGAGGCGATCAAGAAGAAGATTGCCGCCAACCCGCTGCTCGCCGGCGTCGATGCGAGCCAGGTCAAGCCGCGCATCCTGACGCTCACGCAGAGCACCTACGACGGCGTGCTCTACAACACCGAAACCATCAAGGCCAAGCTCGACGGCTGGATCGATACCCTGCATTTCGACGAAGCCTGGCTGCCGCACGCCGCCTTCCACAAGTTCTACGCGCAGTATCACGCGATGAGCAAGCACGGCACGCGGCCCAGGGATGCGCTGGTCTATGCCACGCAGAGCACGCACAAGCTGCTTGCCGGTTTGAGCCAGGCCTCGCAGGTTCTGGTGCAGGATTCGCAGCGCAACAAGCTCGACCGGCACCTCTTCAACGAGGCCTACCTGATGCACACCTCGACCTCGCCGCAGTACGCCATCATCGCTTCGTGCGATGTCGCCGCGGCGATGATGGAGCCGCCCGGGGGCACTGCGCTGGTCGAGGAAAGCATTCGCGAGGCGCTCGACTTCCGCCGCGCCATGCGCAAGGTGGACAAGGAATTCGGCCGCGACTGGTGGTTCAAGGTCTGGGGGCCGGAGAAGCTGGCCGGTGAGGGCATCGGCAGCCGCGACAACTGGATCCTGAACGCCAACGAAAAGTGGCACGGTTTCGGCGGCTTGGCGCCCGGCTTCAACATGCTCGACCCGATCAAGAGCACGGTCATCACGCCGGGGCTGGACGTGAGCGGCAAGTTCGCCAAGACGGGCATCCCGGCCTCGATCGTCACCAAGTTCCTGGCCGAGCACGGCGTGGTGGTCGAGAAGACCGGGCTCTACTCGTTCTTCATCATGTTCACCATCGGCATCACCAAGGGGCGCTGGAATACCCTGCTCACGGCGCTGCAGCAGTTCAAGGACGACTACGACAAGAATGCGCCGTTGTGGCGCATCCTGCCCGAGTTCTGTGCCTCGCACCCGAGGTACGAGCGCCTGGGCCTGCGCGACCTGAGTCAGAGCATCCATGAGATGTACGCCAAAGGCGACATTGCGCGGCTTGTCACCGACATGTATTTGTCCGATCTGCAGCCGGCGATGAAGCCCGCCGACGCCTATGCCCGCATCGCCCACCGCGATACCGAGCGCGTGGATATCGATGCGCTCGAAGGGCGCATCACGACCTCGCTGCTGACGCCCTACCCGCCGGGCATTCCGCTGCTGATTCCGGGTGAGCGCTTCAACAGGAAGATCGTCGATTACCTGCGCTTCACGCGCGAGTTCAACCAGCGCTTCCCGGGCTTCGATACCGACGTGCATGGCCTGGTCGAAGACGAGGCGGCGGGCCCCGATGGCAGCAAGCGCTACTACGTCGATTGCGTCAAGCATGAGAGGGCCGGTGCGAGGCTTGTGGCCTAATTCGCCTCTCGTTCACTGTTTACCGCACCTGGAATCATCATGGGCAACAAGATCAAAACCGAAGCCGACCGCAAGGCCACCCCGCGTCCCGCTGCGCCTCCCGGCGTGGTCTTCACCGTCGGCCGCGGCCAGAAGCTCAGCCTGGAGCGCGGCTCGCACACGCGCAGCAAGAAGAACCCCGGCAAGCGGCCGAAGAAGGGCGGGTAAGTGACGCCCCCCAGCTCGCTGCGCTCGCGGCCCCCGAGGGGCGCTCAGCCGCCTTGGGAGCGGCCCGGCGGCGGCTGAGTTCGACCCGGCGCAGCGCATGCTGCGGATCACCGAGTTGCGTCTGCCGCTGGCTCACGCCGAGGACGCGTTGCGCCCGGCGATCGTGTCGCGGCTCGGCATTTTCGATGCCGATCTGGTGGCTTTCACCGTCTTCAAGCGGGCCTATGACGCGCGCAAGAAAACGGCGATTCAGCTGATCTATACCGTCGATTGCGAGGTGGCGGACGAGGCGGCATTGTTGACTCGCTTCGTCGCCGACCCGCATGTGCGGGCGGCGCCCGATACGAGCTACCGCTTTGCCGGTCATGTGCCGGCCGATTTCCATGCCGAGGGTCGGCTGCGCCCCCTGGTGGTCGGCTTTGGTCCCTGCGGCCTGTTTGCGGCCCTGATTCTGGCGCAGATGGGCTTGCGACCGATCGTGCTCGAGCGCGGCAAGGCGGTGCGCGAACGTACCCAGGATGTCTGGGGCTTGTGGCGCAAGGGTGCGCTCGATCCGGAGTCGAACGTGCAGTTCGGCGAAGGCGGGGCTGGCACCTTTTCCGACGGCAAGCTGTGGAGCCAGATCAGCGACCCACGGTACTTGACGCGCAAGGTGCTGAACGAATTCGTCAAGGCCGGCGCGCCCGAGGAAATCCTCTTCGTCGGCAAGCCGCATATCGGTACCTTTCGCCTTGTCGGCATGGTCGAGAAGATGCGCGCCGAGATCGAAGGACTCGGCGGCGAGATTCGCTTCGGGCAGCGTGTAACCGATGTGCTGATCGAGGCCGGCCACCTTCGCGGCGTCACGCTGGCGTCGGGCGAACAACTGCGCGCTGACCATGCCGTACTTGCCCTCGGCCACAGCGCGCGCGATACGTTTCAGATGCTGCATGCGCGCGGCGTGTTCATGGAGGCCAAGCCGTTCTCGATCGGCTATCGGATTGAGCACCCGCAAAGCCTGATCGACCGCGCGCGTTTCGGCCCCAGTGCCGGCAATTCCGTCCTCGGCGCGGCCGACTACAAACTGGTGCATCACGCCACCAACGGCCGCTCGGTCTATAGCTTTTGCATGTGCCCCGGCGGTACCGTCGTCGCGGCGACGACGGAAGTCGAGCGTGTCGTCACCAATGGCATGAGCCAGTACTCGCGCAATGAGCGCAATGCCAACGCCGGCATCGTCGTCGGCATCGCACCGCAGGACTATCGGCAGGATGGCCAACATGAAGGCCCGGTGAGCCCGCTGGACGGCATGGCTTTCCAGCGCTTCTGGGAGTCACGCGCCTACGCGCTGGGCGGCGGCGGCTACGTGGCCCCCGGCCAACTGGTCGGCGATTTCGTCAAAGGGCAACCCAGCAGTGCGCTCGGTGGCGTGTGGCCCTCGTACCAGCCCGGCGTGCTGATGACCGACCTGGCTGCGCCAGGCAACGCCAGCCTGCCCGACTACGTCATTGCCGCGATCCGCGAGGCCTTGCCGGCCTTCGAGCGGCGGATTGTCGGCTTTTCGATGACCGACGCGGTGCTGACCGGGGTCGAGACCCGCACCTCGTCGCCGCTGCGCATCACCCGTGACAAGGCGTTCCAGAGCCTGAACGCCAAGGGCCTGTACCCGGCCGGCGAGGGGGCGGGCTACGCCGGCGGGATCATGTCGGCTGGGGTCGATGGCATCGAGGTTGCCGAAGCCCTCGGCGCCGAACTCCTGCTCAGGCCGGATCGAGGGGAGGGGCGCCCGCGACCTGGCTGAAGCCGCCATCGACATAGGTGATGCCGGCGCTGATGCCGGCAGCCAGGTCGGAGAGCAGGAAGGCGGCGGCGTTACCCACATCGTCGATCGTCACATTGCGGCGGATCGGGGCGGTGGCCGCGAAATCGGCTTGCAGCTTGCCGAAATCCTTGATGCCCGAGGCGGCCAAGGTCTTGATCGGGCCGGCCGAGATGCCGTTGACGCGGATGCCGCGCGCGCCCAGGCTCTGCGCCAGGAAGCGCACGCTGGATTCGAGAGAAGCCTTGGCCAGCCCCATCGTGTTGTAGTGCGGTACATAGCGCACGGCGCCCAGATAGGTCAGCGTCAGCAGTGCGGCGCCGGGCCGCAAGCGCGGCACCGCCGCCTTGGCCATCGCCGGGAAGCTGTAGGCCGAAATATCGTGTGCAATGCGGAAGTTCTCGCGCGTGAAACCGTCGAGGAAGTCGCCGGCAATCGCTTCGCGCGGCGCAAAGGCAATGGCATGCACAAAGCCGTCGAACCGGTCCCAGGCTTCACCGAGTTGGGCAAACAGGCGCTCGATCTGGGCGTCGTCGGAGACGTCGCAGTCATAGACCAACGTCGAGCCGAATTCGGCCGCAAATTCGGTGATGCGCTCCTTGAAGCGTTCGCCCTGGTAGCTGAAGGCCAGCGCCGCGCCCTCACGGTGACAGGCGCGAGCGATGCCGTAGGCGATGGAACGGTTATTCAGCACTCCGGTGATCAAGATTCGCTTGCCGGCAAGAAAGCTCATGGAACACTCCGGGGGAGAGAAAAACAAGGCCGCGATTCTGGCATGGCGGCAGCGTCGGCTGTTGCCGGTATGCCTCTTGCAGAGTACAATTCATATTTCCCCGAAAACCCCTATGGGCGGATTTTTCCAGCCCATTTTTTTTGTTTGATCGCTTTCTTTCGCCCCGCTTCTTTACAAAATTACAAACGCCGCGCATGAATTGGCAGGACGCCACCCAACGCACCGTTGCCGGGCTCAACTATGAGCTGGTGGATCTCGAACGCTCGGGGGGCGGCTTGTTGCGCGTCTTTATCGATCGCCTGCCGGGCACGGTGTACCCGACGGGTCAGTCCGAGTTCGTGACGGTCGATGATTGCGAAGCCGTGACGCGCCAGTTGCAGTACGTGCTCGAGGTCGAACAGTGCGACTACGCGCGTCTCGAAGTGTCGTCGCCTGGTCTGGACCGGCCGCTGAAGCGGGAAGCCGACTATGCACGCTTCGTCGGTTCGGCCATCGCGCTGACGCTGAGGCTGCCGTTGGCCGGGCGCAAGAAGTTCGAGGGTGTGCTCGTGGCGCGCGACGGCGGCTGGCGTCTCGAGATGGCGGCCGCTGCGCTTGGCAAGGACGGCAAAGGCGCCAAAGGCCAGGCAGCGCGCGCGCTCGATTTTGTTTTGAACGAAGTGCGCGAAGCGCATCTCGTGCCGGTGGTGGATTTCAAGGGCAGCGCCCGTGCAAAGGCGGCCGAAGCGGCGCCCGAGCAGGCGGTCGCTGCGCACGACGAAAGAGTGAGACAAGAATGAACCGCGAAATGTTGATGCTGGTGGATGCGATCTCGCGCGAGAAGAGCGTGGAGCGCGAAGTCGTCTTCGGCGCCGTCGAATCCGCGCTGGCCTCGGCCACCAAGAAGCTGCAGGGCGGCGAGGTCGATATCCGCGTCGCGGTCGATCGTGAAACCGGCGACTACGAAACCTTCCGCCGTTGGCATGTGGTGGCCAACGAGGCCGGCCTGCAGATCCCCGACGCCGAAATCCTGCTCTTCGAAGCCCAGGAGCAGATCGCCGATATCGAGGTCGATGACCATATCGAGGAGCCGGTCGAATCGCTGACCATCGGGCGCATCGGCGCGCAGGCCGCCAAACAGGTGATCCTGCAGAAGATTCGCGATGCCGAGCGCGAGCAACTGCTCAACGACTTCATGTCGCGTGGCGAGAAGATCATGGTCGGCACGGTCAAGCGCCTGGACAAGGGCGACATCATCATCGAGAGCGGCCGCGTCGAAGGGCGCTTGAAGCGCAGCGAAATGATCGCCAAGGAAAACCTGCGCTCGGGCGACCGCGTGCGGGCCTTCATCTCCGGCATCGACGACACCATCCGCGGCCCGCAGATCATGCTGTCGCGCGCGGCGCCGGCTTTCATGATCGAACTCTTCGCCCAGGAAGTGCCCGAGATCGAGCAGGGCCTGCTGGAGATCAAGAGCTGTGCCCGCGATTCGGGTTCACGCGCCAAGATCGCCGTGGTCTCGTACGACAAGCGGGTCGATCCGATCGGCACCTGCGTGGGCGTGCGCGGTTCGCGCGTCACCGCGGTGACCAATGAACTCGCCGGCGAGCGCGTCGATATCGTGCTCTGGTCGGAAGACCCGGCGCAGTTTGTCATCGGCGCGCTGGCGCCGGCCAATGTGCAGTCGATCGTGGTCGATGAAGCGCGCCACGCGATGGACGTGGTGGTCGATGAGGAAAACCTGGCCATCGCCATCGGCCGTGGCGGCCAGAACGTGCGCTTGGCCTCTGACCTGACCGGCTGGCGCATCAATATCATGACCGCCGAGGAATCCAGTGCCAAGCACACGCAGGAATCCGATTCGGTGAGGACGCTCTTCGTCGAAAAACTCGACGTCGATGCCGAAGTCGCCGATATCCTGATCGCCGAGGGCTTCACCAGCCTCGAGGAAGTGGCCTATGTGCCGATGCAGGAAATGCTCGAGATCGAGAGCTTCGACGAGGACACCGTCAACGAATTGCGCACGCGCGCCAAGGATGCCTTGATGACGATGGAAATCGCCAAGGAAGAAAGTGTCGAAGAGGTTTCGCAGGATCTGCGCGATCTCGAAGTCGATGGCAAGGGCCTGCTGCCCGAGCTGATCGGCAAGCTCGCCGAAGGCGGCATCCACACCCGAGACGACCTGGCCGACCTGGCCGTCGACGAGCTGACCGAAATGACCGGCATGGGCGACGAGCAGGCCAAGACATTGATCATGCAGGCACGCGCGCACTGGTTCAACGATTGATCGCCATCACAACACTTAGCGCGCAGCAGGCCCACCGAGGATTCCCACAATGGCTGTGACCACCGTCGCACAACTTGCCGCCGAGCTGAACCGCCCGGCCGCCACGCTGCTCGATCAGCTGCAGTCAGCGGGCCTGGCCATGCTTTCGGCCGACGATGCCTTGACCGACGCCGACAAGTCGCGCCTCCTGGATCATCTGCGCAGCAGCCACGGCAACGTGCCCAGCACCGAGCGCAAGAAGATCAGCATCACCCGAAAGAGCACCAGCGAGATCAAGCAGGCCGATGCCTCGGGCAAGGCGCGCACGATCCAGGTCGAGGTGCGCAAGAAGCGCACCTTCGTCAAGC
>CADEDE010000030.1:7326-29882 GCA_902825995.1 uncultured Burkholderiales bacterium
GGCAAGGCGCGCACGATCCAGGTCGAGGTGCGCAAGAAGCGCACCTTCGTCAAGCGCGACGACGCGCCGGCCGCCGACGATCCCGCGGTTCCCGCCGCGCCGCCGATCGACGAAGCCGAACTCGCGCGCCGCGCCGACGAGGCCCGCCAACACGCCGAGTTGCTGCGCCGCCAGGAAGAAGAACTCGCCGAAAAGCGCCGCCTGCGCGAAGAGCAGGAACAGCGCGAGCGCGATGCCGCCGAGGCGCGTGCGCAGGCCGCCGTTGACAAGGCCGCGAGCGAGATGGCCGCGGGCACGCCCTCGGCGCAACCGCAGGCTGCCACGCCCGCCGCATCCACGGCCGCGCCCGTCGCCGAGGCCGCCAAGCCGGCGCTGCGCGTGGTCAAGGCGGTCGATACCGAGGCCGCGGAAAAGCAGCGCCTGGGCGACTTGGAGCGCCGGCGCAAGGTCGCCGAAACCGAAGCCGCCGCGATCCGCGCAATGATGAACGCGCCCAAGAGGGTGATGCTTGCCAAGAAGGCCGAAGAGGTCAAGCCGGCGGTCGATCCGGCGGGCATCAAGGGCACGATCCACAAACCCGCCGCGCGCCCCGGCGCGCCAGGCACCACGGCGGCCAAGCCGGGCGACAAGAAATCGGTCAAGTCGGAAAAGCTCTCATCGAGCTGGGCCGACGACGCGGCCAAGAAGCGCGCGCTCAAAACGCGCGGCGATACCGGCGGCAACCGCCCCGGCTGGCGCGCGCCCAAGGGCGGGCGCGGTCGTGGCGATCGCGGCGACAGCAACGGTTCGAGTTTCGTGGCACCCGCCGAAGCGGTGATCCAGGAAGTCCATGTGCCCGAGACCATCACCGTGGCCGATCTGGCGCACAAGATGAGCGTCAAGGCCAGCGAAGTCGTCAAGCAATTGATGAAGCTCGGCCAGATGGTCACCATCAATCAGTCGCTGGATCAGGAGACGGCGATGATCCTGGTCGAGGAGATGGGCCACAAGGCCTTCGCGGCCAAGCTCGACGACCCGGAAGCCTTCACCGAGGAAGAAGAAGCCGCCTCCAGCGCCGAGCAATTGCCGCGCGCACCGGTGGTCACCGTGATGGGCCACGTCGATCACGGCAAGACCTCGCTGCTCGACTACATCCGCAGCAAGCGCGTGGCCGCGGGCGAGGCCGGCGGCATCACGCAGCATATCGGCGCCTATCACGTGCAGACGCCGCGCGGCATGATCACCTTCCTCGACACCCCCGGCCACGCCGCGTTTACGGCGATGCGCGCGCGTGGCGCCAAGGCCACCGATATCGTGATCCTGGTCGTCGCCGCCGACGACGGTGTGATGCCGCAAACCAAGGAAGCCATTGCCCATGCCAAGGCGGCGGGGGTGCCGATCGTCGTGGCGATGAACAAGATCGACAAGCCCGACGCGAATATCGAGCGCCTGAAGAGCGAACTGGTCGCCGAGCAGGTGGTGCCCGAGGACTTCGGCGGCGATTCGCCCTTCGTGCCGGTCTCGGCCAAGACCGGCCAGGGTATCGACACCCTGCTGGAGCAGGTGTTGTTGCAAGCCGAGGTGCTGGAGTTGAATGCACCCAAGGAGGCGATGGCCAAGGGCCTGGTCATCGAAGCCCAACTCGACAAGGGCCGCGGCCCGGTCGCCACGGTGCTGATCCAATCCGGTACCCTGAAGCGCGGCGATGTGGTGCTCGCCGGTTCGAGTTATGGCCGCGTGCGCGCGATGCTCGACGAGGACGGCAAGACGATTACCGAAGCCGGCCCGTCGATTCCGGTGGAGATCCAGGGCCTGACCGAAGTACCGCAGGCCGGCGACGAATTCATGGTCCTCTCCGATGAGCGCCGTGCACGCGAAATTGCCACCTTCCGCCAGGGCAAATACCGCGATGTGAAGCTGGCCAAGCAGCAGGCCGTGAAGCTCGAAAACGTCTTCGAGGCGATGGGCCAGGCTGCGGCGCAGACCCTGTCGCTGATCATCAAGGCCGATGTGCAGGGCTCGCAGGAAGCGCTGGCCCAATCGCTGCTCAAGCTGACCACCGACGAGGTTCGCGTGCAGGTGGTGCACGCCGCGGTCGGCGGCATCAGTGAAAGCGATATCAACCTGGCGATCGCTTCCAAGGCGGTCATCGTCGGCTTCAACGTGCGAGCGGATGCCAATGCGCGCAAGCTGGCCGAGAACAACGGGGTCGATATCCGCTACTACAACATCATCTACGACGCGGTCGATGAGATGAAGGCGGCGATGACCGGGATGCTCGCGCCCGAGCAGAAGGAAGAAGTCATCGGCACCGCAGAGATCCGCACCGTCTTCGTGGCCAGCAAGATCGGCACCGTGGCCGGCTGCATGGTCACCGCGGGGCAAGTCACGCGCAACGCGCGCTTCCGCCTGCTGCGCGACAACGTGGTCGTCTATACCGGCGAAGTCGAATCCGTGAAGCGCCTGAAGGACGACGTGCGCGAAGTCAAGGAAGGCTTCGAGTGCGGTATCAAGCTGAAGAACTACAACGATATCGTCGCTGGCGACCAGCTCGAGTTCTTCGAGGTCAAGGAAATCGCACGCACCTTGTAGTGCGGAGTTCGCCTCACCCGAGCCAACCCCGCCCACTGCAAAGTCGGCGGGGTTCGTTTTTCCAGGCACCCCACCATGTCACGCCACAAAAAAGCCATTCCGAACCGCAGCTTTCGCGTCGCCGACCAGATCCAGCGCGATGTGGCCGGGCTCGTGCGCGAGCTGAAGGATCCGCGCATCGGCATGGTCACCATCACCGGCGTCGATGTCACACCCGACTACGCCCATGCCACGGTGCGCTTCTCGCTGCTGGTGGGCGATACGGCCGAGTGCGAAACCGCGCTGAACGAAGCCGCGGGCTTCGTGCGCAACGGCCTCTTCAAGCGCTTGCAGATTCATACCGTGCCGACCCTGCACTTTGCATTCGACCGCACCACCGAGCGCGCATTGGAATTGTCGGCGCTGATCAGCCGCGCCAACGCCTCGCGCGCGCTGGACGATTGATGCAGCAGCGTGTGCGCATCGTCAAGCGCGCCGTCCACGGCGTGCTGCTGCTCGACAAGCCGCTGGGCCTGTCGAGCAACGATGCCTTGCAGAAGGCCAAGCGCTTTTTTCGCGCCGAAAAAGCGGGGCACACGGGCACGCTCGATCCGCTGGCCTCGGGCCTGCTGCCACTGTGCTTCGGTGCCGCGACCAAGTTTTCGCAGACCAGCCTGGATGCCGACAAGCGCTATACCGCGACGCTGACGCTGGGCCAGACGACCACGACCGGCGACCTTGAAGGCTCACTGGTTGATGAGCGGCCGGTGCAACTCGTGCGCGCCGAAATCGACGCAGCCTGCCTACGCTTTACAGGCGCCATCGAGCAGCGACCTCCGATGCACTCGGCGCTGAAGCACGAAGGCAAGGCGCTCTACGAATACGCCCGCCAAGGCATTGAGGTCGAGCGCGCTGCGCGCAGCATCGTCATCCACTGCATCGACATCCTCGACTGGCAAGACAAGACCCTCATGCTCGACGTGCTGTGCAGCAAGGGCACTTATATCCGCACCCTGGCCGAGGAAATCGGCGAAGCCTTGGGTTGCGGCGCGCACCTGGCGGCGCTGCGCCGCACCGGCAGTGGCCCGCTAGCGCTCGCCGACGCGATCACGCTCGATGAGCTGGCCGCGCTTGATGAGACTGCGCGCGACGCCAAGCTGCTGCCGCCCGATGTGCTGCTCGCCGACTGGACCGCGATGCGCCTGGCCGCCGACGAAGCCGGCCGCTTCCTCACGGGGCTGCGCCGCCGCGTCGATGCGCCCGACAACGCGCGCATCCGTGTCTATGGCCCGGAGCCCAAAGCACTCCTGGGCGCCGCCCACATCTGTGCCGGTGAATTGATCCCGGACCGACTTTTGAGCCCTGCTGAACTGCAGGGCCTGCTGAATTTCTGAAAGCCAAAAACCATGACCCGCCCCATCCGCAATATCGCCATCATCGCCCACGTCGATCACGGCAAAACCACCCTCGTCGATCAACTGCTGCGCCAGAGTGGCACCTTCCGCGACAACGAAAAGGTGGCAGAGCGGGTGATGGACAGTAACGACCTCGAGCGCGAGCGCGGCATCACCATCCTGGCCAAGAACTGCGCCATCGAGTGGAAGGGCACCCATATCAATATCGTCGATACGCCCGGCCACGCCGATTTCGGCGGCGAGGTCGAGCGCGTGCTGTCGATGGTCGATAGCGTGCTGCTGCTGGTCGATGCGGTCGAAGGGCCGATGCCGCAGACGCGCTTCGTGACCAAGAAGGCGCTGGCCTTGGGCTTGAAGCCGATCGTCGTGGTCAACAAGGTCGATCGCCCCGGCGCGCGGCCCGACTATGTGATCAACGCCACCTTCGATCTGTTCGACAAGTTGCATGCGACAGAAGAACAACTCGACTTCCCGGTCATCTATGCCTCGGGCCTGAACGGCTGGGCCACGCTGGAGGCGGGTGTCGTCGGCACCGACCTGGCCCCCATGTTCGACGCCATGCTGCAGTACGTGCCGGCGCACGAAGGCTCGCCCGACGCGCCATTGCAATTGCAGATCTGCTCGCTGGATTATTCGACCTATGTCGGGCGCATCGGCATCGGCCGCATCAACCAGGGCACCTTGAAACCGATGCAGGATGTGGCCCTGTACAGCGGCCCCGACAATGCACCGATCAAGGCCCGGGTGAACCAGGTGCTGGTCTTCGAAGGCCTCGAGCGCAAGCCGACCGACATGGCAGGCCCCGGCGACATCGTGCTCATCAACGGCATCGAAGGCATCGGCATCGGCGTCACGCTGACCGACCTCGAGAACCCCGTGCCGCTGCCGATGCTGACCATCGACGAGCCGACGCTGACGATGAATTTCTGCGTCAACAACTCGCCGCTGGCCGGCCGGGAAGGCAAATTCGTCACCAGCCGCCAGTTGCGCGACCGGCTGGAACGTGAGCTGCAAAGCAATGTCGCGCTGCGCTACAAGGATACCGACGAAGACGGCATCTACGAGGTGTCGGGCCGCGGCGAATTGCATCTGACGATCCTGTTGGAGACGATGCGCCGCGAAGGCTTCGAGCTGGCGGTGAGCAAGCCGCGCGTGGTCTTCCACGAGGTCAACGGTGAAAAGCATGAGCCGATCGAACTCGTCACCGCCGATGTCGAAGACAGCCACCAGGGCGCCATCATGCAAGCCCTGGGCGAGCGCAAGGCCGAGCTGGTGAATATGGAAAGCGACGGCATGGGCCGCGTGCGTTTGGAGTACCGCATCCCGGCGCGCGGCCTGATCGGCTTTTCCAACGAGTTCATGAACCTGACCCGCGGCACCGGCCTGATCAGCAATATCTTCGATGGCTACGAGCCCTTCAAGGGCGAGATCGCCGGGCGCAAGAACGGCGTGCTGATCAGCCAGGACGACGGCGAGATCGTGACCTACGCCTTGGGCAAGCTCGACGACCGCGGGCGCATGTTCGTGCGCGCCGGCGACCCGGTGTATGAAGGCATGCTGGTCGGCATCCACAGCCGCGACAACGACCTGGTGGTGAATGCGGTGCGCGCCAAGCAGCTCACCAACTTCCGCGTCAGCGGCAAGGAAGATGCGATCAAGATCACCCCGGCGATCGACCTGACGCTCGAATATGCGGTCGAATTCATCGAGGACGACGAGCTGGTCGAGATCACGCCCAAGAGCATCCGTTTGCGCAAGCGCTACCTGAAGGAGCACGACCGCAAGCGCGCTTCGCGCGAAGCCGCGTGAGCCCGCCGGGCCGCCCCAAGGGCGAACGCCGGAGGGCGCAGCCAGAGGCTTTCCAATGACCCATCGCAGGGCGGTGGCCCTGATGATCCTTTGCACGCTGCTGTGGAGCATCGCCGGCGTGGTCACGCGCCAGCTCGATGCCGCGCGCAGCTTCGAGGTCACGTTCTGGCGCAGCTTCTTCAATGCCGGGACGCTGCTGCTGGCCTTGCTGACCATGCGCGGCGCGGGGCTGTGGAGCGATATCCGCCGCGGTGGCATTGCCCTGTGGTTCTCAGTCCTGTGCTGGGCCGTGATGTACACCAACTTCATGTTGGCGATCACGCTGACCACGGTGGCCACCGTGCTGGTCATGATGGCCATCGCGCCGCTGGTCACGGCGCTGTTCGCGCGCCTGTTCCTGCGCCATCGCCTGCCCGCGCGCACCTGGGCCGCGATCGGCCTGGCCGGCATCGGCATCGCCTGGATGTTCGGTCGCCAGGCGATGGCGGGGGGCGCCTCGATGACCGGCGCGCTGGTCGCGCTCGGTGTGCCGCTGGCCGCCGCCGCCAACTGGACGCTCTTGCAACATCTGCACCAGCGCCACGCGGCCGACCCGCGCATCGAAGAGCCGCAGATGCTGCCGGCGGTGCTGCTCGGCGCTCTGCTCTCGGCCGCCATCACGTTGCCGCTGGCGCTGCCCTTTTCGGCCACCCCGCACGATCTGGGCTGGCTGGCCCTGCTCGGCGTGGTGCAGCTCGCCATCCCGTGCCTGATCGTCGTGCGCCTGGCCAAGGTGCTGCCGGCGCCGGAGATTTCCTTGCTCGGCCTGCTCGAAGTCATCTTCGGCGTGCTGCTGGTGTGGGCCGGCGCCGGTGAGGTTCCGGGCACGGAGGCGTTGACGGGAGGGGCTTTGGTCCTTGCTGTACTCGTTTTCAACGAGTGGCTGGCCTTGCGGGAACGGACGCCTGCCTAGCTGGCGATAGGATCGACACCATGGCCCCCAATATCGTGGCGGCGCCATACCAAAACTCGCATGACCGATTCATTCATCCTGACCCTGTCCTGTCCTGACCGCGCCGGCATCGTGCACGCCGTGACGGGCTTGCTCGCCGCCGAGGGCGGCAACATCAGCGAAGCTGCACAGTTCAATGACCAGGCCACGGGCCTGTTCTTCATGCGCGTGCGTTTTGCTGCGCCCGCGGCCACGGCCGCCTCGCTGTCACCCCCCTTGACCGCACTGGCCGCATCGCTGGCGATGACGTGGCAGTTGCATGCGGCGCAGGAACGGCTGCCGACCGTGATCCTGGTCTCCAGGCTGGGTCACTGCCTGAACGACCTGCTGTTCCGCTACCGCAGCCAATTGCTGCCGCTGGATATCCGCGCCATCGTCTCCAATCACCGCGACTGCTACCCGCTCGCGGCGTCGTACAACATTCCGTTTCACCACATCCCGGTCACGGCTGCGACCAAGCCGCAGGCCGAAGCCAAGTTGCTCGATGTCGTCGTGCAGGAAGGTGCCGAACTGGTGGTGCTGGCGCGTTATATGCAGGTGCTGAGCAACGAGTTGTGCCGCGCCCTCGAGGGCCGCGCGATCAACATCCACCACTCCTTCCTGCCCAGCTTCAAGGGCGCCAAGCCGTACTGGCAGGCGCACGAGCGCGGCGTCAAAATCATCGGGGCTACGGCGCACTACGTGACGGCCGACCTCGACGAAGGCCCGATCATCGAACAGGACATTGCCCGCGTCGATCACGCCGACGATCCGCTCGATCTGACCGCCATTGGCCGCGATGTCGAGAGCGCCGTGCTCGCGCGGGCCGTCAGCTGGCATGCGCAGCGGCGCGTGCTGATCAATGGCCGCAAGACCGTGGTCTTCAAGTAGCTGACTCGAATCGGGCGTGTTCACACGCCGAGATACGAGGCCAGTTCTTCGCTGCGGCGCACCGTATCGGAGGCGCCGGACAGCACCACGCGGCCCTTTTGCAGTACCAACGCACGGTCGCTTTGTGCCAGCACCTTGCGGTAGTTGCGGTCGACGATCAGGGTGGCGATGCCGCTGGCGCGGATCTGGTCAATGACGCGCCAGATTTCAACCACGATCAGCGGCGCCAGGCCTTCGGTGGCCTCGTCGAGGATGATCAGTTCCGGGTGCGTCATCAGGGCGCGGCCGATCGACAGCATCTGCTGTTCGCCTCCCGACAGTTGCGCACCGAGATGGTCGATCCGCTCGGCCAGGCGCGGGAAAGTTTCCAGCACGCGCTCGCAGGACCAGTCGTTGCGTTCGTCGCGGCCGGCACGCGCGGCCATCACGAGGTTTTCGCGCACCGACAGGTTGGGAAAAACGCCGCGGCCCTCGGGCACATAGGCCACGCCAGCCCGCGCCACCTCGTGCGGCCGTGCCTTGGACATGTCCTGCCCGAACAGCCCGATGTGGCCGTCGCGTTGCGTCACATGGCCCAGCAGGGTGCGGATCAGGGTGCTCTTGCCCATGCCGTTGCGCCCGAGCAGGCCGACGGTTTCGCCGCGGCCGATCTGCAGATCGACCCCGTGCAGTACATGGCTCGATCCGTACCAGGCGTGGACAGCCTTGGCGTCGAGGATCAGGTCTGGCGTCGAGGCCATGTCAATGGCTCCCGAGGTACGCCGCTTGCACGGCCGGGCTGGAACGCACCGCTTCCGGCGTGTCGCAGGCAATGACGCTGCCGTTGACCATCACCGTGATGCGATCGGCGATGCGGAATACGGCGTCCATGTCGTGTTCGACGAGCAGGATCGCGTGACCGGTTTTCAGTTCGGCCAGCAGGGCCAGCATGCGATCGGTCTCTTCGGCGCCCATGCCGGCCAGTGGCTCGTCGAGCAGCAACACCTTGGGTGCGGTGGCCAGGCACATCGCGATTTCGAGCTGGCGCTTCTGGCCATGCGACAGCAGCCCCGCGGGTCGCCGCAGCAGCGGCTCCAGGCCGGCGCGCTGCGCGGCAGCACGGGCGGCCGGCACGCTGGCAGTGCATCGATCGGCGGCGCTCCACCAGGCCCAGGGCTTTTGCGTGCTGGCCTGTGCTGCGAGGCGGCAGTTCTCGAACACCGTGAAGCTGGGGTAGATCGTGTTGCGCTGGTAGCTGCGTCCGATGCCGGCGCGTGCGCGGCGTGGCTGGGTCCAGGCGGTGACATCCTGGCCAAGCAGTTCGACCGTGCCGCCCGACGGCGGGAGCTCGCCCGACAGGATATCGATCAGGGTGGACTTGCCGGCGCCATTGGTGCCGATTACGGCATGCACCTTGTCGCGCTCGAGATCGATCGAGACCTTGTCAACCGCGACCAGACCGCCCCAGCGGCGTGTGATGTCGCGTCCGCGCAAGAGGATCTTGTCGCTACTCACCGGCGCCCTCCTTGGCGCCGACCAGCCGTTCGCGCAATTGCCGGGTCACCCCCACCAGGCCGCGCGGCAGCAGCGCGACGCTGGCGATGATGGTCAGGCCCAGGCCGAGGTGCCAGTGTTTGGAGAAGGCGCCGAAGATCGCCTCGCTCTGGAAAAACTCTTGCAGCAGGGCGAAGGCAAAGGCGCCGATCAGCGCGCCGCGCAAGTGACCGAGGCCGCCGAGGATGATCATGATCAGCACCGCGCCCGAGAGGTGCCAACTCAACAGTTCCGGGTTGACGAAGCCATCTTTCACCGCGAACAGGAAGCCCGACAACCCGGCGATAGCGCCCGAGATCGTGAACGCGGCCAGCTTGTACGGATAGGTCGAGAAACCCGTCGCGCGCATGCGCTGCTCGTTGACCTTGATGCCGGCCAGCGCACGGCCGAAGCGCGAGCGCAGCAGCAGCGCGAGGAAGCCGAACACGGCGGCCAGGCAGGTCAGCGTGAAGGTGTAGAGCACCAGCGGCTGGTCCAGATCGATCAGCGAGCCGAGCACAGGCTTGGCATTCAGGTAGATCCCATCGGTGCCGCCACCGAGCGGTGTATCGTGAATCACGTAGTACGCCATCTGCGCGAAAGCCAGCGTGACCATGATGAAATAGGCGCCCTTGGTGCGCAGCGACAGCGCGCCGACCAGCAGCGCATACGCGGCGGCGGCGACCACGCACACCGGCAGCAGCCAGGCCAGCGACGCCGGTTCGGATGGCGGCGACAGCAGTACCGTGGCATAGGCGCCGATGCCGAAGAACGCGGCCTGGCCGAAGCACACCAGCCCGGCGCTCCCGACCAACAGTTCGAGGCTGAGTGCGAGCACCGCATAGATCATGATCTTGGTCACCAGGTCGACGCCGAAATTGCCGGCGGCGAACGGGTACCCGGCCAAGGCGGCGAAGGCCGCAATGACAAAAAGGAGTTTGGAGTTGTTCATGACGGTGTCGCCGTGGGTCACCCGGCTTTGAACAGCCCGTCGGGCTTGCACAGCAGGATCAGCGCCATCAGCACATAGACCAGTACGCCGGCGGCCTGCGGCAGAAAGACCTTGCCGAAGGTATCGACGAAGCCGATCAGCAACGCCGCCAGCAGCGCGCCACGGATCGAGCCGATGCCGCCGATGACGACGACGACGAAGCAGATGATCAACACCGTGCTGCCCATGCCCGGATAGACCGAAGATACCGGTGCCGCCACCATGCCGGCCAGCACGGCGATGGCCACGCCGGCCGCGAACACCACGCGGTAGAGGAACTTGATATCGACGCCGAGCGACTGCACCATTTCGCGGTTGCTGCTGCCGGCGCGGATCATCATGCCCAGCCGGGTGCGCGTGAAGACCAGGTACATGCCGAGCGCGAGCGCGAGGCAGACGCCGGAGATGAACAGGCGATAGACCGGGTAGGTCATCAGCTCGCCCAGCGGCAAGCTGCCGGCCAGCAGGGCAGGGGGCGCGACGCCATGCACATCGTCGCCGACGATCAGGCTGCGCAGCTCTTCGAACACCAGGATCAGGCCATAGGTCATCAGCACCTGCTGCAGGTGTTCGCGCTCGTAGAGAAAACTGAAGAAGGTCCATTCGAGCAGGTAGCCGAACAACACTGCGAGGACCAGACCGACGAGCAGCGTGGCGAAGAAGCCGCCGCCGAAGGTGGCACCGACGATGGGCGCCAGCGCGTAGGCCATGTAGGCGCCGATCATGTAGAAGCTGCCGTGCGCCAGGTTGATGACGCCCATGATGCCGAAGATCAGCGTCAGGCCGGAGGCGACGAGGAACAGCAGCAGCCCGTACTGCAAGGCGTTCAGGCACTGGATCAGGAAGGTGGCGAGGGTCATCGGCGGCGGCGTTGCTGGGCCAGGAAGGCGGTGGTGGCGGCGATCAGGCGTTCGGGCTGGTCACGCTGCGGCGAGTGCCCACAGTCGGCCGGTTCGAGCCATTCGGTCTGCGGCGCCCGGCGGGCGATGCCGCGAATCGGTTCCAGTGTGCCGTACTCGTCGCCCGTGCCCTGCACGGCGGTGCGATCGAGCGGCCATGGCCCGGTGCGATGTGGCGCAGATGGCGGGCTTGTCCTGGGATTGGGATAGCATCGACGCGGCATGGAAGAAGGAAGGCCGCTGGCCCGAATGCGCAGCCGGAAATTCCGCAATGACTATACGACCGCTACAGGGCGCCTCGATCCTCGTCGTCGGCGCCGGCATCATGGGCGCGGGCATCGCCCAGCTGGCGGCTCGGGCCGGCCACCGCATGCAGCTGTTCGACGCGCGTGCCGGCGAAGCGCAGCAGGCCGTGCGCAAACTCGGCGCCACGCTCGATGCGCTGGTGGCCAAGGGCAAGCTCACGGCCGAGGCAGCCGAAATCACGCTGGGCTGCATCGAGCCCCTCGCGGCGCTCGAGGAATTGCGCGACGACACGCGCTTGGTGATCGAGGCCATCGTCGAAGATCTCGACGCCAAGCGCGCGCTGTTCCAGCAACTCGAAGCCCTGCTCGCTGCCGATTGCGTGCTGGCCACCAATACCTCGTCGATCTCGGTCACCGCCATCGCCAACGGCCTCGAACATCCGGGGCGCCTCGTCGGCATGCATTTCTTCAACCCCGTGGCGCAGATGAAGCTGGTCGAAGTGGTGTCGGGGCTGCACACCGACGCCTCGGTGGCCGCCGCCATCTTCGATTTGAGCTGCGCCTGGGGCAAGACGCCGGTGCATGCGCGCTCCACGCCCGGCTTCATCGTCAACCGCATCGCCAGGCCCTTCTACGCCGAGACCCTGGCGCTGCTGCTCGAACAGGCGGCCACGCCGCAGGTGCTCGACGCCTGCCTGCGCGCAGCCGGCTTTCGCATGGGCCCGTGCGAATTGATGGACCTGATCGGCCACGATACCAATTTTGCGGTCACGCTGTCGGTCTATAAGGCCCATTTTTTCGACAAGCGCTTCGCCCCGTCGCCGGTGCAGCACGAGATGGTCGATGGCGGCCTGCTCGGGCGCAAGAGCGGGCGTGGCTTCTACCGCTATCAAAGTGACGGCTCGGGTTTGCCGCCGCTGCCGGTGGCGGTGCATGAAGCGCCCAGCACAGCCGGTGAAGTCACCGTCCACGGCGTCGGCGTGATCGCCGATTTTCTCGACCTGGCGGCTACGCGCGCGCTGGCGCAGCAGGGTTGGGGCCCGGCGCGCGTGCACGACAGTGGCTGGACCGGCCTGGCGATCGACGGCGCGCGGCTGGTGCTCAGCGACGGGCGCTGCGCGGCCGAACTCGCGGCCGAGCTGGACAGCCAGGACATCGCAGTCTTCGATCGCCTGCTCGCGGTGCCCACCAGCACCGGCACTGCGCTGGCCTTCGCCGTGGCCCCGGCGGCCAGCCCGGCCTGGCGCACGCAGGCGGCGGCGTGGCTGGCTGCGCTGGGCTTTGCGCCGCTGCGCCTTGCCGACGCGCCCGGTCTCGTTGTCGCGCGCACGGTGGCGATGCTGATCAACGAAGCCGCCGACGCCGTGCAGCAGGGCGTATGCACACCCGACAGTGCCGACGCGGCGATGAAGCTCGGCGTCAATTACCCGGCCGGCCCCTTCGAGTGGCTGTCAGGCTGGAGCGTCGCAGGCGTGATCGCCGTGCTCGATGCGCTGGATGCCTATTACCGCGGCGAGCGTTACCGCGCCAGCCCGTGGCTGCACCGCCGTAACCAGGCTGCGCGATGAACCAGACCTTTGACCACGGCGCATTCCTCGTCGCAGCATGAAGTTCGCCGGGTTCGACCCCGGCCAGATGAAATCGCTCAACGGAAGGTCGCGAGCAGGATGCTCGTCTCGGTATTGGCGATGCCTTTGATGAGGCGGATGCGTTCGAGCACCTTGGACAGTTCGGCCATCGATTCGGCGCGCAGCTCGGCCAGCAGATCCCAGCGGCCGTTGGTGTCGTGCAGCGCGACCACCGCGGGCTCGCCCAGCAGGCTGGCCATGACCCTGCGGGTCTGGTCGCCGTCAACCCGTACACCCATCCAGGCGCAGATCCGGTTGGGCTCGGCGTCGGGCCGCAGCTGCAGCGTATAGCCGACGATCACATGCTCGTTTTCGAGCTTGCGCAGGCGGTTGGTGACCGTGCCGCGCGATACGCCGAGCGTGGCCGCCAGGGTGGCCACGCTCAGGCGCGCGTCCTTGCGCAGCAACGAGATTAGCTGGCGGTCGGTGTCGTCGATGGCCATGAGGTCGGAACAGCGATTCGGGGGACGCTGTTGTATCAGGTCGGCAGCGGCAAGGCCGACCCGTGGCGACACAATCTAATTATGTTTAGAATGTTAGAGTGAGGACGGTCAAGAACCATTTATACGAGCAGGTTGCCCGCATCGGAAAATCCGTGGCCAGCCCGAAGCGCCTGGAGCTCATCGAGTTGTTGTGCCAGGGCGAGAAGACCGTCGAGACTCTCGCGGCCCAGGCTGAAATCAGCGTCAAACTGGCCAGCGCACACCTGAAGGAGCTGCGTCTGGCGCGGCTCGTCGAGACCCGCAAGGAAGGCCGGTATGTCCTGTACCGTCTGGCCAGCATGAGCGTGGCCGACCTCTGGGTCAACCTGCGCGCCGAAGCCGAGGAACGGCTGGTCGAATTGCAGCTGGCCCTGGCGTCCATCGTCGAGCATGGCGATGAACTGGAGGGCGTTGACCGCGCGGTCATCTTGAAGAAGGCCAGGGCGGGGGACATCCTGGTTCTGGACGTTCGACCGCAGGAGGAGTTCGCCGCCGCCCACCTGCCGCATGCGCGCTCGCTGCCGCTGGACGAGATCAAGAAGCGGCTCGCCGAGCTCTCGAAGGAGGTGCCCATCGTCGCTTATTGCCGCGGACCGTTCTGCCTGATGGCCAAGGACGCTGTCGGGTTGCTGCGCAAGAAGGGCTACCGGGCCGTCCACCTGAGCGACGGCGTGGCCGAGTGGCGCGCCCGCGGGCTGCCCATCGAGCAATCCACCTGAGGCATCGGCATGACGATCGACTACGGCATTCGCGCCAATCTCGGCCAGTTCCTGCAACAGTTGCTGCAGGTGCTACTGGTGGGCATGACCATCGGGATGATGCGCAACGTGGTCCCGGCGTTGGCCGAGACCGAATTCGGCGTTCCGCGCGGCTCCTTCATGCTGCTGGCGGCCTTCGTCGTCGCCTTCGGCTTCGTCAAGGGCGCGATGAACTTCGTCGCCGGTCGTCTGGCCGAGCGCATCGGCCGCCGGCAGGTGCTGCTGGTCGGCTGGCTGGTGGCGCTGCCGATTCCACTGCTCGTGTACTACGCGATGTCGTGGAGCTGGATTGTCGTGGCGACCATTCTGCTGGGCGTGAACCAGGGCCTGACCTGGTCGATGACGCAGACGGCGAAACTGGACATTACGCGGCCCGACCAGCGCGGGCTGGTCATCGGTCTGAACGAGTTTTCGGGCTATGTAGGGGTCGCCATCGCCGGCGTTGTCACGGGTTACGCCGCGGCCCTGCTCGGCCCGCGCACAGGCCTGTTGTGGTTTGGCGCCGTGGTCGTTGGCCTGGCCACGCTGCTGGCGTGGCTGGCGGTGGCGGAGACGCTGCCTTGGGCTCATGCCGAGGTCAAGCGCCATGCGGCGGGTTCACCGGCCCAGGCGCTGCGTCCGCGCTACCCGAACGGGGTGAGCGAGCAGCCATCGACCGCAGAGATGTTCGCCCTGATGACCTGGCGCGACCGCCGCATGGCTGCACTGTGCCAGGCGGGCCTGGTCGAGAAGTTCGTCGATGCGCTGGTCTGGGCTTTCTGGCCGGTTTACCTGCATCAGCAGGGCGTTGGCCTGCCCGGCATCGGCTGGATCGTCGGCGTTTACGGTTTCACCTGGGGCGGTGCGCAGTTCTTCACCGGCAAGCTTTCCGACCGTGTCGGCCGTCATCATCTGAACGCCTGGGGCATGTGGCTGTGTGGCGCCGGGGTGGCCCTGCTGCCGCTGGGGCACGGCTCGGCATGGTGGAGCGTTTCGGCGGCGATCGCGGGCCTGGGCATGGCCATGCTGTACCCGAACCTGAGCGCCGCAGTGGCCGATATCGCCCACCCGGCCTGGCGCGCCTCGGCCATCGGCATTTATCGCTTCTGGCGCGACTTGGGCTACGGTATCGGCGCCCTGGGTCTGGGCGCGGCCGCGGCGCTCGGCGGCCGCCTCGAGAGCGCCTTTTGGTTCGTCGCCGTGGCGATGTTGCTGTCGGGGGCGGTGCTGTATCGCTGGGGCGAAGAAACGCATCCGCGACTCAATCCGGCTCATTGAACGCTTCGGGTCACGGATTCAGGATCGATGGCTCAGCCAGCGCCGCGGCCAGTGCGGGCGCCGCCGGCCCGAAGGCATAGGCGTCCATGCCGAGGCAGCCGTAGGTCACGCTGTCGTGGATGCGCCGCGGTGCATGCGCGCGGCCGCCGGCGCCCGCTGCGATATACCAGGGCAGCAGGTGCTCGTCGCTCGGGTGCATGTCGGCTGCGTGCGGCGCCTGGCTGCGGTAGGCGAAAAGACCGTCCCAGTCGCGCACAGCGCTGCGTGATTGCATCCAGCGGCGAAACGCAGCGCTCTGCGCAATTTCGCTTTGTCCGGCCTCGGCGTTGAGCCCGCCCGCGAAGACGCGACGCAGGTTGTGCGTGATGCTGCCGCTGCCGATCAGCAACACGCCTTCGCGGGCCAGCGGCGCCAGCGCCTGGCCGAGCGCAAATTGTTCGGCCGGGCTTTGCGTCGGCACCCAGGCCAGCGGCAACACGGGGATGTCGGCCTCGGGCCAGGCATAGCGCAAGAGCGTCCAGATGCCGTGGTCGAGGCCGCCTTGCGGCACGCTCTGCGCCGAGATGCCGGTTTGCGCCAGCAGCGCCTGCACGCGCGCGGCCAGGGCCGGCGCGCCGGGCGCGTCGTAGCGCAGCCTGAACAGCTGGGGGTCGAAGCCGCCGAAGTCGTGCACCGCGGCGTGTCGTTCGGCCGCGAGCAATACCGGCGTGCGTGCCATCGTGTGCGCCGAGAGCATGACGATCGCGCGCGGCCGGCCGAAGCGGGCGTCGATCGCCGGGCCCAGGCGCTGAAGGAAGGCGCCGGCTTGGCGCGGGTCGAGCGCGATCATCGGCGAGCCGTGCGACAGGAAGAGCGGTGGCAGGGTCGTTTCCATGCCGTGATTGGAGCCCAAAGCGCGGCCAGTGGCATTGCGGCGGGTAATGGCCTCGCGCGGATCGGGTAACGTCGCGCCATGACTGCTGCCGCCGCACGCAATCGCCCCTCGATCTGGTCCCTGGCCTGGCGTCAGACCCAGCGTGATTTTCGCGCCGGTGAGTTGCGCCTGCTGCTGGTGGCGGTGACGCTGGCCGTGGCCGCGCTCACGGCCGTCGGCTTTTTCACCGACCGCCTGGAGCGTGGCCTGGCGCGCGACGCGCGACAGATGCTCGGCGGCGACGCCATCGTCTCCAGCGACCAGCCGCCGCCACAGGCTTTCGTCGATGAGGCCCGTGCCCGTGCGCTGTCGATCGCTACGACGACCAGCTTCCCGAGCATGGGTCGGGCCACCGAAGCGCAGGGCGGCGCTTCCCGGCTCGTCGCCGTCAAGGCCGTCAGCGACGCCTACCCCTTGCGCGGCCGGTTGAAATTGAAGGACGGCCCCGCCGGGCAGACACTCGACGCCGCCGGCGCGCCCGAGCGCGGCACGGTGTGGGTCGATACGGCGCTGCTCGATGCGCTGCAACTGAAGATGGGCGATGCATTGCTGCTCGGCGATGCGGCGCTGAAGATCACGCGCCTGATCGTGATCGAGCCCGACCGCGGCGCCGGCTTCATGAGCTTCGCGCCGCGTGTGATGTTGAACCATGTCGATCTCGCGGCCACCGGCCTGGTGCAACCCGCCAGCCGTGTCACCTACCGCCTTGCGCTGGCCTCGCCGATCGGCAACGACGCCGACGTGGCCGGCTTCGTGCGATGGGCCGAAACCCAGATCGACCGGCGCCCATTGCGCGGCGTGCATGTCGAGTCGATGGACTCGGGCCGGCCCGAGATGAAGCAGACCCTGGCTCGCGCCGAGAAATTCCTCAACCTCGTTGCGCTGCTGGCCGCGCTGCTGGCCGCGGTGGCGGTGGCCATCGCCGCGCGCGATTTCGCCAGCGGCCACCTCGACGATTGCGCCATGCTGCGCGTGCTGGGCCAGCCACAGCGCTCGATCGCGCTCGCGTACAGCCTGGAGTTCGGTCTCGTCGGTGCGCTGGCCAGTGCGCTGGGCGTGGCGTTCGGCCTCGGCGTGCATTACGTTTTTGTCGGCTTGCTGGCCGGGCTGGTGAATGTCGAGCTGCCCGCGCCGGGCGCCTGGCCGGCGCTGTTCGGTGTCGGCGTCGGCCTCACTTTGTTGGCCGGGTTTGGCCTGCCACCCGTGCTGCAACTGTCGCGCGTGCCAGCGCTGCGCGTGATCCGGCGTGACGTGGGCGCGCTGAAGGTATCGTCGCTGGCCGTGTTCGGTGCCGGTGCGCTGGGCTTTGCGGCGCTGCTGCTGGCGGTGTCGGCCGATTGGAAGCTGGGCCTGATCGCCGTTGCCGGCTTTGCGGTGGCTGCCGCTTTGTTTGCGCTGCTGTCTTGGGCTGTGGCGATGTTGTTGAAGCGTGCAGTACCTGAATCGCGTGCGTCGCGCTGGTTGGTGCTGGCCACGCGCCAAGTCGCCGCCCGGCCGGCCTTCGCGGTGCTGCAAGTGTCTGCGTTGGCCGTCGGCCTGCTGGCATTGGTTCTGCTGGTCTTGCTGCGCACCGACCTGGTCGCGAGCTGGCGCGCAGCCACGCCGCCGGGTGCGCCGAACCGCTTCGTCATCAATATCCAGCCCGAGCAGGGCGAAGCGTTCAAGCAGGTGCTGGCCGCGGCCGGCGTCACCAGGTACGACTGGTTTCCGATGATTCGCGGCCGGCTGGTGGCCATCAACAACCGTCCCGTCGCACCGGCCAGCTTTGTCGAGCAACGCGCCAAGCGCCTGGTCGAGCGCGAGTTCAATCTGAGCCACGCTTCGCGACTGCCGGGCCACAACACCCTGGCCGGCGGCAAATGGGTGGCCGACGAAGCCGGCGCAGTCAGCGTCGAGGAAGGCCTGGCCGCCACCCTCGGGCTCAAGCTCGGCGACCGCTTGCGCTTCGACATTGCCGGCCAGCTGCGCGAAGGGCGCGTCACCACCCTGCGCAAGGTCGATTGGGGTTCGATGCGTGTCAACTTCTATGTGCTGTTCCCGAACGCGGCGATGCCGGGCGTACCGAGCACCACCATCGCTGCCTTCCGCGCCCCCGGGCAGCCGGGTTTCGACAATGCGCTGGCGCGCGATTTCCCGAACATCACCCTCGTCGATGTCTCGGCGCAGATCGGCCAGGTGCAGCGCGTGCTGGATCAAGTGATCCGCGCGGTCGAGTTCCTGTTCGCTTTTGCGCTGGCCGCGGGCCTGGCGGTGCTGTTCGCTGCGGTCAGCGCCACGCGCGAGGCCCGTGCGCGCGAATTCGCGGTCATGCGCGCACTGGGCGCCGGCCGCAAGTTGCTGGCACAGGTGCAGTGCGCCGAGTTGCTCGGCGTTGGCGCATTGGCCGGTGTGCTGGCCTCGACTGCGGCCATCGTCGTCGGCTGGGCGCTGGCGCGCTTCGCCTTTGAATTCGAGTGGGCTGCGTCCTGGTGGGTGCCGCTGGCCGGCGGCGCTGCCGGCGCGTTGCTGGCCTTGGCTGCAGGCTGGTGGGGCCTGCGCGAAGTGTTGCGCCGGCCGGTGGTGGAAACGCTGCGCAAGGCGGCGATGGAATAGGAGTCCTGATCCGGCGACGGCTCGTCGGCGTCATTTTCGGGCGTTACTGCCGATGGCCCACCACGATGGCGTCGATGAATGGCGCAGCTACAGCGGCTGCGTGCGGGTCTCGAGCCAAGCCAGCGCATCGCCGCTCAGCCGCGGCGCGAGGCGTTCGCGCACCGTGGCATGGTAGGCGTTGAGCCAGGCCAGTTCGTCGGCGCGCAGCAGCCCGCCGCCGATACAGCGGGTGTCGATCGGGCACAGCGTGAGGGTTTCGAAGTCGAGGAATTCGCCGAACTCGGTGCTCGGCCCGGCCACGTTCATGACCAGGTTCTCGATGCGCACGCCCCACTGGCCGGGGCGGTACAGGCCGGGCTCGATCGAAGTGACCATGCCCGGCTCCATGGCCATGGTGGCGTCCGGAATGGTCTTGCTGATGCTCTGCGGGCCTTCATGCACGTTGAGGAAGTAGCCGACGCCGTGGCCGGTGCCGTGGCCGAACTCCAGACCCTCGGCCCACAGCGGTGCGCGGGCGATGGCGTCGAGCATGGGGCTCAGCGTGCCGCGCGGGAAGCGCACGCGGCTCAGCGCGATCGTGCCCTTGAGCACCAGCGTGTAGTCGCGCTTCATCGCGGCGCTGACCGTGCCGATGGGCCACACCCGCGTGATGTCGGTGGTGCCGCCGAGGTACTGGCCGCCGGAGTCGATCAGCAGCAGGCCGTCGCCCTCGATCGCGGCATGCGACTCGGGCGTGGCGCGGTAATGCGGCATGGCGCCGTTGGCGTTGAAGCCGGCGATGACCGGGAACGACAAGCCGACGAAATTGGCGCGCTTGGCGCGTTCACCGCTCAGTTTTTCGTCGATGGTCAATTCGGTGATCGGTTCGCCGCGGGCCAGAGCGGCCTCGAACCAGGCGTAGAAATGGCACATCGCGGCGCCGTCTTCGGCCATCGCATCGCGGATGAAGACCGCTTCGGCGGCGGTCTTGCGGCTCTTGGCCAGCGTGCTCGGGTTGATCGCTTCGACGACCTTGACACCGGCCGCCACTCTCTGGCGGAAGTCGAGCGTGACCCGGCGCGGGTCGATCAGTAGCACGCTGTCGCCGGGCAAGCCGGCGAGCGCCGGCGCGGCTTGCCCATAGTCGGCCAGGGTAATACCGTCGGCCGCGAGTTCAGCGGCCAACCTGGCGTCGATCTTGCCGGCAGACACGAACAGCGTGGCGCGCGTCGCGTCGATCAGCAGGTGGGCCAGGAAAACCGGGTTGTAATCGACGTCGGCACCGCGCAGGTTGGTAATCCAGGCCACGTCATCGACGGTTGAAACGAAGTGCTGCGTCGCGCCGTGGCGGGCCATCGCTTTGCGCAGTGTGGCGAGCTTGGCGCTGCGGCCGGTGCTGGCCTGCGGGGGACGGTGGGCATATACGGCGGCGTGCGGCAGGCGCGGACGTTCGGGCCACACGCCGCCGAGCAGGTCGATGTCGGTGCGCAAAGCCACGCCCGATTTTTCGAGCCCGGCGCGCAAGGCCTGTGCAGTGGCCAGGCCGATCGCCTGGCCATCGACGGCGACCGTGCCGCCGCGCCGCAGGTTCGCAGTCAGCCATTCGATATGGTGCGTGGCCGCGCCAGTCGGTATCTGGACCAATTCAATCCCGCTGCCGCGCAACTCGGCCTCGGCCTGGACCCAGTAGCGGCTGTCGGCAAACAGTGCGGCGCGATCGGTCGTCACGACCAGCGTGGCCATCGAACCGGTGAAGCCCGACAACCAGACGCGGCCCTGCCAGTGTTCGGGCAGGTACTCCGACAAATGCGGGTCGCTGGAAGGCACCAGCAGCGCGCTCAGGCCCTGCGCGGCGAGCGCATCGCGCACGCGCTCGAGGCGCAGCGGAATCGGTGAAGTGCGGGTGTCCATTGTGTGGGTTCCGGCTTGGGGCAATGCGCTGCGGGCGTCGTGGGCCGGCGGCGGGCGGGTGGCGGTGCGGCAATTCTAGGGTGCCGCCTTGCCTTAGCATCGGCCTTCACTTCACCGAGGAGTTGCACGCATGAACGCTCGATTCACTCTCGCGGCCCTGGTCGTTTCCACCTCGCTCGCCGGCTGTGCCGGCATGACCCATCGCGCTGGCCCGATGGCGATGGCCACACTCGAAGCCACCAAAGGCAACACCACCGTCGGCATGGTCATGTTCCACCAGCGTGGCGAGCAGATCCTGGTGCATGCCAGGATTGAAGGTCTGAAGCCGGGCCAGGAGCACGGTTTCCACATCCACGAAAAGGGTGACTGCAGCAGCGGTGACGGTATGAGCAGCGGCGGCCATTTCAACCCGGCCGGCAAGCCGCACGGCGCACAGGACGCCGATCACCACGCGGGCGACTTGCCGGCGTTGAAGGCCGATGCGCAGGGCCGCGCCGATGCCAAGTTCCAACTGATGGGCGTGACCATCGGCAGCGGCGCCGCCGATATCGTCGGCAGAGGCCTGATCGTGCATGCCATGCCCGACGACTACCGCACCCAGCCGACCGGCAATTCGGGCGCGCGCATCGCCTGCGCGGTGATCGTGCGCCACCAACCCTGAGGTCGCTGGCGCGTGTCCGGGCACGATGCGCAATGGCTTGCATAGTAGGCTTGCACGCAGTTTTATGGTGGAGAGCGCGCGAATGAACAAGATTTACCCGAGCGCGCAAGCCGCGCTCGATGGCCTCGTCAAGGACGGGGCTTTGCTGGCGGTGGGTGGCTTCGGCCTCTGCGGCATCCCTGAGGCATTGATCGATGCGCTGCGCGATTCGGGCGTGAAGAACCTTCGCGTGATTTCCAACAACGCCGGCGTCGATGGTTTCGGCCTGGGCAAATTACTGGCCACGCGGCAGATCAAGAAAATGATCTCCAGCTATGTCGGCGAGAACAAGGAGTTCGAGCGCCAGTACCTGGCCGGCGAACTCGAACTCGAATTCACGCCGCAGGGCACGCTGGCCGAGAAGCTGCGCGCGGGCGGGGCCGGTATCCCCGCCTTCTTCACCCGCACCGGCGTCGGCACCATCGTGGCCGAGGGCAAGGAGCTGCGCGAGTTCGACGGCCATACCTATGTGATGGAGCGCTCCTTGGTGCCCGATGTCTCGCTGGTCAAGGCCTGGCGCTCTGACAGAAGTGGCAACCTGCAATTCCGCCTGACCGCGCGCAATTTCAACCCGGCCGCGGCGATGGCCGGCAAGGTCACGGTGGTCGAAGTCGAAGAGATCGTCGAGACCGGTGCGATGGCCCCCGACAGCGTGCACCTGCCGGGCATCTATGTGCACCGCATCGTGCTGAATGCAACGCCGGAGAAGCGCATCGAGAAGCGGACGATTACTGAAAAGGCGGGGGTCTGACCATGAGCTGGACACACGATCAAATGGCCGCGCGCGCAGCGCAGGAACTGCAAGACGGCTACTACGTCAACCTGGGCATCGGCCTGCCGACCATGGTGGCGAATTTCGTCAGCCCCGATATCGAGGTCTGGCTGCAAAGCGAAAACGGCATGCTCGGCATCGGCCCGTTTCCAACCGACGATCAGGTCGATGCCGACCTGATCAACGCCGGCAAGCAGACCGTGACCACGATTGCCGGCTCGTCGATTTTCGGCAGCCACGACAGCTTCGCGATGATCCGCGGCGGCAAGATCAACCTGTCGA
>CADEDE010000031.1 GCA_902825995.1 uncultured Burkholderiales bacterium
GAGATCGACGGCTACACCGAGTTCGTCAAGATCTACGGCGCCAAGGGCCTGGCCTGGATCAAGGTCAATGACGTGGCGACCGGCCGCGACGGTTTGCAAAGTCCGATCGTCAAGAACCTGCACGACAAAGCCATCGCCGAGATCCTGGCGCGCACTGGCGCCGCCAATGGCGACCTGATCTTCTTCGGCGCCGATAAGGCCAAGGTCTGCAACGACGCCCTCGGCGCCTTGCGCGTCAAGGTCGGCCACAGCGAATTCGGCAAGGCTCGTGGCCTGATCCAGGGCGAGTGGGAGCCACTGTGGGTGGTCGATTTCCCGATGTTCGAGCGCGACGACGAGGCGGGTCGCTGGGTCGCTGTACACCACCCCTTCACGGCGCCGAAGGATGGCCACGAAGACTGGCTCGAATCGAATCCGGGCGCCTGCATCGCCAAGGCCTACGACGTGGTCCTGAACGGCATCGAACTCGGCGGCGGCTCGGTGCGGATCCACCGCGAAGAAGTGCAGAGCAAGGTTTTCCGCGCGTTGAAGATCAGCGCCGAAGAAGCCCAGGCCAAATTCGGCTTTCTGCTCGACGCGCTGCAATACGGCGCCCCGCCCCACGGTGGCATCGCCATCGGCCTCGATCGTTTCGTGATGCTGATGACCGGCGCCGAATCGCTGCGCGATGTGATTGCGTTCCCGAAAACCCAGCGCGCACAGGATCTGCTCACCAATGCGCCGGGGCCGGTTGACGAGAAACAATTGCGCGAGCTGCATATTCGCCTGCGCAATACCCAATCGGCCGCCTGAACTCCCAGCCATTGGGCAGAATCCGGGCGCGGGCATTCCCCGCGCCCGTTGTCTTTTCGATGCCCGCCCACAAGATCCCCGAGTCCGTGCTGGTCGTGATCCATACACCTGCACTCGATGTGTTGCTGATCGAGCGTGCCGACAAACCCGGCTACTGGCAAAGCGTCACCGGCTCCAAAGACGCGATCGACGAACCGCTGATCGACACCTGCGTGCGTGAGGTGGTTGAAGAAACCGGCATCGCGATCGGCAGCGCTGCCGTGCCGCTCAGCGCATTGCGCGATTGGCAACTGGCCAACATCTACGAGATCTATCCGGTCTGGCGACACCGCTACGCGCCCGGTGTGACGCACAACACCGAGCATGTCTTCGGTCTCACCGTGCCGGCCGGTACACCCGTGACGCTGAGCCCACGCGAACATCTGCACCATGCATGGCTGCCGTGGCGCGAGGCGGCCGACCGTTGCTTCTCGCCGAGCAACGCGGAGGCGGTCCTCCAGTTGCCACGCTTTCCACCTGCACCATGAAAACGCTGCAATCCAGCGTCTTGCCGCCCCACACCGGCCTGCGCGACCGCCTGCGCGTGGCCACCTATAACATCCACAAAGGCGTGCGCGGCGTCGGGCCCAGAAAGCGCCTGGAGATCCACAACCTCGGCCTCGGCGTCGAGGCGCTCGACGCAGATCTCGTTTTCTTGCAGGAAGTGCGCTTGCACCACAGCCGCGACGCGCGCCAGTTCGACCGCACCTGGTTCGGCTGGCCCGCGCAGGGGCAGGCCGAGTTTTTGGCGCCCGAGGGCTACGACGTGGCCTACCGCAGCAACGCTGTCACGCGTCACGGCGAGCATGGCAATGCGCTGCTGTCGCGCTGGCCGCTCGGCGACGTTGGCCACCATGACGTCAGCGACCATCGCTTCGAGCAGCGCGGCCTGCTGTACGTGCCGGTGCAGTGGCATGGGCGTACCTTGCATGCGGTGGTGGCGCACCTGGGCCTGATGCATGCGAGCCGTATGCGCCAGGTGCAGCGCCTGGCCGATTTCATTGCCGCCGAAGTGCCGGCCAATGCGCCGTTGATCGTTGCCGGCGACTTCAACGACTGGGGCGAACGGCTCGACGCGCCGATGCGCGAGATTGGCCTGGCGCGCGCAATCGGCGAAGGCCAGCCTGCGGCGCGCCGCTCGACCTTTCCGTCGCGCGTGCCGGTATTTGCGCTCGACCGCATCTACACCCGCGTGCTGGCCTGCCGCTCGACCTTCGTGCCGCGCGGCACGAGCTGGGCGCGCATGAGCGACCACCTGCCGCTGGTCGCGGAATTCGAGTGGCCATGAGCGCGCCGGGCCGCCCCAAGCGCGAATACCGGAGTGCGCAGCACGAAGGTACCCTGATGAGCGCAGCGCTGGTCTGATGACCGACCACGAAAGCGCCTGGTACGCGCAGCGCGACGCGTCGTTCAGCGGCGGCAACGAGGTCGCGCTGCTGACCGGCGGTGACCAGCTGTTTCCGGCGATGCAGCAAGCCATTGCTCGCGCCCGCCACGATGTCTGGCTGGCAACCTACATCTTTCATGACGACGCCGCGGCCCGCGCGATGGCCGACACGTTGATCGACGCCGCGCGGCGCGGCGTGCGCGTGCGCGTCGTCGTCGATGGCTTCGGCTCCAAGGCCAGCCTGCCCACGCTGCGGCGCTGGTTCGACGGTAGCGGTGTGGCGCTGGCGGTGTTTCGCCCGATCGATCGCTGGTACGCCTGGCTGCAGCCGGGCCAGCTGCGACGCCTGCACCAGAAGCTGCTGGCCTGCGACACGGAGCGGGCCTTCGTCGGCGGCATCAACGTCATCGACGACCGCAATGACTTGAATCACGGCGCCACGCCCGAGCCGCGGCTGGATTTTGCGGTGGCGCTGCGCGGCCCGGTGGTCGGGCCGGTGGCGCAAACGGCGCGCGCGATGTGGACCCGCGCCGCCTTTGGCCGCGACTGGCGCGACGAAGTCATCGCCCTGGCCAGGAGTGCCGAGCCGGTGGCGCGCGCGCGCTCGCTGATACAGCGCCTGCGCGTGAGCCCCGGGCCCGAGCCGGCCCAGGCGCACGCCGGGGCGGTGCGTGCCGCTTTTCTGGTGCGCGACAACCTGCGCCAGCGTCGCGCCATCGAGCGCAGCTACATCGACGCGCTGTCGCGGGCGCGCGAACGCATCGATCTCATCTCGCCGTATTTCTATCCGGGGCGCCTGTTTCGCCGCGTGCTGCGCGACGCCGCCAGGCGTGGCGTGCGCGTGCGCCTGTTGTTGCAGGGCAAGCTCGACTACCGCTTCGCGGGCCTGGCGGCCCAGGTGCTGTACGACGAGATGCTGTCGCGCGGCGTGCAGATTTACGAATACACGCCGGCCTTCCTGCATGCCAAGGTGGCCCTGGTCGACGACGATTGGGCCACGGTCGGCAGTTCCAACATCGACCCGCTGTCGCTGCTGCTCAACCTCGAAGCCAATGTGGTGGTGCGCGACGCGGCGTTCACTGCGGCACTGGCCGCGGCTTTCGAGCAAGCCGTGCAGGTCTCGCGCGAGGTCACCGCGCCGCCGCTGGCGCCCGGCTGGGTCTCGGCGCTGCGGCGCGGCTTTGTGGCCTGGGCCGCCAACTGGTATTTGCGGCTGGCCGGCATCTCTGGACGCTATTGACCCGTATCGAGTGGCAAGCCAAAGCGTCAAGCCCAGCGTCGCGCAGTCAGCGCCTTGCCGAAGCACAGGCTCATCGGATCGCCCACATACGCGCCGTAGGCGGCAATGCGCCGCCAGCCGCAGGTGTTGTAGAGCGCAATGGCCGCTTGTTGCCGCGCGCCGGTTTCGAGCACCAGCTGGCGGTAGCCGTGCTGGCGTGCGTCGTGCTCCAGCCGCGCCAGCAGGGCGCGCGCGATGCCGTCACGGCGCGCCGCCCGGGTCACGAACATGCGCTGCAGCTCGCCGGTGAAGGTGTCGCGTTGGCGCAGCGCACCACAGCCGAGCGCCTGCCCGTCGCGCCATGCGAGCAGATAGACCTCGCGCGAACGTGGCGGCGGGTTGGTCGGCGCCGGGGCGTCGGGGGCGAACAGCGCCGGGTACAGCGCGCGGGCTTCCCGCGCCGCCTCGCCGAGCAGCGCCAGGGCCTGCGGGTGCTGCGGATCGACGGCCTCGATCCGCAGGGACGAGGTGGCCTGCATCAGGCTCGCCAGTCGATCATCGTCTGCACCAGGCGGCGCAGCAGCGGCGTGACTTCGCCGGCGTGCCCGGCGTGCCACTCGTGCGCACGGGCCTCGTCGAGATAACAGCGCCAGCACATCTCGAGTTGCACCGCGTGCATCTTCTCTGCTGGCCGGCCATAGCGGCGCGTGATGTAGCCGCCTTTGAAGCGGCCATCGACGACGTGGCTGAAACGGTCCTGTCCGGCCAGCACGCTGCCCAGCGCAGCGACCAGGCTTGCCGCACAGCTGCTGCCGCCGGCCGTGCCCAGGCTCAGCGCCGGCAAGCGGCCCTCGAACAGCCAGGGCAGCTCGGACTTGATGCTGTGGGCATCGAACAGCACGGCGTGGCCATGCACGGCGCGCAGCCGCGCCAGCTCGGCTGCCAGTGCGTCGTGGTACGGCCGCCAGTACTGTTCGACGCGCGCCGCGATCTCGGCCGCATCCGGCTGCCGGCCCTCGCGGTACAACGCGTCGCCGCTGAAAAACCGTGTCGGCACCAGGCCGGTGTTGTTCACGCCCGGGTACATCGGCGCATCGTCGCGTGGCCGGTTGAGGTCGATCACATAGCGGCTGAACTTCGGCACGATCAGGCCCGCGCCGAGCTCGTGGGCAAATGCGTACAGGCGGTGGAGGTGCCAGTCGGTATCTTCGATGCCGGCTGCGCGCGGCACCAGGCGCTGGCGCAGGGCTTCGGGCAGCAGCGTCCCGACATGCGGCATGCTGATCAACAGTGCAGCGCTGCCGCGCCGTAGCGAAAAAGTGTCGCCGCTGTCGATCACCACGGCAGGCTGCTGGCGTACAGGCACAGCGCCGAGATCTCGCGCTCAACGTCGATGGGAAAACCGCGCCGGCCGACGCGCCGGTCATTCAGCAGATGGTCGAACAGATCCGTGCGGGCCTCGGGGGTGGCCCAGGCATCGGCAATCGCATTCACGATGCGCGGGTAGCGCTCGGTGGTCACGACCGGGCGGATATTTTTGGGCAGTTGCACGGTCCAGTCCATCGCACGGCCGGTGAGAGCGCGGTCGGTGGCCAGCGCCGGGCGGCGGTTCTTCTTCCAGTAGCCCGGCACGCTGTCGAGCACGCGCGCCACGCCTCCGGGCACTTCATCGCGCGCCGCGCGCGCGGCGTCGGTCGCCAGCGGCTGGACATCGCTCCTGACCGACTGTCTCTGCTCGTACTTGGGCGGTGGTTTCGGAGGGCTCATGGTCGAACGGCGCGCCGCCATTCTGGCCCTGCCGCCAGGGGCTCCGGCGGCAATGTGTCACGCCGCGACGGGCTTTGCGCCCGGTACCAGGCCGCGCATGTGGGGGTGAATCGCTGCTGCCACTGCCGCTGGTGCCAGCGCGAACTGGGTGCGGCATTCGCGCTCACCGCAAGGATCGGGGCTGAGCGCGTGCCACTGCTGGTCGGCGAGACCGAACCGAGCGATACGCCGACCAACAGCGGCAGAGGGCAGAAAGTCTCGCGTTGCCCGCCCCCGGCCCGCCTTGTCTGCGGCGACGATCGGCTACTTTTTCTTCTTCGGTACTGGCTTCGCCGCCGCCGCGTCAACTTCCTTGGAGGCCGGCGTCGCGCCGCCCTGTACGCCCAGCGTGCCGCCTGTGCCCAGGCCGCCCTTGACCGTCTGCGCCTTGTAGTTGCGCACGGCTTTGACCAGCTGGTTGTAGCTGTCGGCGAAGGCCGCGATGATGATCTTGCCCTCGGGCGTACTACTGTAGCCGCCGGCCCCGGCGCCGCCGGCCCAGCCGAAGGCGCCGCCGAAGACGTTGAAGTCGGTATTTTTGGCGCTGCCCTCGGCCGCCGCGAGTTGCACGCCCGAGCGGTTGTCGATCATGATCAAGGTGGTCGAGGCTTCGTTGGTTTTCAGGCTGCCGGCGAGCGCGCCAACCACACCCAGGCTGCGGCTGAGGCCGGCCAGCCCGCCGCCCATGCCGCCGGTATTCTGGCTGAAGGTGATTTCCGGACTCATCGTGTAGTCGGCGGCCACCATCTGGCCGGCACCCATATTGCTGCCGCCGCGCATCTCGCCCGATTTCTGCAGGTTGCGCTCGATATTCATGTTGCGCATGGTGGCGCCACGTTCGACGACGACAAAGCAATTGCTTTGCTGGATCATCATGCGCAGCACCGGCACGGTCGAGCCGAGCTTGTAGTTGCGCAGGGTGTGGTACCAGCCGGCGTTCTGGTCTTCGACCACGCCGATGGTGCCCAGCGACTGGTCGCAGCGCTCGAGGCTGCTGTTGGCGTTGGCCGTGGTGGCGCCGCCCGCGGCACCGGTGACCGCGGTCTTACCGCCGCCGCCGACTTCGGGTTGTCCGACGGTGGGCAGGGTGGCCGGGCAACCCGCCAGCAGCAGCGCCCCCGCCGCAGTGCCCATCAGTCGCCAATGGCGCCAGAACCGGTCTTGCTCGATGTTGTTCACGGTGTCTCTCCGGAGTGGAATGGGTTGATGCCGCCTTGCCCGGGTGGCCGCAGGCGGTCACTTGAGCGCTGCGCCATGTTACGCAGATCGCGAAAGAAAACAATTGTCATTCTATGGGGGTGATTCGCATTCGCCGCCAGCGCGCAAGTTCATGCGCCAGCGAGGCCATCGCGAGACCGTTACGCAGCATGTTTGTCGGCCTCGGAGGTGAAGCTGTCGGCGAAAAACGCTTCTTCCGGCAGGCCGCACAGGGCGACGAAATCGCGCCGGCCCGCATCGACCATTCCCGGCGCGCCGCAGGCATAGACCTCGTGGCCCGACAGGTCGGGCAGGTCGGCCATCACCGCCTGATGCACGAAGCCGCTGCGCCCGCCCCAGTGGTCGTCGGGCCGGGCTTCCGACAGCACCGGCACATAGCGCAGGTTCGGCATCGCCGCAGCGGCATCGAGGGCCCAGTCGTGCTGGTACAGGTCGGCCTTGTGGCGGCAACCCCAGTACAGCACGGCTGGCCGGGTGCTGCTTTGCGCCCGCAGGTGTTCGAGGATGGCCTTGATCGGCGCGAAGCCGGTGCCCGAAGCCAGCAGCACGATGGGTTTGTCGCTGTCTTCGCGCAGGAAGAAGCTGCCGAACGGGCCTTCCAGGCGCAGGATGTCTTTTTCCTTCATCGCGCTGAAGACATGTTCGGTGAACCTGCCGCCGGGCATGTGGCGCAGGTGCAACTCGAGCGCCGGCGGGTTGCCCAGCTGCTCAGGCGCCGTGGCCATCGAATAGCTGCGCCGCGCACCGTCGCGCAGGATGAACTCGAGGTACTGGCCGGCGCGGTATTTGAAGGCCACGCTGGCCGGCAGTTGCAGCTTCATCACCACCACATCCGGCGCGGGGCGGGTCAGGCTGGCCACGCGGGCCGGCATCTTCAGCGGCGGGTACTCGCCGGCGCCGGCAACGGTGCGCGCCTGGACCACGCAATCGGTCTGCGGCGTGGCGCAGCAGGTCAGGATCCAGCCCGCGTCTTCCTCGGCTGCCGAGAGAGCCTTGGCCTGGTGCGCGCCGTGGATCACCCGGCCTTCGATCAGGCGGCTCTTGCACGAGCCGCAGGCGCCGTCGCGGCAACCGTACGGCAGGCCGACGCCGGAGCGGATGGCCGCCGGCAGGATGGCTTCGTCGCGGGCTACGTCGAACGTGAGGCCGGCGGGCTGGACAGACACTTTGAAGGTCATGGCTTGGGTGGGCTGCGCTTCTACACTGGCCGGAATTGTGCCCGCCGGCCTGTGGCCTCTGGTTTGCCCATGACCTTGCCCCTCTCGCGCGCCCGTCGCCCTGTGCTGCTGATCGTCGGCTGTGGCGACATCGGCCTGCGCGTGCTGCGCTTGTTGCAGCGACGCTGGCGCGTGCTGGCGCTGAGCTCGTCGCCATCGCGGCTGCCGGCGCTGCGGGCAGCCGGCGCGCTGCCCTTGGTCGGCAACCTCGACGATGCGCCATCGCTGGGCCGCCTTGCCGCGCTGGCCGACGCGGTGCTACACCTCGCGCCGCCGCCCGGCTATGGCGACACCGACCCGCGCACGCGCCATTTGCTGCGCGCCTTGGCGCGCAGTGCGCGCCTGCAGTGCCTGGTGTATGCCAGCACGAGCGGGGTCTATGGCGATGCCGGCGGCGCGCGCTTCGACGAAACCCGCGCGGTCAACCCGGCCACCGCGCGGGCGCGCCGCCGCGTTGATGCCGAAGCCCGCGTGCGCCACCACGGCCGGGCTTTCGGCGTGCGCGTGAGTGTGCTGCGCGTACCGGGCATCTACGCCTTCGACCGCGAAGGCGGCGACCCGCGCGAGCGGGTGCGCCGCGGCACGCCGCTGCTGGTGCCCGCCGACGATGTCTTCACCAATCACATCCATGCCGACGACCTGGCGCGCGCCTGCGTAGCCACCCTGCTGCGCGGCGCGCCGCAGCGCATTTACCACGTCAGCGACTGTAGCGAAATGAAGGTCGGCGAGCACTTCGATGCCGTGGCCGACGCCTTCGGCCTGCCGCGGTTGCCGCGCCTGTCGCGCGCCGATGCCGCGCTCACGCTGTCGGCGACGCAGATGAGTTTCCTGGCCGAGTCACGGCGGCTTGACAACTGTCGCCTGTGCGAGGAGTTGGGTCTGCGCCTGCGCTACCCGACGCCCCAGGCGTCTTGGCCGTCCGTCAAGCCCCACCGGGTTGCTGTGCCATCCGAACGCGGGCCGCAGTGACCGCGCGCAGCGTGGGGTGTCAAGGCCTGCGGGCAAACGGCGCCTGACCGCGCCAATAGCGGATCATCAGGAAGCCGCCGAGCATGCCGCCCAGGTGCGCGAAGTGGGCGATGCCGCTGCCCCCGGTCACGCCGAAGATCAGTTCGAGCGCACCGAAGAGGGCGACGAAATATTTGGCCTTCATCGGGATCGGCGGGATCAGCGGCACGATCATGCGGTTCGGGAAGAGCATGCCGAAGGCCAGCAGCAGGCCGAAGGTGGCGCCCGAGGCGCCGACGGTCGGATAGCGTGAGCCGATCAGCCAGGTCCAGCCCAGCTGCACGAGGGCCGCGGCCAGCGCGCTGGCCAGCAGGAACTGCATGAAGCGCTTGCCGCCCCACAGGCGCTCGATCTCGGCGCCGAACATCCACAGCGCCAGCATGTTGAAAAACAGGTGCGTCAGGCTGCCGTGCAGGAAGGCATAGCTGAGCAGTTGCCAGGGCAGGAAGTTGCCGCTCTGCAGCGGCCACAGTGCGAACAGGCTGTCGAACGCCGGCGGCAGCAGCTGCTGCGCACTGAATACGCCGACGCAAATCAGGATCAAGGCTTTGGTGACCGACGGCAGCGACGGCATGGGGAATGCGTTGGGTGGGGCCCGACTCGAAGGAGCCGGCGCCAGGGCGCGCGGATCATAAATGAAGCGGACTGCTTGTCCCGCTGCTCCATTGCGCTCCTGTTGTCGGCGTATTCCCGACCCTCCTCAAGGCGGTAACTCGCCTATAGTGCCGCTCGCACGAACCAAGATCGAAAGTCGCCGTGAAACTGGATGAGCAAAGCTCATGTGTGAGATGAAGACAAATATCTTGCTCGGTCGCGTGCGGTCACACTACGCTGCTGCATCTAGTCACAGGTCGTTGTCGCTGCGGAGCCGTGCTCCGCCAGCGATGGGACAGTTTGGCGGCATGGAACTTAACTGGTCACAAACCTCGGAGGCCTAGGAAATGAATGTATTTACGGCTACGGTTGTTGTTGCACTTGCGGTCGGCGCGACGGCGTGCGCTGCCCCGGGTTCTACCGCCAAACCGCCCGCGAGTGCCGCGGCACCCGCTGCAGCGGCACCCGCGGCGAAGGTTGAGCATCTGAGCGGCAAGGTGGTCTGGGTGGATTTGAAAAATTCTTCATTGCTCGTGGAATGCCAGGACGACGCGGGCTGCAAGGCGGTCAAAGGAAAGAAGGGCGAAACCTACCCGTCCCTCATTCCAGCCTCGCTGAAGGGCGCCGCCGGCTCTTGGGCCGAGGGGCGCCTGGTGACGGTCACTTATGAAGAACGTCCCGACGGTGCGCGGGTCATTCAGAAGGTAGAAGCCGCGGCTGCAAAATAATTGATTTTCAGCAGAGTTGACGGGCGCCGTCAGTGCAAGTTGTACGGTTCAGCGCTCAAGGGTATCAGTGGTCAAATTCCAGATTTGGAGCTAGTCATGGTAAGTAAATCGCTTTCGCGTTTGTTGCTCAGCCTGATCGTCGGGTTGGGGCTTGGGCAGGCGCTGCCGGCTGCGGCGCAGGGTACCAAGTGGGACAAGGCGGCCTGGCAGAAGAAGCTTGATGCGGCCAAAGCGGCCGAGGGCAACCGCATGATCCAGTACGACGCCCAGCCGAACTACGCCAACTGGGGCGGCATCACGGCCTATTTCAAGAAAAACTACGGTGTCGATATTCCGCCCGATATGAAGGGCAGCTCGGCCACCTTGGCGGCGCTGGCCAAGGAACGGGCCGCAACGGTCGCCGATGTGGCCTACTACAACGCGGTCATCGCTGCGCAGGCCGGCGAGCAGGCTGGCGTGCATCAGCCCTACAAGCCGGTCGGTTGGGAGAAGATTCCGGCGGAATGCAAGGATCCCCAGGGTCGCTGGTTCTGCGTGCTCCAGGGCGTGATCGGCTTCATCGTCAATACCGAAGCGCTGAAGAAGAAGAATATCGCCGTCCCGAAGTGCTGGGCCGATTTGCTCAAGCCCGAGTACAAGGGCTTGGTGGCCTACGACGACCCCACGGTTCACGGTACGGCGTGGGAAGCGACCTTTGCGGCCAACGTGGCGATGGGTGGCGATACCAAGAATATCAAGCCCGGGGTCGAGTACCTGAAGAAGCTGGATGTGAATATCCAGCGCTATGCGCGCGACTCCAGCTACAACGCCACCCTGCGCGGCGAGGTTGCGGTCTGGCTCAACGCCGACGGCAACGGCTACAAGATGAAGCACGAAGACGGCGGCCCCATCGAGGTGGTCATTCCCTGCGAAGGCACCGTCGCGACGCCGCTGGCCATGGGCATGGTCACCTGGGCCAAGCGGCCGCTGCTGGCGCAGGCTTATCTCGATTGGCTGTTCAGCCCGGAAGCGCAAGGGATCTGGTCCGACTCCTTCTGGCAGCCGATCATTCCCGAGTACATGTCCGAAAACGCGCGCAAAAAGATGGTGCCGCTCTACGGCGACTATAAGAGCGTGAAGGCGGTGTCGATCCTGGCCAAGCAGGAAACCATCGATCCGCTGAAGAAGGCCTGGCTCAACGAAATCAAGAAGAAGTAAGCAGCAGCAGGTGCACGGCGCGGCGTCGCATATGCGACGCCGCGCCGTGTGAAACGGTGGGTTAATTTGAGTGAAGGCGCGCAGCCAGGTGCTGCGCGGTTTGAAGGAGGCGTGGTGAAGCAAGGCTGGCTGGGGTTGTTGTACATCTCCCCGCTCGTCGTCTTTTTTATGGCGACGATGGTGTACCCGTTTTTCAACATGATTCTCCAGGGGTTCATGCCGTCGCAGGCTCTGCTGGATGTGGGCGCCGGAGTACGGGTCGGCGCCGAGGCCGGGTTCGGCATCCCATGGCGCGAACTGACCTGGGACAATTACCTCGCGGTCCTGACCGACGAGCAGACGCGCGCTGCGCTGATTCTCAGCTTGGTGATCAGCGTGGTCGTGTCGGTCTTGTCGATCGCCCTGTGCATCGGGCCGGCGTGGTTGCTGGTGCGCCGGGAGTTTTGGGGCAAGCGCCTGTTCCGGGCCATCCTGACCGTGCCGATGGCCTTCTCCGGCATCATCATCGGTTTTCTCGCCGTCATCATGATCGGTCGCGTCGGCGCGATCCCGCTGCTCGCCGACTGGCTGTTCGGCGTGCCCATCGCCGAGGCGCTCGCTTACGGTTTGACGGGCCTGGGCATCGCTTATATCTGGTTCCAGATCCCGCGCGCCACACTCAATCTTGAATCGGCGATTCGCAAGTTCGATTGGGATCTGGAGAGTGCGGCGCACAGCCTGGGGGCTTCGTCGCGGCAAACCTTGTGGCATGTCATGATCCCCTTGCTGACCCCGGCGATCGTCTCGACGATGGCCGTGACCTTCGCGGTTTCGATGGGATCCTTCGGCGTGGCTTTGCTGCTGCTCAAGAAGGCCAGCATATTGCCCCTCGAGATCTATACGCAGATGTATTCGAACCTGGCGTTCGAGCTCGCTGCTGCCCTTTCCGTGGAACTGGCCATCATCACGGTCGGCATCAATTATTTCCTGCGTCGATACGGAGAACGACACAATGCATTCGCCTGACAAGAAAAATAAACCGCTCCCCCTGTGGTCAGCGTTTTGCATCACGTGCAGCCTGATTCTCGTCTTCATGGTGGTGTCCCCCATCGCAGTGACGCTGTGGGGCTCCTTCACCACGCTGTCAACCATGGGTACCAGCAGCTCCGGCGGCGCGGGTCGCGATACCGATACGGCCGCGCGCGCGGCTGGCGAGGCCAGCGCGCAGCCGGGCGACGCGCAAGGCGGCGATAGCGGATTCTTCGGCCAGGGAGCGCGCCGTACCGAGGGCGCCTTCACGACCCTTTGGTACAAGTACGTGTGGGAGGTCTATGGCAAGACGATGACCCTTTCGCTCATGCTGGCGGTGATTTGTATCCTTTCCTGCATCGTCCTGGGCGTATTCGGAGGCTATGCACTGGTGCGCTACAGCTTTTTCGGGAAAAGCCTGCTCGAGGAAATGATCCTGCTGCCCCTTTCGCTGCCCGGCATCGCCGTGGCGGTCGCACTGATCGAAACCTATGGCATTTTGCGCGGCAGTTGGGTCATCATCCTGTTCGGACACCTGCTCTATACGCTGCCGTTCATGCTGCAGTCGGTGACCAATACGCTGCGCAGCTTCGATTTCGTGACGCTGGAACTCGCGGCCGCGAGCATGGGCGCGAGCGTCTGGCAGCGCCTGCGCTACATATTGCTGCCCAATCTGACGCACGCCATCGTCGTCGGTTCGCTGCTGGTCTTTGCAATCTCGCTCGGTGAATTCAATGCGAGCTTTCTGCTCAATACGCCGATCAACCAGACCTTCCCGGCAGCGCTCTACGATTCCTACACCAACGACAGCTTCCAGGTGTCGAGTGCTGCTACAAGCATCTTCATGTTCGTGGTCGTACCCGTATTGCTGGGTATTCAATTTATCGGTGGCAAACAAATGAGAGAGGTTGGCAGCGCATGAGCGTCGAAATCAAACTGAGGAATTTGCAAAAGATTTATCCCGACGGCACAGCGGCCCTGGGTGACGTGTCCCTGACCTGCCCGGCGTCCGCCTGCACGGCCCTGGTTGGCCCTTCGGGTTCCGGCAAGTCAACCATACTGAAGATCGTTGCCGGGCTGCTCGATTCGACCGGCGGTAGCGTCTCTTTCGGCGATAAGGATGTGACCGGCCTGCCGCCCGAGAAACGCAATATCGGCATGGTTTTCCAGTCGTACGCGCTGTTCCCCAACATGACCGTGCGCGAAAACGTTGAATTCGGTTTGATGGTTCGCGGGGTGGCCGCCAAGGAGTGTCAGCGGCGCGCGCTCCAGGCGCTGGAGAGCGTACAGATCTCTGCGCTCGCAAACCGCCGCATTCGCCAGCTTTCAGGCGGGCAGCAGCAGCGCGTCGCTCTTGCGCGCGCGGTGGTGTTTCAGCCCGACATCCTGTTGCTCGACGAGCCGCTTTCCGCGCTCGACGCCAAGATCCGCCAGGAGCTGCGCGCCGAATTGGCGCAGCTGCTGCACCAGTTCAAGATCACCGCGATCTATGTCACGCACGATCAGGAAGAGGCCATGGCCCTCGGCGACCAGGTGGTCGTGATGGACCATGGAAAGATCATGCAGGTCGGGGCGCCATTGGAGATTTATACGCGTCCCGCGAACGACTTCGTCGCCCGCTTCATCGGCATCGCCAACCTGTTCGATGTCGATGTCCAGCTGGACAGCCAGAAGGCCCAGGTGCAGATGGGCTTTGGCGCCCTCTCGATCGCGGCCAACGAGTTTCGCGCGCGTTGGCCGGCAATCGCCTCCGGTCCGGCCAAGCTTCTGTGCCGGCCCCAGGATGCGAAGATCGTCGAGCCTGCGCAGGCCCACACCAAGCTGAAAGTCACGGACTGCCTGTTTCTCGGCGACCGCATCCGTGTGACAGGCGAAACCGAGAATGGAAAGACGCTGCGCATGGAGGCCCACAACTCCAGCCAGGTCAAGGCGGGAGACATCTTGCCCGTCGCCATGGACCTGGCCAGCATCCACTTGATACCTTCGGCGATCTGAACTCGAGTTGCGCGCGCGAGGCGCGCGCAACTCGAGGCTGGCAATATTTTGCCTGCTCAGATGGAGCAGTTCGTGGCGCCTGCGCGCCCGCTGTCGTTTTCCGCAGCCCGCTCGAAGACCTGAGCGGCTTGAACGCCGCAAGGCGTTCAAGGGGCGGCGCGGATATCAGTGCGTCAGAAGCAGGGGAACCGAGGCGTCTGCGACGACGTTGCTGGTGACTCCGCCTAGCAGGCGTTCGCGCAGGCCACCGCGCTTGCCGTAAGCCCCCATCACGATCAGGTCGCTCTTTTCCTTCTTGGCCGTATCGAGGATGGCGTCGCTCAGGCTTGCGCCCTTCGAATCGACGCGCAAGCGCTCTGCCTTGATGCTGTGCCGGGCCATGTGCTCGACGATTCCCGAGCCGTATGCAGCCCCGCGATAAACCGACTCGAGGTTAACCGACAGAATCTTCACCTCGGCCGCCAGGCGCAGCAGGGGGAGCGCGTTGTTGATGGCGCGCAGGGCAACCGGGCTTCGGTCCCAGGCGACCAGGATGCGCTGGCCGATGACGGGATAGTGGCCCTTGTTCGGGATCACGAGCACCGGCAACTCCAAAGTCGTGATCAAGCGCTCGGTGGTGTCTTTGGCGATCGGCTGGCTGATGACGAGCAAGTCGCAGAAGCGTGCATTGAGCGCCAGCGCTTCCAGCAGCGGCTCCTCGTCGTAAATCCACTCGCCACTCACGCCGGCGCGTTCGCACTGGCGGACGAACAGCTCCTTCGCTTCATCGGCCTCGGCCTGGACGCGGTCGTACACGTCGGAAGCAATCTGCGGCCGCTTCTCGGTGCTTCGATTGCCGGTGTCCTCGACCAGGAGCGCGGTTGCCCTTGGGCTGTGCCCGTCGTCTGCAGGGTGGCCCTTGGGGATGACGGCTGGCACATAGACACCCGTCAGGTGGGCCTTGTGCGCGGCGGCCAGATTGACGGCGGACTCGAGCCGGGCCTTGTAGGTCGGATGACTGTCGGCGTACAGGAAAATATCTTTGAGCAGCATGGGCTGGTATCCTCTGATTGCGTTTCGCCGAGCGGCACAGCACTCAGCTTGTTCGATTGAATTCTAGACGGTCTCGCCGCGCTTCCGATACATCTGCCGTTCGTATAGAAGATATTGGGCAAATCAATTCGACAGCCGCGCTGTAAAGTGCATAATTTTCCTTTCAGTTCGACCCACAACGGAGACCACAAGATGGATACGAAAGCAGACAAAGGCCCGCCCGCCAAGCGTAATTCGAAGCCCTACGATGGCTACCACTCGAGTGCCATACCGGCCCACGACCCGGAGTTGACCGAAACCGGACCGGGCACGCCAACGGGCGAGTACATGCGCCGCTTTTGGCTGCCGATCTGCATGTCGGCGGAGCTGACCGATACGCCGCACTTCCTGAAGATCATGAACGAGGAGCTGGTGGCCTTTCGCGACAAGAGCGGTCGCGTCGGCGTGCTGCATGCGCACTGCTGCCACCGTGGGGCATCGCTTGAATACGGCCTTATCAAGGAACGCGGCATCATGTGCTGCTACCACGGTTTCGTATTCGACGTCGACGGCCAATGCTTGGAGGTGCCGTTTCCGACTGGTCAAGAAGCGGAAGGCGCGGCGTATGCCAAGACCATCTTCCAGGGTGCCTACAAGGCCTTCGAACGTAATGGCTTGGTATTCGCCTATATGGGGCCGGCCGATGAAGAACCGCCTTTTCCCGAGTACGAGGGCGACTTCACCTTGATGCCGGGCGACGAACTGGTGCCCTATAGCAATCACAACGCCTGCAACTGGCTGCAGGTGCAGGACAACTCCTCCGATCAATACCACCACATTCCGCTGCACACCACCGCAGTGGTTCCGGGGCACCAGCAGGGCACTACCTTCGGCGAGGCCGGTGCGGGGGCCTTTCTGATCCGGCCGGATCTGCAGTTCTTCCCGGTCAACGAAGGTCGTGCCATGGCCTGGACCTCGTCGCGGCGGGTGAGCAAGGATCGGACTTACGTCCGCATCAATCAACAGATGCTGCCGTGCGTGAGCTTCCACTCGTACCTGTTCGAAGACGCCAGCAACAAGAAGCATTTCAGCCGCGCGCACATGATTCGCTGGACCGTGCCGGTGGACGACGTGAACAGCAAGATGATCGGCTGGCGCATGTTCGGCCCGGGCATCGATACGCGCAACCTCATCGGTCCCGACAAAAAACATCTCATCGGCTACGAAACCATTGACTTTCTCGAGGGCCAGGTGGGGATGCGGCGGCCGGAGCGCTTCGGCAAATACAAGCCCGAGGATTTCCCGCCGATTCCGGAAGATCATCGCAAGCGCTCCTGCTACAAGGATGCGCAGTACGCTCCGGGCGACTACGAAGCCATCGTCAGTCAGCGTCCGATCGCGGTGCATGCGCTGGAAACGCCGATGAAGTTCGATGGTGGGGTCTTTCTTTTCCGCAAACTGTTGCGCGACGCGGTTCGCGGTACCAACAAGGCGGCTGCGGCCCAGGGCTTCCGCGAGTGGTTGAAGAGCGTGGACGGCAAGCCGAACGTCTATTGCAGCGGCAACGTGTTCGATGTGTCCGAAGGAGACACCCCTGAGGAAGAGGCGCTGCGGCGACGCGATCTTGCCAAGCAGTGCATCGCGGTCATCACCGAATCCGAGAAACTCAAAGGTGCGGAGCGGGATCGGTTCGTGAAAGAAAAGCTGGCTGGCTTGGAGCGCAGTTTCGGCTGAAGCGCGGCGAGCGCTGACATGAGGCGCGGCCCATTCGGGCCGCGTCCCCGTTTCGCGGGCGTGGAGGCCTCTCGGGTTGTGATGGCCGTCGTCGATCTGCTCGAAAAGGCGCTTCTGCACCGGGGGTTCTTCCGCCTCGAGCGGGTGCGCTTGCGGCACGAGAGATTCGCTGGAGGCATGAGCCCGGCGCTGGACCGGGAAGTCGTTTCGCGCGGCGACATCGTCGCCGTTTTGCCGTACGACCCGCGGCGCGACGAGGTCGTGCTTGTCGAGCAGTTCCGCGTCGGCCCCTACCTGGCCGCAGAGCATGCCTGGCTGCGCGAAATTGTCGCTGGCCTGGTGGAGCCGGGTGAATCGCCCGCGGAGGCCGCGGTGCGCGAAACGCGCGAGGAAATCGGTGCCGAGATCGCAAGGCTCGACAAAATCGGCAGCTATTTCCTGGCGCCGCACCAGTCGCCCGACCGGGTGCATCTGTTTCTCGGCGAAGTGGATGCGAGCCTGGCGAGCGAGTACGCCGGCCTTGCCGATGAAGGCGAGGACATCCGCGTATTGCGGATGGCGCGCCCACAGGCGGTATCGTCAGCCGTGGCCGGGGAGATCCGATCGCCCTGGACCCTGAGCGCACTGCTTTGGCTGGACGCCTGGAGGCTGCGCCAGATCAGCCTGGGATTCGAGCCCCGGGAAGCGAATCCGCCACCACCAACTCCAGATCCATCCGCTGCAAAGCTTCCCTGATCTCAGGGCGGATCCTGGCGTCCGTGACGATGCGGTGAATTTCGCGCAGCGAGGCCACGCGAAACGGTGACGGCATGTTGAATTTGCTCGAATCGACGAGCAGCGTCACCTCGCGCGCCGAGGCGACGAAGCGCCGGTTGATCCGCGCTTCGGCCGCACTGTGCATGAACAGACCGTGCTCGATCGATACGCCGGCCATGCCCAGAAAGGCCTTTTCCACGCGAATGTCCTGCATGGCTTCTTCGGCCTGCGGACCGACCGCGCCCAGCTTCTTGAAATCGATGGCGCCGCCGATCATGAATACCTGCGCCCCCGGCGCAGCGGCGAGCGCGACGGCGACGGTCAGGCCGTTGGTCACCACCTGAAGATCCCGGCGCCGCGTCAGTTCCGCGGCCAACGCGTTGGCGCTGGTTCCGGCATTCAGGAGCAAGGTGTCGCCGTCGCGAACGTATTCGGCCGCCTTGGCTGCGATCGCATTCTTTTCCGCGGCATGCTCGGATTCCCTGATCGCATAGGGCGGAGGCTCGTATTGCCCGTTCGGCGCCACGACGGTTGCGCCGCCGTGGGTGCGCAAGAGGTAGCCATCGCGTTCCAACCCGAGCAGATCCCTGCGGATGGTGACCGGCGAGGCGCCGAATCTGCGTGCCAGATCGGCGATCGAAACAACCCCGGCCTTGTCCAGTAAGGCGTTGATTTCTCGTACCCGGGCGGCCTTGATCATTGAAAAAAGCATAACATAATTCAACTTTATTTGATCATTTCTCTTGACACTATCGAGCCAATTCGATCAAATCCGATCTCAAGATAGATAAATAGACGCAAGCGAGGCAGCAGGATCAAATGCAAGACAAAGGCGACATCGACGCCATGCCGACCAACGATCAGCTGGTGGACATGCTGCGTCTCATGCTGGTGCTGCGCGTTTGCGACGAGAAGGTCGCGTACCGCAAGCGGCGCATGGAAATTCCCGGATTGCTGCATCTGGGCGTCGGCGAGGAGGCGGTTGCCGTCGGCACCTGCGCTGCCATCGAAAGCACAGATAAGGTGGTGAGCACTCACCGCGCCCATGGCCACTTCTTGGCCAAGGGCGGCGGCGCGAAAGCCCTGCTCGCCGAGCTTTACGGCAAGGAGACGGGCTGCTGCAAGGGCAAGGGCGGGTCGATGCACCTGGTGGATCTGGCCTGCGGATTCCTCGGCGCCAATGGTGTCGTGGGCGGCGGGCTGCCGCTTGCCGTGGGTGCGGCGCTTGCGGCCCGCGTGCTCGGTGAGCGTTTCGTGACGGTGTGCTTCTTCGGCGACGGTGCCAACAACCAAGGCACGTTTCACGAGTCGCTCAATCTGGCGACAGTCTGGAATCTTCCGGTGGTCTTTGTGTGCGAGAACAATGGCTACGGCATATCGGCCAGCCTGCACGACCAGCAGCGCGTGGCCCATGTCTCTGACCGCGCGCCGGGGTATGGCCTGCCGGCGGAAATTATCGATGGCAACGATGTGTTGGCCGTGTGGCGCGCGGTCTCGCGCGCCGCGGCAGCGGCCCGCGCAGGCAAAGGCCCGCTGCTCATCGAGTGCATGACCTATCGGATCTCGGGCCATTACGAGGGCGACCCGCAAAAGTACCGTTCCGTCGAAGAGGTCGAATCCTGGAAACAGAAAGACCCGATTGCAAGGCTCGAAAGAGTTGTACTCGAGCGGCGGATCCTGAGCCCTGAACAGATCGCCGCGATGAAGGCCGAGGTCGAGAAAGAGATGGAGGAAGCCGTGGTTTTCGCCAAGCAAAGTCCTTTCCCGTCCGACGCCAGCGCCCATACGGATGTGTATGCACAAGCCCGGGGAGGCATGTGATGGCGGTCAAGACCTTCGTTCAGGCCTTAAACGATGCCCTGCGCATTGCGCTTCGCGACGACCCCCGCGTCTTCCTGATTGGCGAGGACATCGGCAAGTACGGTGGCATCTATCGGGTCACCAAAGACCTGCTCGATGAATTCGGCGCCGAGCGGGTGCTGGACACCCCGATCTCGGAGGCGGCCATTGCCGGCGCCTGTGTCGGCGCTGCCCTGCTCGGGTGTCGTCCGGTGCTGGATCTCGGCTTCGTCGATTTCATCGGCACCTGCTGGGACCAAATCCAAAACCAGGCGGCCAAATACCGCTACCTCTCCGGTGGTCAGGCGTCGATCCCGATGGTCGTGCGCATGGCCTACGGCGCGGGCCTGGGCTACGGCGTCCATCATTCCCAAAGCCTGGAAGCCTGGTTTGCCCATACGCCCGGCCTGAAGGTCGTTGTGCCCAGCACGCCGGCGGATGCGAAGGGGCTGCTGCTGGCGGCGATCGCCGACGACGATCCGGTGGTTTTTCTCGAGCACAAGATGCTCTACAACCTCGAGGGCGAAGTTCCCGACACGAAGTACCAGGAGCCGTTCCGGGCCCAAATTCGCCGACCGGGTAGCGACGTCACCATCGTTGCCTGGGGTCGCGCCGTGCATTGGGCGCTGGAGGCGGCCGGAGCGGCCGGCCAAGAGGGTATCGATTGCCAGGTCGTGGATCTGCGCACGCTGATTCCCCTGGACGAGGACACCGTGGTGAGCGCGGTCGCGCAGACCGGCCGGCTGGTCGTCTGCCACGAGGCCTGTCTCACCGGCGGTTTCGGTGGCGAGGTGGTGGCCCGCGTCGCCGAGCGTTGCTTCGACGTGCTGCGCGCGCCGCCGCTGCGTGTGGCGGCGCCCGACATTCCGGTGCCCAGCAGCATCCCGCTCGAAAAAGTCTATCTCGGGCCGCAGGCCAGGTTGCTCGATGCGATCCGGCGCAGCGTCCAGGCAACGGGTCGCGCCGTGCCAGCTTGATGGTTGTTTTCTTTACGAATTGAAGGAGGTGCAGTCGTGTCCTTAGTTGCAGCAGACCTGCTGGAAATGCATCGCAAGATGGCTTTGATCCGGCGTTTTGAAGAAGTCGCGTTCGAGTTGGCGTTGGCGGGCAAGTTCGCCAACTATCACGGCGGCATGGGCCAGGAGGCCATTCCCGCCGGCGTGTGCCACGGTTTGACATCCGCCGACAAGACCATGATCACGCACCGCGGCCTGGGCGTGCTGCTGGCCCGCGGCGTGAGCGTGCAGGACGTGTTCGCCGGGCTGTATGCCAAAGGGCCGTCGCCGACCCGTGGGCGCATCCCCGTCTATCACATGGCCGAACCGAAGCTCGGCATCCTGGCCGGAACCTCGATGGTCGGCTCGGTGATTCCGCTCGCCGCCGGCTCGGCGCTGGCGGCCAAGCTCGACAAGCGCAAAGACGTCACGATCTCGTTTTTTGGCGATGGTGCCGTGAACCGGGGCGATGTCCACGAAGGCATCAATCTCGCCGCAGTCTGGAAACTGCCGATCGTTTTCTTCTGCGAGAACAATTTCTACGCCAAGTCAACGCCGCTCGCGGCGACCACGGCCGGTGGCAGCATCGTGGCGCGGGCGGCCGGTTACGGCCTGCCGAGCAAAGTTATCGATGGCAACGATGTGGTGGCTGTGTACGAGGCGACCCAGGAAGCCGTCGAGCGGGCGCGCAGCGGTGCAGGCCCAAGCTTCATCGAGTGTGAAACCTACCGCTGGACGCCGCACTCGACGGCGGGAGATCGGGAGTTTGCCCGCACGGCGGAAGAGTTGGCCGGATGGAAGCGACGCTGCCCGGTCAAGCGGCTGGAAAAGTCGCTGCTCGAACAGGGCTGCGCAACGCAGGCCCAACTCGACGCGGTTCATGAGCAGATTCGCAAGGACGTGGCGCAGGCAGTGCAATGGGTGGAGTCTGCGCCGTATGCCGAGCCTCCGGTTGCGCTCGAGAACGTTTACCGATAAGGGCGGGAGATCAACATGCCACAAATTACTTTCAAACAAGCCATTCACGACGCAATGGTGGATGAAATGCGCTGCGACCCGAAGGTGATCCTGCTGGGTGAGGATATCGGCGCCTTCGGCGGCCTGACCGAGACCACGATCGGCATCATCGAAGAGTTCGGCCCCGAGCGGGTGCTCGAAACGCCGATCTCCGAGTGCGGATTCGTCGGCGCGGCGGTCGGCGTGGCCTTGCAAGGCTGGCGTCCGGTGATCGAGATCGGGCTGGCCGATGTGATGCTGGTTGCGATGGACCAGATCGTCAACAGCGCGGCCAAGATGAACTATTTCTACGACGGCCGCGCCAGCGTCGGCATGGTCGTTCGCGCCTGGTCCGGGTTCCGGCGCAGCGGCGGGCCACAGCAGTCGCAGAGCAACGAGGCCATGTTCGCCCATGTGCCCGGGCTGAAGGTCGTCATGCCTTCGACGCCCTACGATGTGAAGGGCCTGCTGAGGGCGTCGATTCGCGACAACAGCCCGGTCATGTTCTATGAATCGAAGGGCCTCTACCCCTTGGTGGGAGAGGTTCCGGACCAGGAATACACCGTGCCGCTCGGCGTCGCGGAGGTCAAGCGCGAGGGCCGCGATGTGACCGTGGTGGCGCTTGGCGCCATGGTGCCGCGCGCCCTGGCGGTCGCCGAAACGCTGGCCAGAGAAGGGGTGTCGGTGGAGGTCGTCGATCCGCGCACGCTGCGGCCGCTGGACACGCCCACGCTGGTCGCGTCGGCGCGCAAGACGGGGCGCGTGGTGATCGTCCATGAAGCGAATGTTTTCGGCGGATTCGGCGGCGAAATCGCCGCGGTGCTGGCCGACGAAGCCTTCCGCTCGCTCAAGGCCCCGATCAAGCGCGTCGGCGGGCTCGAAGCGCCGGTCCCGGTCAGCCCCTCGATGGAAAGCACCGTGGTGCCGACCGAGCAACGCATCGTCGAAGCCATTCGCGCCGTTCTTTGACGGCGCTGCGGAGCAATACCATGAGTATGGAGAAAATCGCCGTCATCGGCACCGGACTGGTCGGCCGCAGTTGGTCCATCGTATTTGCCCGCGCTGGCCGCGAAGTCGCGCTCTACGATGCCGACGCGGCGGCCGCGGGCCGCGCGCGCAGCGCGATAGCGCAGAGTTTGTCGGCGCTTCGCAGCGCCGGGCTGGTCGCCGACATTGACGCCATCCAGGCGCGGATTCGCCCCGCGAAAAGCCTGGCCGAGGCCCTCGACGGCGCTGTCCATGCGCAGGAAGCCGTTACCGAGCGGGTCGAGGTGAAGCGCGAGGTATTCCGCGACATGGATTCGCTCGCCGCGCCCGAAACGGTGCTCGCCAGCTCGTCCTCCACCCTGCCGGCGTCGGCCTTTGCCAGTGAGCTTGCGGGAAAGCGGCGCTGCCTGGTCGCCCACCCGCTCAACCCGCCGCACCTGGTGCCGCTGGTCGAGCTGGTGCCGGCGCCGTGGACCGATCCCGAGGTCGTGCGGCGCACCAAGGCGCTGATGGCGTCGGTCGGACAGGAGCCGATCACGATGCTCAAGGAGGTTCCCGGGTTCATCGTCAACCGCCTGCAGGTGGCGTTGCTCAACGAGGCCTTTGCCCTGGTCGAGGACGGCTGTATCACGCCCGAGGATCTGGACAAGTCGATCACCCATGGCCTGGGGTTGCGCTGGTCGGTCGTCGGTCCTTTCGAAACGATCGACCTCAATGCAGCCCGGGGGGTCAAACATTACGTCGAGATTTTCGGCGCCAAGTTTTTCGAGCTTCTGAAACCGCGTGGGGCGCCGCGCCCATGGGCCGAGCAGGTCGTCCAGGAGATCGATCAGGCCCGCCGCGCCGTGCTGCCGTTGGCTGAAATTCCGTCGCGACAGGCCTGGCGCGACGAGCGGCTGACCGAGCTGGCGGCATTGAGAGCGGGTTCGAGCAAGGAGTAGGGCCATGATCATCGGCGTCACCGACCACTTTCGCGCGCCCTTCCATGTCGAGGCCAAGGCCTTGGGGGTGGACGCGGAGTTTGTCGATTTCCACTCCCGCAACGAGGCCGACTTCGACATCGCGCAACTCAGACGCCTGGACGCACTGCTGGTCTGGCACGCCAGGATCGGCGCGCGCACCGTCGATCATTTGGACAACTGCAAGATCGTGGTTCGATACGGTGTCGGCTACGACAATATCGACCTGGAGGCTTTCAAGGCGCGCGGCCTGCCGCTGTGCAACAACCCAGATTACGGCAGCGAGGAAGTGGCCAACACCACGGTCGCGCTGCTGCTCAATCTCTGGCGCAAGATTTCCGCCTATGACTTCGCCAGCCGCGAAATCACCCAGGGCTGGGCGGAAAACGTGCTGCCGCCGATCTCGCGAATCAGCCAGAGCACGCTCGGCCTCGTCGGTGTCGGGCGAATCGGCGGGGCCGTTGCGCGCCGAATGGCCCCATTCGGCTGCCGGATACTCGCCTACGATCCGCAACTGCCGCCAGGGCAAGAAAATCAGCTCGACTACCAACGGGTCGCAAGCCTTGAACAGTTGTGCGCCGAGGCGGATGCCATCAGCCTGCATTGCAAGCTGATGCCCGAGACGGCGGGGATGGTCAATGACCGCTTTCTCGCTGCGATGAAGCGCGGGGCGATCCTGGTGAATACGGCGCGCGGCGGCCTTCTCGAGAGTCTGGATGCGATCGAACGTGCCCTGCGATCCGGGCAGCTTGCCGGCGCCGGCTTGGATGCGCTACCGCAGGAGCCGCCCGGAGATCACCCGCTTCTGCGGGCCTGGCGCAAGCAGGAAGCGTGGGTTCGCGGCCGGCTGGTTGTGACGCCGCACACGGCCTGGTATTCGGAGAGTTCCGTCCTCGATATGCGGCACAACGCTGCGCAGACCATTGGGCTGTACCTGAAAGATGGAACCCTGCGCCATCGAATCGTTTAGGTCGGTGCCGCGCCTCGATAGCCTGGCGGCGGATTGACGGCAAGGTCGCGCGCAATGAGACAATGCCATACGCGCCGAACCACTGCGCCGCGTTGTCATAGGGCCCTTGCATGAATGCCGAAGAGATCTCGTCTCACGATGATCGAGCCAAGCTGGAAATCTCGCTGCCGACAGCGCTGGAATTGTGTCACCTTGGGCTGGCCACGATGATCGACATCCGCCAGTCCTTCGAGATCGAGATGAAGGGGGCGATCCCCGACACCGTGCATGTCCCGATGTTCGAGGTCAAGCGCATGCTCGGCCATACCCTGACCGACGATGAGCAAGAGATTCTCGACGCCGGACAGCCCAAGGATATCGATGTGACCGGCTTTTTCACGATGATCAACCGGCTCCACCACGCTCGCGACCATCTGCTGCTGTTCATCTGCAACAGTGGCCGGCGCAGCTTGACCACGGCCTCGCTGTTGCGCTCGCTGGGCTATCCCAAGGCGATGTCGGTGGCGGGCGGCTTTCAGGCCTGGAAGAAGCTGCAGGCACCCGCTGCGGCGCCGGGTGCGCCCTGTTAGACCGGCTGCGGCCACCCTCGCCCGGCTCTAAAATTTCCGCCATGAAGATTCGAATGGCGGTCTTGATTTGTGCCTTGTCTCTACCGGCGCTTGCCGCTGCCGCGCCAGACGAAGAGCGTGCCAAGGAGATCGTCCAAGGCAAGTGTTTCATCTGCCACGGTGTGGACGGCGAAAGCTCGAGCCCGGTATTTCCGCGCCTGGCGGGCCAGCATGCCAACTACGTGGCCCGCCAACTGGCCGACTATCTGTCGGGCCGGCGCAAGAGCGACACGATGCGGCCGATGGTGGAAGACCTGGCCGCCGCGGACTTCGCGGCGCTGGGCCGCTACTTCGAGTCGCGCACGCCGATCGCGCACAAGCCCGACGATGCCGCGCTGGCGAGCGTGGGGCGTTTCATCTTCGACCGCGGCAATCCGTACTCGGGCATTCCGTCCTGCGCCAGTTGCCATGGATTGAACGGCCATGGCACCGATACCTTGCCGCGCCTGGCGGGCCAGCATGCGCTGTATCTCGAACAGCAGCTGAAGAAATTCAACTCACGCGAGCGTACGAACGACAACGCGGTGATGCATTCGGTGGCGTCCAGGCTGACCGAGCTCGAGGCCAAGGCGGTATCGTCCTACATCAGCGGGATGAAATAGCGGCGCTCAGCGGCGCACAAGAAAAAGGCCCGCGTCGGCGGGCCTCTTGGCTGGCGCGACTGCAGCGGCTTCAGGTCGCGAGCATGTCGGCCCAGATATTGGCCGCCCAGGCCAGCGCGGCGCGGCCCTCGACCTGGTTGGCCGCTGTGGATACGCCGCCCGAGCCGGGCACGGTCTTGAAGGTCTTGTCGGCGGCGTCGTACTGATGCACCGAGGCGACGTGGATCACGTCGCGCGCGGTGACGAAGCTGTAGCAGGTATTCATCACCACCGGCGCGGCGTTGACCGGCTGGCCCTTGAGCAGCTCGATGACCGCCGCCGCCGCGACCTTGGCATGCTGGTTGGCCATGTGGCCCGACTTGGGCATCAGCGGCGCCGGGAAGGTGGCGTCGCCGAGCACATGGATGCCGGGCACTGCGGTCGATTCCATCGTCAGCCAGTTGACGCCGACCCAGCGGTTGTTCATGTTGACCAGGCCGGCCGTGCGCGCGATGTCACCGGCGCGCTGCGGCGGTACGACGTTGAAGACGTCGGCCTTGACGTCGTCGAACTCGAGTTTGCCGCTGCTGCTGGCCGCATCGACCTGCTTCAGCTCGTTGTTCGGCCGGTATTCGATGAGGCCCTTGTAGTGGTCGGCAAAGGCTTTTTCGAACAAGCCCTTCTTCGAGGTGATCTCGGGGTTGGCGTCGAGCACCAGCACCTTGGACTTCGGCTTGAACTGTTTGAAGTAGCTGGCCACCATGCAGGCGCGCTCGTAGGGCCCGGGCGGGCAGCGGTAGGGCGCCTTCGGGATCGCCAGCGCATAGACGCCGCCGTCGGGCATGGCTTCGAGCTGCCGGCGCAAGGCCGCGGTTTGCGGGCCGGCTTTCCAGCTGTGCAGGAATTTTTCCTGGGCCGCGGGGCTGGCCAGGCCGCCGATGGGGTCGAGCATGAAGTCAACGCCCGGCGAGACGATGGCGCGGTCATACGGCAGCTTGCGACCGTCGGCCAGGCGCACTTCCTTGGCCTGTGGGTCGATCGCCACCACCTCGCCCTGGATGCGCTTGACGCCCATCGCTTCCAGCCCGGCATACGACAGCGTGATGTCGCTCATCTGCTTGTGGCCGCCGAGCACGAGGTTGGAGATCGGGCACGAGACGAAGCTGGTGTTGCGTTCGACCAGCGTGACATCGACATTGCCGCCCCACATCCGCAAATAGCGCGCGGCGGTGGCGCCACCGAAGCCGCCGCCGACGATGACGACCCGGCCGATCGACGGGCCGGCGCCCCTATTGGCGCAGCCGACCAGGGGGACTGCGGTCATGGCCGCCAAGCCGGCGCCGAGGACGCGGCGTCGTGAAAGCTTCGAGAGATTCGAATTCGAGTTCATGGCGGGCTCCTCACTTCTTGACTGCTTGCGCCGCGAAATACGCGGCAATCAGCTGGATCTGGTCGTCGGTATAGCCCTTGGCGATCTGGTGCATGATCGTCGCAGGCTGTGCGCCGCTCTTGAAGTCGGCAATGGCCGCGACGATCTTCTCCGCCGAAACGCCCGCCAGCGGTTTCGAATCGCCGCGGGCCTGGCCATTGGTGCCATGGCAGTTGGCGCAGGTGGCGGCGAGGTTGCGGCCCAGGTGGGCCGACTGTGCCTGCACCATCGATGTCGCCAGCATCAGCAACACCGGCGCAAGCCGGGACAAGTGTTTCATGGAGTCCTCCGCGAATGACAGACGTGGGTCGGTGAAAAGTCAAGTTGCACGAGCGTGCGCGTTCGCGAATCTTAGCGGCTGCGGCCCCATCGCCCCGGGGCCGGTTTCGACGAGGGAGTCGAGGGCGTCGTTCATCAGGATAGCTTGGTGCTGCGCACTGCGGACATCGCCCTTGGGGCGGCCTGGCGGGCTCATGTGCTCGCGCCTGCGTCTGGAGGGCCCGTCACATTCACCAGCACCGGCACTTCCGCCAGTCCGATCACTTTTTGCGCGACACCACCGAGCCAGGCACGCGACAAGGTGTCGTCGCCATGGCGGCCGATCACCACCAGGTCGGCGCCGCATTCCCGCGTGACGGCGACGATCTGCTCGTGCGGCCGGCCGATGCGCACCAGGCCATCGACCCGCACGCCCGAACCGCGTGCGGCCGACCAGGCTTTCTGCAAGGCCTTTTCGGCTTGCTGCATGGCATCGGCCGCCGGCCCGGCGACGCACACCACCGACAAGGGCAGCGCGCACACGGCCGCGATCGCAGCCGCGGTTTTCACCGGCGACAAGTCGCTCGAGTGCGGATCCAGCGCCACCAGCACGCGCCGCGACCACATCGGTGCCGCGCGCGGCGTCACCAGCACGCTGCACGGTGCATGCGCCACCACGTTGCGCACCATCTCGCCGACCAGCAGGTTGGCCAGCAGCCCGCGCTTGCCGCGTCGGCGAATGACGATCAGGTCGCTGCCGCGCTCGCCGGCTTCATCGACGATCTCGCGGTAGGGTTCAGGCCCTCGGCGCGCGCGCAGCTCGACGCTCACGCCGGCGGCCTGCGCCATCTGGCGCAATGCCTGCAATTTGGCGGCGGCTTCGGTTTCGGCGCGCTGTGCCAGCTGGGGCGCAACCTCTTCGAATTCGGGGTTGCTGAGCAGCGGCAGCACGATCGCCAGCGGCGCGCCGCATCGGCCCGCGAGCGCCAGGGCCAGCGCCTCGGAGCCGCTGTCGTGTTCGGTGTGTTCGGTAGCCAGCAGGGGTCGGGCAAAGACGGTGCTCATGACAATCCTTTCAATGGCCTGCGTTGAGCACACCCGAGGCCGCCAGCAACAACACCGCGACCTCGGCCAGGCAGATCGCCACGTAGGCCCGGTCGCCCGAACGCAGATAAAGCGGCACCAGCGCCAGCAGGCCGGGCAGCGAACAGCCGGCCAGCAGCGCGATGCCCGACAGCCCCGCCATATCGCCATATTGCAGCTGGGCCAGCCAGGCCCAGCCGCGCGGCGTGCCGGCCCGTTGTGTGAACTCGGCTGCCGGCAGGTGCCACAGCGCCGACAGCTCGTGCACCGCCATGCGCGGCGGCCACCAGCCCGCCAGTTGGGCGCCGAAAGTGGCCACCAGCACCAAGAGGCCCAGGCGCGTACCCCAGCCGAGCCACTGCGCATAGCGCAATGGCTCAGGCGGCTGCTCGATCGACGACGGTGCGCTCAGGGCCATTATTCCAAGCCCTTGAACAATGCACGCAGGCCGGCCAACAGCAGCACCGCCATCACCAGGCGGCGGCTGACGGGGCCGGGCAGCACATGCAACAGCCATGCACCGATGCGCGCGCCCAGCATCATCCCGGCCATCGAGGGTACGGCAATCATCGGCAGCACGGCGCCCTGGTTGATGAAGACCCAGGCCGCCGACGAGCTGCCCAGCGACAGCACGAGTCCCGAAGTGCCGGCCGCCACTTTCAGCGGTGCGCCCATGAGCAGATTGAGCAATGGCACGTTGGCCCAGCCGGCGCCGATCCCGAACAGTCCACCCACGAGGCCGACGGCAACGAACAGCGCCAAGCCCACCGGTGTTCGATGCACCTGCCATTCGATCTGCCGTCCGGTGGCGCCATCGACGAATACACCGTTCAGGGCCAACGCGATCGACAAGCGATCGGGCGCAACCACCTGTGGAAACTCGGACTTCTTCGAGAACAACATCAACGCCACGATGCCCAGCACGATGACGCCGAGCGACGTTTGCAGGATCGTGGGGTCCAGCGCCAGGCCGAGCAGGGCGCCAGCGATCGAGCCGATCGAAACCAGCAGCCCCAGCGGCAGCGCCAGGCGCAGGCTCGCCAGGCCGCTGCGCAGCAGCATCGGCGCGGCGGCCAGTGCGCTGGCCAGGGCTACCAGTTGGCCGGCGCCGCGCACGAAGTCGAGGTGGAAGGGAAAGAAGCTGCTGACGATGGGAACGAACAGCATGCCGCCGCCGATACCGGCCGGCACGGCAACAATGCCCATCAGGAAGCAGGATACGAACAAGATGGCCGGCCAGACCCACCATGGCGTCGCGGCCGATGCAGCACCTGCTGCCTGCGCTGCCTGCGCCGATTGCGCCAGCAACAGCAACAGCAACAGCAACAGCAACAGCAACAGCAACAGCAACAGCAAC
>CADEDE010000032.1 GCA_902825995.1 uncultured Burkholderiales bacterium
TTTTGGGTCGGCACAACCCTCATAAGTGGCTCAGTTTTCGGTCGGCGCCAACAGCTGTATCACCCACACTTCGAAGCAGTGTGGCCAGTCACAGCTGACTGGGCGACTCTCAGGTCGCACGCTTGGGAAGCTGCCGTTCTGCCATTGAACTACACCCGCGAACGTTATCGATTCTAGCGTGGGGACGGTGCCGCCTTCGAAGCTGCACACCGTGATGGACGGACCGAGCAAGTTGGTTTGAGTTTGCGAACAGCCATGAATCCATATGAGACCAATTGCTGAAATGAATACGACAGAACATGTGAAGAGCATAAATCTCAATTCATATGTACTTGATTCCGGAAATGGATGCAGCAGGGCCTTGCGCCCGGAATCAATCAGCAATTCATATGCGCTTGATTCCACAAATTAATGCGGCAGGGCCCGCACGGGGCCGTTCATATGCGCTTGATTCCGGAAGTAAATTCGACGGCAAGATCGCTGAAACTTAATGTCGCCTTGCCCTGTCGTCAGGGCGAAATGAACCCATCAACCGAAAGGCAACGACATGGACCCCAAAGCAGCAAAGACAGGCGCTCCGGCGAAGCGCAAGTTATCGGCGAACGCGGGCTATTACGCGAATGAAGTACCCGACCACGACCCGGAGATCACCGAGACCGGACCGAAAACGCCGCTGGGTGAGTACATGCGGCGCTTCTGGCATCCGGTCTGCATGTCCATTGAGCTCACCGATACGCCGCGTTATCTCAAGATTCTTGGGGAAGAGTTGGTCGCCTTTCGCGACAAGAGTGGGCGCGTCGGCGTGCTGCATGCACATTGCTGCCACCGCGGCGCGTCGCTCGAGTACGGCATCATCAAAGACCGTGGCCTGATGTGCTCCTACCACGGCTTCGTCTTCGACGTTGACGGCCAATGTCTGGAAGTGCCCTTTCCCAAGGGCGAGGAGAAAGAGGGCGAGGCATTTGCCAAGACGGTCGTGCAGGGCGCCTACAAATCCTTTGAGCGCCACGGCCTCGTATTTGCCTACATGGGCCCGCCCGAGGAGGAACCGCCCTTCCCCGAATGGGAGAAGGAGTGGACCGTGGCGCCCGGCGACGAACTCCTCCCCTTCAGCAACTTCCAGCACTGCAACTGGCTGCAGGTGCAGGACAACTCCGCCGACCAATACCACCACATTCCGCTGCATACCACGGCGGTCGTGCCGGGGCACGAGCAGGGCACCACGTTCGGCGAAGCGGGAGCGAACTCCTACCTGATCCGGCCCGACCTGCAATTCTTCCCGGTCCACGAAGGCCGCGGCATGGCCTGGACCTCTTCGCGGCGGGTCAGTCCGGATCGTGTCTTTCTGCGCATCAACCACCAGATCCTGCCCAACCTCAGCTTCCATTCGTACCTGTTCGAGGACTCGAAGAAGAAGAAGCATTTCAGCCGGCTGCACATGATGCGCTGGACCGTGCCGGTCGATGACGTGAACAGCAAGATGATCGGCTGGCGGGTGGTGGGCCCCGGTATCGACACGCGCGGGCTGATCGGCCCGGACAAGAAGCACCTGATCGGTTACGAAACCATCGACTTTCTCGACGGCCAGGTCGCCATGCGCCGTCCCGAGCGTTTCGGGCCGTACAAGGACGTTGCCGTGCCGCCGATCCCGAAGGATCACCGCGAGCGTTCGTGCTACAAGGATGCGCAGTACGCACCGGGCGACTACGAGGTGATCATCAGCCAGCGCCCGATCGCCGTGCATGCCCTCGAGACGCCGATGAAGTTCGACGGCGGGCTCTATCTGTTCCGCCAGTTGCTGCGCGATGCGCTGCGCGGTACCAACCGCGCCGCAACGCCGGAGAACTTCCGCAAGTGGCTGCAGAGCATCGGCGCACAGCCGAACAGCTACTGCTCCGGCAATGTGCTGGACATTCCGGAGGGAGCCACGCTCGAAGAAGAAGTGGCACGGCGCCGGGATATCGCCAAGAAAATGATCGCGATCATCACCGAAAGTGACCGCCTGCAGGGTAAGGAGCGGGAGAACTTCGTCAAGGCCAAGCTTGCCGAATACGAGGGCAGCTTCAAAAAATAAGACGCAGCGCGTTTTCCCCGCGCGCCGCCGGCCGGCCTGAAAACAGCCCCGCCTTGTGGTGCCTCGAGCGCCGCGAGGTGGGGCTTCTTGCAGAAATGGCGCCGCAATTCTGAACCCGCGATAGGTGAAACTCCGGGCGCAAGGCCGAGCCAGGGAAGGCTTGGCCAGAGAAGGAGTTTCGATGCCCACCAACCCGGCGCGTGCAGGGCACGCCATCCGCAGCTATGTGCTGCGCGGTGGCCGCATGGGCAGCGGCCAGGTGCGCGCACTGGCCGCACTCGGGCCGCGCTTCGTCTTGCCGTTCCAGGCCGCGCCGATCGACGCCGCCGCGGTTTTTGGCCGCAACGCACCGCTGGTGGTCGAAATCGGCTTCGGCATGGGCCAGGCCACAGCGGCCATCGCCGCCTTGCAGCCCGGCACCGATTTCATCGGCATCGAAGTCCACCCACCGGGTGTCGGTGCGCTGCTTCAGCGCATCGACGAGGCATCGCTGGCCAATCTGCGCCTGGTGCAACACGATGCCGTCGAGGTGCTCGGGCAAATGATCGCGCCAGCGTCGCTGGCCGGCGTGCAGGTCTTCTTTCCCGACCCGTGGCACAAGAAGAAGCACCACAAACGGCGCCTGATCCAGCCCGCCTTCGTGGCCCTGATCGCCTCGCGCCTGGCGCCCGGCGGGCACCTGCATTGCGCCACCGACTGGCAGCCCTATGCCGAGCAGATGCGGGCGGTGTTGTCGGCCGAGCCCCTGCTGGCCAATACCTGCGGCGGCTACGCGCCGCGGCCTGACTACCGGCCCCTGACCAAATTCGAGCAGCGCGGCCTGCAGCTCGGCCACGGGGTGTGGGATCTGGTCTTCACGCGCCGCTGAGGCGATCTACCTCGAGCTGCGCCAGGGTTCGTCCTCGGCAATGAAGTCATGCTCGGCGAGCGCGTCGGCAACCCAGGCCGCGACGCCGGGTGAAGCCCACACCCGATCGGCATAGGCCCGCGCCGCTGCCGACACCGGCAGTGCAAAACCGCGCAGGCGCGCCACCACCGGCGCGTAGTACGCATCGATCGCACCGAACGCGCCGAACAGGAAGGGCCCGCCGCTGGCCGCCAACTGTTCGCTCCACATCGTGTCGATGCGCGACAAGTCGCGCCGCACCGCCGGCTCGCTGGCCAAGATCCGCGCACCGATGGCGGGAAATCCGGCCTCGATATTCATCGGGCAATGGCTGCGCAGCGCCGCGAAGCCGGCGTGCATTTCGGCGGCCAGGCTGCGCGCCCGCGCACGCTCGCGCCACTCGCGCGGCCACAGCGGCAGCGCCGGGTACAGATCGGCCAGCGTTTCGACGATGGCCAGCGTATCCCAGACGGCGAAACCGTCGCTGAGCAGCACCGGCACGCGCGCAGCCGGCGTATAGCGCGCGAGCTCACGGTGAAAGGCCGAGCCGGGTGTGAAGTCCAAACGCAGCTTGATTTCTTCAAAGGCGATGCCGAAGTGGCGCAACAGCACCCACGGCCGCATCGACCACGACGAATAGTTCTTGTTGCCGATCACCAGTTGCAGCATGCGCGGGCTCCTTTCGCCGCTATGCGTGCCAGTCGGCCCAGCCGGTATAGGCCGTCAAGAGCACCAGGCCGCCAAAGACGATGCGGTACCAGGCGAAGGCAGTGAAGTCGTGCGTCGAGACATAGCGGATCAGCCAGCGGATGCACAACCAGGCGCTGAAGAAGGCGAACACCGTGCCAACCGCGAACATCGGCAGGTCGGCCACCGACAGCAAACCACGCTCCTTCCACACCGAATAGGCCCCGGCACCGATCAGGGTCGGGATCGCCAGGTAGAAGCTGAACTCGGTGGCGGCCTGGCGCGAAAAGCCGAAGACCATCGCGCCGATGATCGTCGCGCCCGAGCGGCTGGTGCCCGGGATCAGCGCCAGGCACTGCACCAGGCCGACCTTGAGTGCGTCCAGCGCCGTCATGTCATCGACGCTTTCGACGCGGGCATGGCGCGCGCCCTGCAGATCCCGTGCCCCGTAGGCCCTGCGGTGACGCCGCTCGACCCACAGGATGATGCAACCGCCGACCACGAAGGCCAGCGCGACGGGCACCGGCCGAAACAGGTGCGCCTTGATCGCGCTGCCCAGCGCCAGGCCGAAGACCACCGCCGGCATGAAGGCAATCAGCACGTTGCGCGCGAAGCGCTGCGCCTGCGCTTCACGCGTCAGGCCCGACAGCGTTCGCAGCAGGCGTTCGCGGTACTCCCAGATCACCGCCAGCATCGCGCCGGTCTGGATCGCGACCTCGAAGACCTTGACGCTGGCGCCGTTGAACTGGATCAGCGACGCGGTCAGGATCAGGTGCCCGGTCGATGAGATCGGCAGGAATTCGGTGAGGCCCTCGACGATGCCCATCGCCGCAGCCTTGGCCAGCACGATCCACTCCACGCTGACTCCCGTTCTGTATCAGCGCGGTTCGGCAAAACGCACTTCGATGCCGCGCGACGTAACCGCGATCTCGGCGGCCGTGATGCCCAGGCGCTGAATCAGCTGCAGGCGTTGTGCGTCGGCGCGGTAGAGCACGAAATCGTCGAGCAGGCGCTCGGCCAACAGCGCACCGACGCGCGCGCTCGACGGCGACAACGGCCCGCTGCCCAGGTCGATCCTGGCGTCCTGCACATGCACCTGGGCCAGCCTGACGCTGGCGTCGCTGGGCTCGTAGCGCAAGGCGTAGTCGAGCGCCAGGCTGCCGCGCAGGGTGCGGCCGGTGAGGCGCTCGCTGGCGACCAGGTCGAGGTCGGTGGCGATGCGGTTGCGCTCGGGCACGAGGCGCAGCGTCGGGCGGGCAACGTTGATATCGATCAGCTCGAGCACGCGGCGCTGGTGCGGAAACTGGCGCTCGATCAGGCTTTGCAGATCGGCCTGCGACAGGGTCACGTTGCGCGGCCCGCCGAAGCCGACGCACCCCGTCAGCCAAAGCGGCGCGATGAGGGCGGCGGCGAGTGTCGTGGTGGCAATGCGTCGGTTCATGGCGCCGATTCTAGGAGGTGGTCTGGATTGACCGGCACCGGAACCCTGGCCTACATTGCTGGCTGATCATTTTCCGCACGGTCGATGTCGAGAGCGCGGTGCACTCGCTGCTGCTGCCGATGGTCATGCTGTGCACCCACAAGCATGCCCTGGGCGCCTGCACGCCGCATTCGATCGACGCCGCAAAATTCATCGCCGACCACGTCGAACGGGTGCTCGCCGGGCTGCTGCCGACCGAGGCCGAACCCAGGCGCGCCATACGCCCGATAAAATCGCGCTGACCACTCAGGACGAACCATGAACTTTGAACAAGCCCGCTTCAACATGATCGAACAGCAGATCCGCCCCTGGGAAGTGCTGGACCAGCACGTGCTCTCGCTGCTGGCCGTGGTCAAGCGGGAAGACTTCGTGCCGCCGGCCTGCCGCGCGTTGGCCTTCGTCGATACCGAGGTGCCCTTGCCGGAAGGGCAGGCGATGCTCGCGCCCAAGGTCGAGGCGCGGCTGCTGCAGGCGCTGAACGTGGCCCGCCACGAGCGTGTGCTCGAGGTCGGCGCCGGCTCGGGCCACATGGCCGCACTGCTGGCTCACAAGGCACAGCAGGTCATCACGCTGGAAATCCGGCCTGCGCTGGCCGCCATGGCTGCCGCCAACCTGCGCCATGCCGGCATCGCCAACGCGTCGGTGCGTGAAGCCGACGGCTCGCAGGGCCTACCCGCCGAAGCGCCGTTCGACGTGATCGTGCTGTCCGGTTCGGTGGCGTCCGTGCCGCCCTCGCTGCTCGATCAACTGAAGGTCGGCGGCCGGCTGGTGGCCTTCGTCGGCCACCAGCCGGTGATGCGCGCGACTTTGATCACACGCCTGGCCGGCGCACAGTTCAAGCGCGAGGAATTGTTCGACACCGTGGCGCCGCGGCTGCACGGTTTTGCCGAACCGCCGGCGTTCCGATTTTGATGCGGCAGCTGCGTTTGATGCCGGCTTTTCGGCGCCCGTCGCGTGGCTGCGGTCGTGGCCTCCGAGAACCGCTGCAAAACGCGCTGCATGTTGCCCACTCGAAAATACCCCGCAAGGAGCGAGCCCCCATGCCCCGTCTGCGACATCTGCTGCTGGCCAGCGTCGCCCTGGCCGCCGCCACCGGCAGCTGGGCCCAGAGTCTGCAAGAGGTCTATGAGGCCGCGCGCGCCTATGACGCAGCCTATCTCGCCGCGCGCGCGCAGGCCGATTCGGCCTTGCACCGCAAGGCGCAAAGCGATGCGCTGCGCCTACCGAACGTCAGCGCCGGCGCGAGCCTGACACGCGCCGAAACCGACCCGCCGGCCAGTCTGAGCAACCCCACGGGTGAGCGTTTTGGCACCACCACCGGGGCCCTGTCCGTCAACGGCCGCCAGCCGCTGTTCAACCGCGGCAATGCCGCCACCATCGGCCAGGCCGAGCGCTCGCTCGCGGTCGCCCAGGCCGATCTGCAAAGCGCCGAGCAGGAACTGATCGTGCGCACGGCGCAAACCTACTTCGACGTGCTGGTGGCGCAAGATACGCTGGCCGCGGCACAGGCCAGCATGAAGGCCATCGACGAACAGCTCGCGTCGGCCAAGCGCAATTTCGAGGTCGGCACCGCCACCATCACCGACACGCGCGAAGCGCAGGCCCGCTTCGACCTCGCCACGGCCACCGCCATCGCCGCCGAAAACGATCTTCGCACCAAGGGCATCGCGCTCGACCAGCTGGTCGGCCGCAGCGACGTCAAGCCGCACCCGCTGGCCACGCCGGTGGCGCTGCCGGCACTGGCGCCGCCAGCGGTCGATGACTGGGTCGGCCAGGCGCAAAGCGGCCACCCCAGCGTGCGCAGGGCGGATCTGGGCCTGGCCATCGCCAGGCTCGAAACCGAAAAGGCCCGCGCTGGTCACCTGCCCACGGTCGATGCCGTGGCCAGCCTCGGCGCCAACCGCATCAGCGGCGGCGGCAGCAGCGGCAATACCACCAGCGCCAGCCTCGGGGTGCAGATGAATGTGCCGATCTTTTCCGGCTATTCGGTGCAAAACCGGATCAAGGAAACCCTCTCGCTCGAAGAGCGCTCGCGCAACGAACTCGATGCCGCGCGCCGCGGCGTAGCCCAGGGCGCGCGGGTGGCCTTCTTCGGCTATCAATCGGGGCAGGCCCAGGTCAAGGCCCTGGAGGCCGCCGAGTCGTCGAGCAAGCTGGCCCTTGAAGCCACCCAGCTCGGCTACCGCGTCGGCGTGCGCGTGAACCTGGATGTGCTGAATGCGCAGACGCAGCTTTTCACCACTCAGCGCGATCTGTCCAAGGCGCGCTACGACGTGCTGCTCGGCGGCCTGCGCCTGCGCCAGGCTGCGGGCACGCTGCACGCGGCCGATATCAACGCCGTCAACAGCCTGCTCTCGGCTCGATAGACCCGCGCCGCCTTCAAGCGCCGCGCCGCCGACCGGGGCTTCTCGATCGCCCCGAGGGCCGCCGCAGCAGCAGCGTGAATACCAAGATCACGTTGCCTGTTTCTCAAGAGAGCGTGATCTCCCGCCCCCGCCCAAAGGGCGAAGGTTCTCAGGCTGAATCCAGGCCCGTCAAAAGCATCGATATACGCTGCGCCATGCGCTCGGTGGCGCCGCGGTGGCTGCCGGCGAAGGCCAGCGCGGCATCGACCCAGTCGTTGCGGCGCGGGTCGTGGGCCAGGGCCACGGCACGGCGCACGGCGTGGTGCAGATCCTTCATGCGCACCGCGGCGCCGGCTTCGATGGCCAGCAACGCGGCGTCTTCGAAGTTGAAGGTGTGCGGGCCCAGCACCAGCGGGCAGCCGCAGGCCGCGGCCTCGATCAGGTTCTGCCCGCCGAGCGGAGCGAAGCTGCCGCCGAGCAGAGCCACGTCGGCCAGCGCGTAGTACAGCGGCATCTCGCCCATCGTGTCGCCCAGCCACACGTCGGCATGCGTCGCCGCCGCTGGCGGCATCCCATCCCAGGCGCTGCGGCGTTGCAGTGAAAAGCCGTTGCGCTCGATCAGCGCCGCGATCTCGTCGAAGCGCTGCGGGTGGCGCGGAGCGATCGCCAACAGCGGCCGCGGCTCCGGCAGCGCGCGCCAGGCGTCGAGCAGCGGTTGGTCTTCGCCTTCGCGGCTGACGGCCATCAGCACCACCGGGCGCGGCAGTCCCGCACGCCATTGCCGCCCGCGCGCCAGCAGCGGCGCCGGCGGTGTGATGTCGAACTTGGTATTGCCGCAGACCTCGACCGGCTTGGCCCCCGATTCGCGCAGGCGTTGGGCGTCGCGCGGAGTCTGCGCCAGCACGCGGCTGAACGAAGCCAGCGCCGGCCGCAGCAGCCACTCGAAGCGCCGGCCTTTGCGCTGGCTCCTGGCCGACAGCCGCGCATTGGCCAGCACCATCGGCACCTGCGCATGGCGCGCGGCATGCATCAGGTTGGGCCAGATTTCGGTTTCCATGATCACGCCGACCGCCGGGCGGTAGCGCTTCAGGAAACGCCGCACCGCACCCGGTGTGTCGTAGGGGAACCAGGCCTGGTCGTCTTCGGGTTGCAGCAGGTCGTGGCCGGCGGCCACGCCGGTGGCCGTGCTGCAGGTCAGCAACAGGCGCATCTGCGGCAACTCGGTGCGCAGGGCTCTTACCAGTGGCGCGGCGGCGCGCGTTTCGCCGAGCGAAACGGCATGCACCCAGACCACCCCGCCCTGCCCGCGCCGCGGCGGCAAGGCATAGCGGCCGAGCCGTTCACGCAGGCGCTTGCGGTAGGCTGGCTCGGCGCGGCCACGCCACCACAGCCGCGCCAGGTAGGCCGGCGTCAGCAGCCAGAGTGCGAGCGAGTAAAGCCAGCGGGCGAGCAGCGCAAGCATCAATGCGCTGCCGCGGCGATCTTGGCGTCGGGCTTGACGCTGGTCAGCACGCCCATCATCGATCGCTCGATGCGCTGCAAGGCCGCGCCGGTGTGACCTTCGAAGCGCAGCACCAGCACCGGCGTGGTGTTCGAGGCGCGGATCAGGCCGAAGCCGTCGCGCCAATCGACGCGCAGGCCGTCGATGGTATTGACCTCCTCGGCGCCGGCAAAGGCCAAGCGGCCGTCGGCCACGCGGCTTTGCAGCTCGGCCACCAGGCGGTGCTGCTCGCCCTCGGTGCAAGGCACATTCAACTCGGGGGTGTTGAAGCTGGTCGGCAGCGCGTTGAGCACCGCGCTCGCATCCTTGCTGCGCGAAAGGATCTCGAGCAGCCGCGCTGCGGTGTAGGTGGCGTCGTCGAAGCCGTACCAGCGCTCAGCGAAAAAGATGTGGCCGCTCATCTCGCCGGCGATCGGGGCCTGGACCTCGGCCATCCTGGCCTTGATCAGCGAGTGCCCGGTCTTGTAGATCATCGGCACACCGCCGGCGGCACGAATGGCCGGCGCCAGGCGTTGCGAACTCTTGACGTCGAAGATCACCGGCGCGCCCGGGTTGCGCGACAGCACGTCGGTGGCCAGCAAGATCAACTGGCGGTCGGGGTAGATGATCTGGCCGTCCTGGGTGACCACGCCCAGGCGGTCGCCGTCGCCGTCGAAGGCCAGGCCGATTTCAGCGCCGGTGGTCTTCACGCATTCGATCAGTTCGGCCAGGTTCTCCGGCTTGCTCGGATCGGGGTGGTGGTTGGGGAAGTTGCCATCGACCTCGGAGTACATCTCCACCACCTGGCAGCCGAGCGCGCGCAGGATGCCGGGCGCCGATGCGCCCGGAATGCCGTTGCCCGAATCGACGACGATCTTCATCTTGCGCGCCAGTTTGGCGTCGCCGACGATGCGCTGGCGGTACTCGGCCAGGATATTCATCTTGCCCATCCGGCCCTTGCCGGCGGTGTAGCGCTCGGCCTCGATGCGTTGGCGCAAGCGCTGGATATCGTGGCCATAGATCGCGCGCCCGGCCAGCACCATCTTGAAGCCGTTGTAGTCCTTCGGGTTGTGGCTGCCGGTGACCTGGATGCCCGAGCGGCAGCCGTATTCGCCGCGCGTGGCGGCCACGTAGTACAGCATCGGCGTGGTCACTGCACCGACATCGACGACATCCAGCCCGGTCCAAGCCAGGCCGCGCATCAGCGCCGCCGATAACCCCGGGCCCGACAGCCGGCCATCGCGCCCGACCGCGACGGCTTTCTCGCCCGCGGCCAGCGCCTGCGAGCCGAAGGCGCGTCCGAGGTGTTCGGCAAAAGCTTCGTCGATGGTCTGCCCGACCACGCCGCGGATGTCGTAGGCCTTGAAGATCGATGCGGCAACTTGCATGGGGCGCTCCTTGGGCGGCGATTGTAGGCAGCGCCCCGGGGTCGACCGGGCACGACCAGCCACAGGTCCGAAAACGGCGAACGCAGGCCACCCTGCGACCTATAGTGCCGGCATGGTTCTCGACCCCGTCGCCGCCTACCGTGTGCTGCAAGCCCACGACGCGCGCTTCGACGGCCGCCTGTTCGTCGGTGTCACCTCGACCGGCATCTACTGCCGCCCGGTATGCCGCGTGCGCCTGCCGCGGCGCGAGAACTGCCGCTTCTTTGCCAACGCAGCGAGCGCCGAGCATGGCGGCTTTCGCCCCTGCCTGCGCTGCCGTCCCGAACTGGCCCCGGGACTCTCGCTGGCCGATTCGCCGCAGGTGCTGGCGCAGCACGCGGCGCGCATGCTCGACCATGCCGCGCGCCATGGCCAGCCGGCACCGCTGCCCGATATCGCGGCCAGGCTCGGTATCACCGACCGCCACCTGCGCCGCATCTTTGCCGCCGCGCATGGCGTCACGCCGATCGACTACCTGACCACGCAGCGTCTGCTGCTGGCCAAGCAGTTGCTCACCGACACCGCCCTGCCGGTCGCCGACGTGGCGCTGGCTTGCGGCTTCGCCAGCCAGCGCCGCTTCAACGCGGTGTTCGCCGAGCGCTGCCGGCTGCGCCCGAACCAACTGCGCCGCGAGCAAGCGCGCAGCGCCACGCAGCGCCGTGCGGCGGCGCCGCTGCGGCGCCGACCCCAGATCGAAGACTGCGCTGCGCTGAAAATCCGGCTGGCCTATCGGCCTCCCTATGACATTGCCGGCGTGCAGCGCTTCCTGGCCGCGCGCTGCATCGCCGGCGTCGAGTCGATCGACGAATACGGCCTATGGCGCTGCACGCTGGCGGGGCGCGATGGCTCAGCGCCCGGCTGGCTGGCGCTGCAGTTCCTGGCCGAGCGCCACGAGGTCGAAGTGGCGATGTCGCCAAGTCTGGCGCCGCAGCTCGGCCGCGTGGTGGCCCTCGTGCGCCACGCGCTCGACCTGGATGCCGACCCGGCCCTGATCGACCCGGTGCTGGCGGCCTTGCCGATGCCCGCGGTGCCCGGTGTGCGCGTGCCCGGCGGCAGCGACGGCTTCGAATCGGCCGTGCGCACGATCCTCGGCCAGCAGGTCACCCTGGCCGCCGCACGCACCCTGACACGGCGCCTGGTCGAGCGCTTCGGCGAGACCGTCGAAACGCCGTGGCCTGAACTGAACCGCGTATTCCCGTCGGCGCGCACACTGGCACAGGCAGCGGCCAGCGCCATCGGCGAGCTCGGCATCGTGCGCCGACCCGTCGGCGCCTTGCAGGCCCTGGCGACAGAGATCCACGCCGGCCGCATGGCACTTGACCGCGGCGCGGCGCTGCCTTCGACGCTCGAGGCACTGCGCGCCTTGCCCGGCATCGGCGAATGGACGGTGCAGTTGATCGCGATGCGCGCGCTGGCCTGGCCCGACGCCTTCCCGGCCAGCGACATCGGCGTGATGAATGCGCTCGGCACGCACGATGCGAAAACCACCGCCGAGCGGTCCGAAGCCTGGCGGCCATGGCGTTCCTACGCCGTGATGCGCCTGTGGCAAACCCTGGAGACCGGAACATGATGGCCACCCTGAACAGCACTGCATTCGTCGCGCAGGCCGAGATCGACACCCCGCTCGGCCCGCTGACCGCCCTGGCCACCGAACGCGGCCTGGCCGGGCTGTGGTTCGACGTGCAGAAGCACCACCCGGGCGTGCTCGACACCCCGGTCGATGCCGCGCACCCGCATATCGCCGCCACCCGCGCCTGGCTGGCCGCTTACTGGGCCGGGCGCGATACCCGCACGATCGGGCTGGCGCTCGACCCGCAGGGCACGCCGTTCCAGCACAAGGTGTGGCAGGCCCTGTTGAAGATCCGGCACGGCCACACCAGCACCTATGGCGAAATCGCCGCACAGGCCGGCCGGCCCGAAGCCGCACGCGCCGCCGGTGCGGCGATCGGACGCAACCCGATCAGCATCATCGTGCCCTGCCACCGCGTGATCGGGCGCGACGGTTCGCTCACCGGCTATGCCGGCGGCCTGCAGCGCAAGCAAGCGCTGCTGAAGCTCGAAGGCGTGTTGCTGGCATGACGCCGCACAACCTGGCCGAACTGCTCTTGCTCGCCGCGCTGTGGGGCGCGTCGTTCCTGTTCATGCGCCTCGGCGCCGAAGATTTCGGCCCGGTCGCACTGACCGCTGTGCGGGTCGGCGGCGCGGCGCTGTGCCTGATGCCCTGGCTGCTGTTGCAGGGCCACGCGGCGGCATTGCGCCGCCACTGGCGCGCCGTCGCGCTCGTCGGCCTGGTCAATTCAGCCCTGCCATTCCTGCTTTTCGGCGTCGCCGCATTGGCCCTCAATGCCGGGTTGTCGGCCATCCTCAACGCCACCACGTCGATGTGGGCCGCACTGATCGCCTGGGTCTGGCTCGGCGATCCGCTGTCGCGCAGCCGCAGCGTCGGCCTGGCGCTCGGCTTCGCCGGCGTGCTCGGCCTGGCCTGGGACAAGGCCAGCCTCAAACCGGGCGAGCACGGCGTGAGCGCCACGCTGGCCATCGCTGCCTGCCTGGCCGCAGCGCTGTGCTACGGTTTTGCCGCGAACTACGCACAGCGGCGGCTGCAAGGCGTGCCACCGATGGTTGTGGCTGCCGGCAGCCAGCTCGCTGCAAGCCTCGCGCTGGCCCTGCCCGCGTGGCGGCTGTGGCCCGCCGCCGTGCCGAGCGCGACCGCCTGGGCCAGCGCTGCCGGGCTGGCCGTGCTGTGCACCGCCCTGGCCTATGTCCTGTACTTTCGCCTGCTCGCCAATGTCGGGCCGGCACGCGCCAGCACGGTCACCCTGCTGATACCGCTGTTCGCGGTGGTCTGGGGCGCCGTATTCCTGGGCGAGACGCTGACCTGGCCGCTGCTGCTCGGCAGCACCGTGATCCTGCTCGGCACCGCGCTCACGACCGGGATTTTGCAGTTCCGCCAGACGCGGCCGACAACCCGTTGAGACTGTGCAATAACTGAATGACCAAGCATCCGGGATATCGCTGACGACGAGCGCGATCCAAGCCGCGTTGAGCCTTCATCGCAGCGATGAGAGGCCCCCGATGCCCCGCTACAAGCCCGCTCAGCGCAACGGCCGCTTCTTGGCTGGTGTCTTGTCCTTGATTCGCTTCCCACCGTCGTCGGAGCGAAGCCAGCTTGCGGCAACCCTGAAGTCGTCCGTCCAGAATTCGTTGGGCGCCTTGGCAACCGGTTGAAGCGTCGCGATTTCACCTGACTTCTTGCCAGGCAGCAGCCAGCGCCCGCGCGTGTACATGAACCCATCCCACTTGCCCGATGACGGCTGCATCGAAACAGCAAGGACATCGAACTCGCCGTATCGATACGGCCGAGTCTGGTTGTCTTCTCCATCAGTGCCTGTCCGCGTCTTCTGCGTCTCGGTCATGAACACCTCGGGACCAAACAAAAAGCGTTCGCCACTTCTGACTACGGGAGCACCGCGCTCACTTCGCTGCAGTTTGACCTGAACCGATACGGGGCCCGCGCCATCATCCAACTTGTAGTCATACGCGAAGTTGCCGGCAGGAGTTACATCGTTCCAACCATGCGGCCCCAGCGAAGCGACAGTGAACGTTCGAAACGCAGCGTCGGCGATGACGCCGCGGAGCATCCGCCGTGTCAATTCCGGGGCACGGTGCACTGCCTCCAAGATCATCTCGGCTGGCGCGCCGATGACCGCCTCGAACTCGTGAATCGCGTGCAGTTTGCGCAGTTCACGGAAGATTACGCCCTGCTCTTCTGCCGTGCATTGCCCAAGCAGTTCTCGAACGGCGTCAAGGCGAGACTCACTCATTCCCCACACCCTTTGGCCGTCCGGGCGGATTCGGTTCGAAAACCAAACCGTCGGCACGGCTCACGAAAGTGCGACCGCCGATCTCTAGAGTTCGCAAGCGCGCATTGCCAACCAGCTTCGCGATGGCCTGCCGTGATACGTTCCGCAAGCGAGCCGCCTCGGCCTGGGTGATCCAGTCGGCAGGCTCGATCGTCTTAGGGTTTCTTTGGGTTGACTTTGTCAACGTATTTTGTGCTACATTCAAGATGCTGCATGCTAGCAGCGGCAACCATGCGCCCCGAATGAACAAGGTCCTTGACGCCCCCCAGCCCAGTCTGTTCGCGCCGGCCCATACACACCCACGGGGACTGATGCAGGACGTGGAGCCGTACTATGAAACGCCTTCGGGTGCCGCATACCTAGGAGACTCGCGCGAACTGCTCCGTGCTCTACCTGATGGAAGTGTGAACTTGGCTTTCACGTCACCGCCGTATGCGCTTCACTTCAAGAAGGAATACGGCAACGTCTGCAAGGCCGACTACGTTGAATGGTTCCTGCCCTTCGCGCGCGAAGTGCATCGCGTACTAACCGACGACGGTAGCTTCGTGCTGAACATCGGCGGTAGCTGGAACCAGGGAACACCAACCCGCTCCCTCTATCACTACAAGCTGATGATCGCACTGGTCGAAGACCTCGGTTTCCATCTAGCCCAGGAGTGCTACTGGTACAACCCAGCAAAGATGCCGGTCCCCGCCGAGTGGGTCACAGTCCGGCGCGTAAGGATCAAGGATTCAGTTGAGCATGTGTGGTGGCTGTCGAAGACACCTTTTCCGAAGGCAGACAACCGTCAAGTACTGAGGCCGTACAGCGCCGACATGCTTCGCCTAGCCCAACGCGGAGTCAAGACAACTGTTCGCCCCTCCGGACACAACATCACCTCCTCATTTGACAAAATCGAATCTGGCGGTTCGATCCCTTCCAATGTTCTGGAAGACAAGATCGCGAACGAAATGCTGATCGCCGGCAACAACTCAGCGAACGACGTTTACACGATGCGGTGCAAGGAATCTGGAATGAAGATACATCCAGCAAGGTTTCCAGCAGCGCTGCCAGAGTTCTTCGTGAAGATGCTCACCGACGATGGTGACCTCGTACTCGATCCCTTCGCCGGATCGAACACTGCAGGGGCGGTTGCCGAGCGTTTGGGAAGAAGATGGGTGGCCATGGAGTTGCTTGACGAATACCTGGAAGCAAGCAAATTTCGGTTTGGCCAGTAGGAACTCGTTTACGTCCCGCACTGACGCTCTCAAGTCACTCCCGTCAAGTAGTTGATTTGCAAGGAGCTTTTCAGAGCGACTTTCGGGCGATTTGCGGCAGCCCACCGATTACTTCGCTAACCCGGCGCTCTCAAGTCACTCCCTCCAAGTAGTTGATCTGCAAGGGATTTTTCAGAGTGACTTTCGGGCGATTTGCGGCCGCGGCCGATTACTCCGCTAACCCGGCGCTCAACCTCGCTCCCTTCGGTCGCTGGACGGCGCTAAAGCGCCGCCGGTTAGCTCTACGATCTGCGCCGCCTTGATGGCACACCGAAGCTTGGTCAGATGCCTGCGCGCTGCAGCCGGGCTGCCAAGGCCTGCGACAGTGTTTCGGCGTTGTCGGCCAGGTGCGCGCGCGTCTCGGCACCGATGCCGCGGCGCCTGGCCGCGGCGTTGAGGCGCGCAAGCAGCGCCACCGACTCGGCGCGCACCAGGCTCTTGCTGTCGGCTCGTCCGGCGCCGCCAGAGCGCAACAAGGTCGCAGCCAAGCGCCCGGCATGGTCACGCTGCAATTCGCGGCGCGCCACCGCAATCTCGCCGCCCGCAGAGAGTTCGCTCCAGATCTCGCGGGTCAGGCAGCTGTACAACTCGGACAGGCGAAAAGCGTCCACCGGCTTGGCCTGGGTTCCGATATCGAGCTTGCCTTCGCTGTCGAGCAGGCGCGAAGCCACACCGTCGCTCATCAGTTGCGCCAGCAGCGCACGCTGCAGGTTGACCATCACGGCGACCAGCGAGAAATCGGTGGCATCGCCACCGGCACCGCCGAAAACCGCTTCGAGGCGTTCGCCATAGTCGGGCGCGAGCTTGCGTTGCAGGGCCGGCGACAGGCGCAGGCTGTCGCCGGCAAAGACGCTGCCGGCCAGTACGTCGAGGGCCTCGCGCTGCACCGCCGCCGGCACCGGCAAAAGCGGATCGCGGCCACTGCCCGGGTGGTCGCGCAGCATGCGCACGCCGCCGATCTGGCGTGCCAGGATGCCCATGGCGCGGGCCGCATCGTTGACCGCAAAACCGACCGAGCGGCGCAGCACGGCGTAGTCGGCCTCGGGCTTGAGGACTCGGGTTTCCTGGCGCCGGATCAGGTCGCGCGCGATTTCGATGCGCTTCCTGGCGAAAGCCACCGGGTCGTCTCCAAGGTCCATTTGCAGCGACTCGGGATCGATGCCGAGGAAGTTGTCTTCGTCGCCGCCAAAGGCCAGCTGCAGCTCGGCGCTGCGCGCAGCGATGCGCTGCAACTCGGCGGCTTCGTCGGCCGCGGCAATCGGCTTGTAGGCGTACTCGATGGCCCAGAAATCGTAGGGGCCCAGCACCGTCTGGAACGGCGTGCCACCCGCTTCACCCGGGCGCGGCAGGTTGATCGGCGCGTACTCCATCACCGAGCCGGCGACGCCGTTCACGGCGGTGAATTCGCGGTCCGACAACTGCCTGTCGGTATAGACACGCGATGAGCGGAAATTATGCGCCAGGCCCAACGCGTGGCCGACCTCGTGCAGCGTCACATTGGTCAGATAGTCGAGCACGAATTGCTGCGCCTCGGGGCTGTCGGGGTCGAGGTCGCCGCGCGCCTCGAGCACGTCGAGGGCGTAGCCCAGCTGCTCGCCGGCCAGGTCGGCCTGCTGGCAGATCTGGCCCAGGCGGTGCGCCTGCATCGGATCGGCCAGGCCTGGCTGGCGGGCCGATACGCCGTCAATCGCCGCATCGTGCGCCTGCAACACCGGCAGCCACTCGAACGCACTGCGCCCGGCGAGCACCTGCGCCCGCGTGGCCCGCAGACTGCGCGACGACAGGCTTTCGAAGGCGATATCGGCGTCGAGGATTTCGCCACTGCGCGGATCGACATGGCTCGGCCCGATGGCACCGTACATCGGCTGCGCATTGGTCAGCCAGCGGATCGACGCGGTACTCACGTCCAGGGTGTCGAAATCGGCATCGTCGGGCTGGACCTTGACCGCGACCGCATCCTTGAAACCGATTTTCTCGAAGGCCTTGTTCCACTCGAGCGCGCCGCGGGTGATGGCGTCGCGGTACTTCAACGGAATCGTCCTGTCGAGCCAGAAAACGATCGGCTTGACGGGCTCGGACAGCGCCGCCGCCGGATCCTTCTTTTCCAGGCGCCAACGGTTGACAAAGCGCTGGCGCGGCGTGCGCGCGAGATCGTCGCTGTAGTCGTTGACGCTGCTGGCGAAATAGCCGATGCGTGCATCGGCCACGCGCCGCGTCATCGCCGAGTCGGGCAGCTTGCTGAGCGAGTAGTACAGGCCCAGCACCATGCTGCGCGGATCGGGCAAGGCGCGTGGCGTGACCGGCACCGGCGCGCCCGGCGGCGCGCCGGGTTGCGGCACGGCGAGGTTGGCGCTGTAGAAATGGGCATCGACATTCAGCACCACCTGCCCGGGGGTGGCGCGCAGGCCGGCGAAATGCGTATTGCGCGCCTCGAGGGCATAGCCCTGGCGGAACGCGCGCTGCAGCGCCGTGCCCAGGCCCAGCATGTCGTTCAGGAACAGCGGGCCGGCATCGACGAGCACCGTCTTGCGCTCGGGGTGCGGCTGGCTGGCCACGGGCGTACTGGCCAGCAGGCTGTGCGAAAAACTGGCAGCGGCCGCGCGTGCCTGCGGCGACTGCGGATCGCGCGCCACATAGTCGGTATTGACCTCGACCAGCTGCACCAGGTTGTGGATCCGACGGAATTCGACGATGCGTGCGTAAACGCGACTGTTAGGCACGCGCATCGAGCCGCCGAAGAGGCCGGCCTCGCCGATGCCACGCGCCAGCTTGGGCGACAGGAAGAAGGCCTTGTTGAAATCCTCGGGCTTGAGTTCGAGCCAGACCTTGTCGTCCTTTTGCCAAAGGCCAAACAGACCGTCGATTTGCCTGGCGTCCTTGATGACGGTAGCAAATACCGGCGGCTGGCCCGGCGCCGGCGGGCCAGACGGCGCCGCCCCCGATGCAGCCGAGGCCGGCGCACCGGGGGCTCGCGCCGCCGTTGGCGCGGCCGCGACGCTGGCGCAGCCTGCCAGGGTCAGCGACAGCAGCGCCAGGCTCAAGGTGGCGAAAGTGAAGCGGCGGGCGTAACGGTGAGGCATGGTGTCCTTCGATGTGGGCATCGAATAGCTTCGATTATCGAAGCCAGAGCGCCTGCCTGCCATCGGGAAACGCCCGTTGGCAGCGCCTTGGAGCCGCCAGCCTTCCCCCGGTTCCCGCGTTTTGTCGCAGCGCCGCGGAACCGCCGCCGCTCAGTGAATCGGCTTGAAGCGCACGCGCTTGGGCCTTGCGCCCTCTTCGCCCAGGCGCTTCTTCTTGTCGGCTTCGTACTCCTGGTAGTTGCCGTTGAAGAAGTTCCACTGCGAGTCGCCCTCGCAGGCCAGGATATGGGTGCAGATGCGATCCAGGAACCAGCGGTCGTGGCTGATGACCATCGCGCTGCCGGCGAATTCGAGCAGGGCTTCTTCGAGCGCGCGCAGGGTTTCGACGTCGAGGTCGTTGCTCGGCTCGTCGAGCATCAGCACATTGCCGCCCTTGGCCAGCGTTTTCGCCAGGTGCAGGCGGCCGCGTTCGCCACCCGACAGGCTGCCGACCCGCTTTTGCTGGTCGTTGCCCTTGAAATTGAAGCGGCCCAGATAGGCGCGACTGGGCATGACGAATTTGCCGACGACGATATTGTCCAGGCCGCCCGAAACGTCTTCCCACACCGTCTTGTCGCCGGCCAGGCTCTCGCGGCTTTGATCGACGAAGGCCAGTTGTGCCGTCTTGCCGATCAGCACCTCGCCGCTGTCGGGCTTTTCAGTCCCTTGCAGCATTCGGAACAACGTCGATTTACCGGCGCCATTGGGGCCGATGATGCCGACCAGCGCACCGGGCGGCACCTTGAAGCTCAGGTTGTCGATCAACAGTCGGTCGCCGTAGCCCTTGCTGACGCCCTTGAACTCGATGACTTCATTGCCCAGGCGCTCGGCCACCGGAATGAAGATCTCGTTGGTCACGTTGCGCTGCTGGTATTCGACGTCGGAGAGTTCCTCGAAGCGTGCCAGCCGCGCCTTGCTCTTGGTCTGGCGCGCCTTGGCATTGCTGCGCACCCACTTCAGCTCTTCCTTCATCGCCTTCATGCGCGCGTCTTCGGTCTTTTGCTCCTGCTCCAGGCGCTGCTCCTTCTGATCCAGCCAGTCGGAGTAATTGCCCTTCCAGGGGATGCCCGAGCCGCGGTCGAGTTCGAGGATCCACTCGGCCGCGTTGTCGAGGAAATAGCGGTCGTGGGTAATGGCCACCACGGTGCCGGGGAAGCGCTGCAGGAATTGCTCGAGCCAATCGACGCTCTCGGCATCCAGGTGGTTGGTCGGCTCGTCGAGCAGGAGCATGTCGGGCTTGGACAGCAGCAGGCGGCACAGCGCGACGCGGCGCTTCTCGCCGCCCGAGAGCACGCCGATCTGCGCCTCCCAGGGCGGCAGGCGCAACGCATCGGCGGCGAGCTCGAGTTGCAGGTCGGTGTTGTCGCCACCGGCGGCGGCGATCACCGCTTCGAGCTCGGCCTGCTCGGCGGCGAGCTTGTCGAAATCGGCATCGGGCTCGGCATACTCGCCATACACCTCGTCGAGCCGCTTCTTCGCCGCCAGCGCGCCGCCGATGCCCTGCTCCACGGCTTCGCGCACGGTCTGGTTGGCGTCGAGCTGCGGCTCCTGCGGCAGATAGCCGATCTTCAGATTCGGCATCGGCGTGGCTTCGCCTTCGATATCCTTGTCGATGCCGGCCATGATCTTGAGCAGCGTGCTCTTGCCCGAGCCGTTGACGCCGAGCACGCCGATCTTGGCGCCGGGAAAGAAGGACAGCGAGATATTCTTGAGAATCTGGCGCTTCGGCGGCACGATCTTGCCGACGCGGTTCATGGTGAAGACGTACTGGGCCATGGCTCTCTTGCTCAAAAACGACAACGCGGGCCGTCCACACCAGGGGGCCCGCAACAGCCGCTATTGTCGCCGGTCTTGCAGCCGGCCAGCCTGGCCCTACATTGCCGACTTGAACCCCGCACGCACAGGAGCGGACCGCATGAACAGCCAAGTGATGACCGTCGAGGCCGCGCCGTCTCTGGTGCGCATGGCCCACGTCTATGCGCTGCACGCCGTGGGCTTGGCGCAGGTACAATCCCGGCTGCGCTGCGGCTTCCAGTCATCGCGGCGCGGTCGATTCCGACGCCCCAAATCCTTCGCGCCTACCGACTGGTGCGCCCGCAACGGGTGACAGCAGGCAGCGAACCACGGCCCGAACGGGCCTCCCTCTCAAATGCATTTCACCGACCTCGGCCTGGCCGAGCCGCTCCTGCGCGCGATCCGCGATCAGGGCTACGACACCCCCACCCCGATCCAGGCCCAAGCCATTCCGGCCGTGCTGAAAGGCGGCGATGTGATGGGCGGCGCGCAGACCGGCACCGGCAAGACCGCCGGCTTCGTGTTGCCGATGTTGCAGCGCCTGATGGCCGTGCCCTCCAAGCGCGATGCGCGCGGACGGGTCGCGATCCGCGCCTTGATCCTCACACCGACCCGCGAACTCGCCGCGCAGGTCGAAGAAAGCGTGCGCACCTACGGCAAGCATGTGCCGCTGACGTCGATGGTGATGTTCGGCGGCGTCGGCATGCAGCCGCAGATCGACCGCCTGCGCAAGGGCGTCGACATCCTGGTCGCCACGCCCGGCCGCCTGCTGGACCACCACGGCCAGCGCACGCTGGACCTGAGCCACGTCGAAATCTTCGTCCTCGACGAGGCCGATCGCATGCTCGACATGGGTTTCATCCACGACATCAAGAAGGTGCTGGCTGTTCTGCCCCAGAAGAAGCAGAGCCTGCTGTTCTCGGCCACTTTCAGTGACGAGATCAAGACCCTGGCCGACAAGCTGCTCAACCAGCCGGTGCTGATCGAAGTCGCGCGCCGCAACGCCACTGCCGAGACCATCGCACAAAAGGTGCACCCGGTCGGCCGCGAGCGCAAGAAGGAGTTGCTGGCGCACCTGATCAAGAGTGGCGACTGGCACCAGGTGCTGGTCTTCACGCGCATGAAGAGCGGCGCCAACCGCCTGACGGACTATCTGAACGACCAGCGCATCAGCGCGATGGCGATCCACGGCAACAAGAGCCAGACCGCGCGCACCAAGGCCCTGGCCGACTTCAAGAAGGGCGACCTGCAGGTGCTGGTGGCCACCGACATCGCCGCCCGCGGCATCGATATCGACATGCTGCCGCACGTCGTCAACTTCGAGCTGCCCAACGTGCCGGAAGACTACGTGCACCGCATCGGCCGCACCGGCCGCGCCGGTGCCACGGGTGAGGCGATTTCGCTGGCCTGCGTCGATGAAGACATCTTCCTGCGCGATATCGAGCGCCTGATCAAACGCAGCATCCCGCGCGAGCTGGTGCCCGGATTCGAGCCGCCCACCGGCGAAAAGGCCGAGCCGATCGTGCTCGGCCGCATGACGATCGGCGTCGGTGGTACGCGGCGCAATGCCGGCGGGAGCGGCGGCGGCGACCGTCGCGGTCGCCCCGGCGGTCGCCCGGGTAGCGGTGGTGGCGGTGGCGGTGGCGGACATGCGCCGCGCCGTGACGGCGGATCCCGTCCCGCCAGCCACCGTCTGACGCAGCCCAAGCGATAGGCCATCGGCGCGGGCTACAGTCCTGCGCATGAAACTGACCAGCCATGGCGGCGCCGACGGCGTCACCGGATCCAAGCACCTGATCGAGGTCGCCGGCTCGCGCATCCTGCTCGACTGCGGCCTGTTCCAGGGTCTGAAGCTGCACCGCGAGCGCAACTGGCTGCCGCTGCCCTTCGACGTGGACAGCCTGGATGCGGTGGTGCTCAGCCACGCCCACCTCGACCACAGCGGCTTCCTGCCGGTGCTGGTCAAGCGCGGCTACCGCGGTCCGGTTTATGCCAGCATGGCCACGCGCGACCTCGCCGACGTGCTGCTGCGCGACAGCGCCCATTTGCAGGAAGAAGACGCGCGGCGCATCAACCGCTTTGGGCTTTCCAGGCACGGCAAGGCCCTGCCGCTGTACACCGGCGCCGATGCGGTGCGCGCGGTGCAGCGCATCACGCCGCTGGCCGCCGGACGCAGCGTCAAGGTCGGCCGCATCGAGGTTTCGCTGACGCCCGTTGGTCACCTGCTCGGCGCCAGTGCCGTCACACTCCTTGCCGGCCGCGAACGCATCGTTTTCTCCGGCGATCTCGGCCGCCAGCACGACCTGTTGCTGCCGCCACCCGAGCGCATCGCACGCGCCGACGTGCTGCTCGTCGAAGCCACCTATGGCAACCGCGTGCATCCGACGGACGATGTGCAGGCCGCGCTGGGCGAGATCATCCGCCGCACCGTGAAGCGCGGCGGCAGCGTGCTGCTGCCGTCCTTTGCGGTGGGCCGCGCGCAAGCGCTGCTGCTGGTGCTGCAACGGCTCAAGCGGGCGGGCGACATCCCGCCCTCGCTGCCGATCTTCCTGGACAGCCCGATGGCGATCGCGGCCACCGAGGTCACGCTGCGCCATCGCAAACTGCTCGCCGTGCCGCGCCGCGAGATCGACACGCTGACCGACGGCGTTCGCTTCATCGAAACCGCGGCGCAATCGCAGCGCCTGACACGCTCGCGCTACCCGGCCGTGATCATCTCGGCCAGCGGCATGGCCACCGGCGGGCGCGTGCTGCACCATCTGAGCGCGATGGCGCCCGACGAGCGCCACCACATTGCCTTCCCCGGCTTCCAGGTCGCCGGCACGCGCGGCGCGCGTCTGCTGGCGGGCGAACGCGAAGTGAAGATCTTCGGCGCGATGGTGCCGGTGCGCGCCGCGGTCAGCCACCTCGAGGGCTTCTCTGGCCACGCCGATGCCGACGAACTGATGCAATGGCTGCGCGGCTTCGAGCGCGCGCCGCGGCACACCTTCGTCGTGCATGGCGACCCCGACGCCACCGACGCGCTGCGCTTTCGCATCGGCAACGAGTTGGAATGGCGCGCCAGCGTGCCACCACACGCCCAGACCGTGGCGGCATGAAATGACGGCCCCGAACTCGCTTCGTGGCCCTTGGCGCTCCGACCACGGCTGCGTGCGCGCCCCGGTCAAGCTGCACCGATCTGCTTGCTTTTGTTGTACCTGCTCACAGCCGTCGGGCCACGCACCGCCTAAGGTGTTGCTCCCCCCTCCAGAGCCCACCATGCGCCAACAAAGCCTCGACACCCGCTGGGAAAACAACGACCTGCTGGTGCTGCGCAATGAACAGGAAATCGACCGCATCCCGGCCCGCGACATCCACCGCGTGATCCTGGTCTGCCACGGCGGCGATTCGCCCAGCGACCTGCGCTTTGCGGTCGTTGAAACCACGGCCGAATACATCCTGCTGCCAGCCGCCAGCGGCATTGCCGGCCGGGTGCACTTCGAACGTCAAGGTTTCTGGATGCAACGTCCGTGTATCTATTGGGTCGATGAGGCCCGTGCGCCCCTGCCACGCCGCCTGCTGCCCGGCGTTTGGCTGCTGCGACGGCATGTGCCCGGCTATGTGCGCTTGCCACACGACGAACTGGCCAGCGTGATCGAGAGCTGGCCGCTCCAAGGTCCGCAAAGCTGGGAGCAGCGCAAATGGGCCCATATCGTGCGCAACCGGATGCTGGCATCGGCCGTGGGCCGCACCCAGCCGCGGCCCTGACACCCAGCCCGGAAGACAAAAAACCCGGCCAAGGCCGGGTTTTTCTGGGTCGAGCCGAAAACCGATCAGGCCTTCTTTTCTTCCTTCACGACCTTCTTGGCCTTCTTGGCCTTCTTGGCAACCTTCTTGTCGGCCTTGGCTTCGGGCTTGGCATCCTTCTTCATCTCGGCAACCGGGGCGGCGGCCTTGGCGTCGGCAGCCGGAGCGGCGGCAACAGCCGGGGTGGCAGCGGCAGCCGGGGCAGCCGGCTTGGCCGGAGCAGCGGTTTGAGCTTGGGCGGCAGCAACGAAGGCCAGGGCGGCCAGGGCGGTCAGGAGCTTGTTCATTTGGGTTCGATCGAATTGAATTGAGCAATAGCGCTCGGCACCGACAACGATTGCCCCAGGCACCCGGTTGACAGCCCTAAGACGGCTACTCGAAGCGGCCCTCGCGCAGCCACTTCGTGGCGACCCACTTTTCGCCGGCAATTACCGGCGCCCCGCCGTGCAGCGTGCGCGTGATCGGGTGCGGCCGGTCGTAGCTGAAGAACACCGCATTGCCCTTGACCGGGGCCACGGCGAGCGCCACGTCGGGAAAGGTCGTGCCGCCGCCCTTCTCGGGCCCATTCAGGTACATCACCACGGTGCCCACGCGCTGGCCGCCCCGTGCGAGGATCGACGGCGTGCCCGGCTTGGCCGGGTCGAAATAGTCGTGGTGCGGCTTGTACTCGGCACCCGGCAGGTAGTGCAGCACCTGCAGGCCCTCGCCGTTTTCCAGCGGCCAGTCGAGCAGCCGGGCGATGCGGGCCTCGATGCGCGCGCACAGCGCATTTTCCTCGCGCCCGAAGAACATGCCCGAGCTGGTGCGCACCGGGTTGACCTCGCTGCCGCCGGTCTCCGTCTGCACGGTTTCAGAGCGCGTCATGCGCGGCCGTGCCAGGACCACCATGGCGTCGCACTCTGCGTCCGACAACAGGCTGCCGAAAACCACCACCCGCGGCTGGTTCATCGTCATCAGCACCTGCACGCGACGGTCGCCGGCATCCAGCCACAACGGCGATTCGCTCAGGTCCGGGCCCGGCACGGGCAGCGGGGGCGGCAGGCCCGCAGCCTGCGCATGCTCGGCGAGAAAGCCGGTCAATGTGGCTTCCAGGGCTTCAATGGCCACCGCCTGCTGCCAACCGCTGGCGCGCATGGCGTCGAGCACGGCCTCGGGTTGGTGGCCGGCCTGCGCCTGGGCAATGATCCACTGGCGCAGTTCGGGGGTGACTTGCTGCACGGTCATCAGGGCACCTTCGGGCTTGGCCCTCCGGTATTCGCCCTTGGGGCGGCCCGGCGGGCTCATGGGCGCATTTTCGCAGGCCAGCGCGAGGAACCAGGGCTTGGCGAGATCGAGCGTCCGCGTCTGGCAGCTCAGGGCAGGCTCGAAACTGCACGCCGCAGCAGCGCATACACCGCCGGCACGAGTGGCCAACGCGCGCCATTCCATTCCTACAATCGTGCGTTCAAGCCAGTCGCCACCGCATGCCCATCTACCGTCTCGGCGACGCCACGCCGCAAATCGACCCCAGCGCCTGGGTCGCCGACAACGCCACGATCATCGGCCGCGTAACGCTCGGCCCCGGCGCCAGCGTCTGGTACGGCGCGGTGCTGCGCGGCGACAACGAGCCGATCGTGATCGGCGCGCGCAGCAACGTGCAGGAAAACGCCGTGCTGCACACCGACCTCGGCCGGCCCTTGCTGGTGGGTGAAGACGTGACCGTCGGGCACCTGGCGATGCTGCACGGCTGCACGGTGGGCGACGGTTCGCTGGTCGGCATCCAGGCCGTGCTGCTCAACGGCGCGACCGTCGGCCGCGATTCGATCGTCGGTGCGGGTGCGCTGGTGACCGAAGACCAGGTGTTTGCCCACAGCGCCTTGATCGTGGGCTCGCCGGCTGCTTTCAGGCGCAGCTTGACGCACGACGAGATTGCCAATCTGAAGCGCATCGCCGAGGGCTATGTGGCGCGCGCCGGTCGCTATCGCCATGGGCTGGTGCGCGCCGAACGTCCCACGCACCGCTGCGCCGGAGAGTTTTGATTGATCGACGAGCTGCACAAATTTATTTTCGAAGGCCTGCCGGTGCGCGGCATGCTGGTGCGGCTGGGGCCGTCGTGGCGCGAATCGCTGCGCCGACGCGAGGTGCAGGGCGCTTATCCGGCGCCGGTGCGCAGGCTGCTCGGCGAGATGGCGGCAGCGGGCGCGCTGATGCAGGCCAACATCAAGTTCGACGGCGCGCTGATCCTGCAGGTGTTCGGCGACGGGCCGGTCAAGTTGGCGGTGGCCGAAGTGCAGCCCGACCTGTCGTTCCGCGCCACCGCCAAGGTGATCGGCGAGGTGCCCGCCGATGCGCGGCTGGCGGCAATGTTGAACATGCACGGCCAGGGTCGTTGCGCGATCACGCTCGACCCGCAGGACAGGAGCGGCGGCGCGCGGCCCTACCAGGGTATCGTCGCCTTGCATGGCGATGCCGGCGAGCCGCTGCAGGCGTTGGCCGAGGTGCTCGAACACTACATGCTGCAAAGCGAACAGCTCGACACCCGACTGATGCTGGCGGCCACCGACGACGGCGCTGCGGGCCTGCTGATCCAGCGCCTGCCGGTCGAAGGCGAAAGCAACCTGGAGCGCCAGCATCGTGAGGACGAGATCGGTTTGAACGAAGCCTTCAACCGCATCGCGCATCTCACGGCGACACTCACCCGCGACGAGTTGCTGGCGCTGGATGCCGGTACCTTGTTGCGCCGCCTGTACTCGGAAGAGGACGTGCGCCGCTTCGAGCCGCTGGCGCCGCGCTTCGCCTGCCGCTGCTCGCGCGAACGGGTGCGCGGCATGCTGCGCGGCCTGGGCGCCGACGAGGTCAATGGCATCGTCTTCGAGCGCGGCGAGGTCGAGATCGGCTGCGACTTCTGCGGCCTGCAGTACCGCTTCGACGCCATCGATGTCGGCGAGCTGTTCACGCCCGGGCGCAACCAGCCACCCGGATCAGCGGCCCTGCAATGACTTGAACGCCGCGTGCTCGCAATCGGGCACATCGCATTTTTCGCAGACCCAGCGCCAGGCCGGCAGCGCCGCTTGGCGTGCAGCCAGGCGGGTGAACAGGCCGGCGTTCGCTGGCGCCAGCGTCGCCAACAGCGGGCTCACGGCATCGAAGGCCTGATCCAGACGCGCGGCGCCGTAGCCACCGACCACCGACCAGCCCAGGCCGTGCGCGGCGAGCAGCGCGCGCAACGTGCGATCGACGGGTTCGCGCACATGCTCGCCGTCGCGCTGATGGCCGTCGGCCACCCAGGGCAGGTCGAGCGCGGTCAATAGCGTGAAGGCCGCGCGGCGCTGTGCCGCGATGGCCATCGGCACCAGCGACGCGTCGCCGAACAGGAATTGGCTATAGACGGCGATCATCAGCGGCATGGTGTCGGCCACCACCACGTCGTGCCCGGCCACAGCAACGACGATGCGCCGCCGCTGCTCGGTGGCAATCGCCAACTGTTCGTCGGCACGCGGTGTGCGCGCTTCGCGCTCGCACCATTCGCGCAGGAACTCGCTGACCACGGTGCAGCGCAGCCCTGTCTGTGCGCCGATGCGCAGCGCCAGCGCAGCAGCCAGCGTGCTCTTGCCGGTGCTCTCGGCACCGACGATGGCGATCACCTTGCCTGGGCTCATGGCTTCATCGCGCGAGACGGGCCCAGGCTCGCCAACCGGCCAACGCCATCAGCGTAAACAGGGCATACAGCACCACCGTGAGCCACAGGCCCTTGACGGCGAACAGGCCGACGCTGACGACGTTGACCAGCACCCAGGTCGGCCAATTTTCGACGTACTTGCGGCCGAGCAGCCATTGCCCGGTGATGCTGAACGCGGTCGGGAAGGCGTCGAGGTACGGCACATCGCTGTCGGTCGCATGGTTCAGCAGCAGGCCGAGCAGCGGCCACGCCCCCAGGCTCAGCGCCGTCAAGGTTGCGCGGGCCGGCCATCCGAGGTGGCGCACAACGAGTGGGGCGCCGCCGTCCTGCGTGCCGAACTGCCACTGCCACCAACCCCAGGCCGCGATCAGCGCGAAGAAGACCTGCAGGCCGGCTTCGCCGTACAGCCTGCTGTGCGCGAAGAGCAGGCCATAGAGCAGCGACGCGGCGATGGCCAGCGGCCACGCCAGCGGGTTGACCCGCATATTGCATAACACCATCCACACCGAGAGCACGAAGGCGACAATTTCGAGCCAGGTCACGGGGCTGCCGAGCAGCGTGAATGCCGCCGCGAGCAGCGGCTCGAAGATCGCCGTCATGGGCTCAGCGCCGGGGTGCGATCTGAACCAGGATCTCGTCGGGCTTGACCATGCCCAGCTCGCTGCGCGCTTTTTCCTCGACCATCTCCAAGCCCTCGCGCAAGTCGCGGACTTCGGCGACGAGTTGTGCGTTGCGCGCGTGGGCTTGGTCGTTGGCGACCTGCTGGCGCGACAACTGCAGTTGCAGGTTCATCGCATGCGGCTTGCCGCCGTTGCCGAACCACAGCTGCGCCTGCACCAGCGCCAGCAGCGCGAGCAGGGCGGCGGTGCGCCAGCGCACGGCCAAGGTCGGTTCACCGAAGGTTGTAGAACACCGCGCGACCCGGATACGAGGCCACGTCGCCGAGGTCTTCCTCGATGCGCAGCAGTTGGTTGTACTTGGCGACGCGGTCGCTGCGGCTCAACGAGCCGGTCTTGATCTGGCCGGCATTGCTGCCGACCGCGATGTCGGCAATGGTCGAGTCCTCGGTTTCGCCGCTGCGGTGCGAGATCACGGCCGTCCAGCCGGCGCGCTTGGCCATCTCGATCGCGGCGAAGGTTTCGGTCAAGGTGCCGATCTGGTTGATCTTGATCAGGACCGAATTGGCCACGCCCTTCTCGATGCCTTCCTTCAGGATGCGGGTATTGGTGACGAAGAGGTCGTCGCCCACCAGCTGCACCTTCTTGCCCAGGCGATCGGCCAGGTGCTTCCAGCCGTCCCAATCGCCTTCGTGCATACCGTCTTCGATGCTGATGATCGGGTACTTTTCAACCCAGGCGGCGAGGATGTCGGTCCACTCGGGAGCGGACAGCGACAGCCCTTCGCCTGCGAGCTGGTATTTGCCGTCCTTGTAGAACTCGCTGGCGGCGCAATCCAGGCCGATGGCGATCTGCCGGCCGGCTTCATAGCCGGCCTTGTCGATGGCTTCGAGGATCATCTGGATCGCCGCTTCGTGGCTGGCCACGTTGGGAGCGAAGCCGCCCTCGTCGCCGACCGAGGTCGGCATGCCCTTGGCGTCGATGATTTTCTTCAGCGCGTGGAAAACCTCGGCGCCGTAGCGCACCGCTTCGCGGAAGCTCGGCGCGCCGACCGGGATGA